>PBQB01000012.1 GCA_002724895.1 Flavobacteriales bacterium
ATTCTGTACTGATCAACTAAACAAACTGATGAATTCATATTATCCCAGTTAATTGTTGCTCTGTTTTGGATAACATTCGTCGCACTTAAGTTGGTAGGTGCATCTTCAGCACATACAACTGGAGTACAATTATTAATTGTAAGATTTAATGTAGCTACACTATCACAACCAAAATTATTTACAGTGGTAAAGATAAATACTCCGCTACTAGTATAAGTTATACCGTTCCAAGAGTACGAATCACAAACAGTAGTATCTGTAACGCTAGTTGAAGAATAAGTACAGGAACCATCATCAATGTTTGCAAGTGAATCAAAATTACAAGCTAGCTGGTCTGTACAGCCTAAATTATATGAACTTATACTTATATTATCAATAAATAAATTATTTTCATAGTCGTTAATATTTCTAAAAGCAATAATTATATCACTATTTCCAATATAAGAACTTAAATCAATGGATTCATTTCTCCAATCATTTAAACTACTTGGATACCAAGAAAAACTATTATTAGAAATGGATGAAGTCACTAAATCCTGTCCAGATTTTTGCCAAATCTTATTAAAAGTAATCCCACAATCTTGAGAGATTAAAATTTGCAAAGTATCAGACCATGAAGTTGAAATTAATGGAGTCCATAAAGTATATGCTAAATCAAAAGTTAAAGTGATATTATTTGAAATAGAAAAATCAAATGCAGGTAAAATAACATCATCAATTTGACCATTTGCTGAATAATTTGAATTTTCAATAAACATAGATTTATTACTATTAAATCCAATATTAGAAAGATTCCAAGTATAGGAATTATCATTATTTAATACAGTCCAATTAGATGGTGGAAAATTATTCATATTCTCAAAATCCTCATAAAAAGGTAATGAAAATGTATTACATGGAAATTGACAACTTCCATCATCAAAACAAGCATTTGGATTATAATTTAATGCATTAGGATCTGTACAGCCAGAAATATAACAACAAGAACTATTATCAAAACAAGCATTAGGATCATAATTTAATGCATTAGGATCAGTACAACCAGAAATATAACAACAAGAACTATTATCAAAACAAGCATTTGGATCATAATTTAATGCACTAGGATCTGTGCAACCAGAAAAATAACAACAAGAACCATCATTACTACATGCATAGGAATTATAGTTTGATGCTAAAGGATCAGTACAACCAGAAATATAACAACAAGAACCATCATCAATAGTGGCATTAATGTTATAATTTAGAGCTAAAGGATCGGTACAACCATTAATTAATTGTTGTACGATACCAATGTTGTCAATTGCAATATCACCGTTCCAAGAAGCCCCAGTAATAACTTCAAAATCAAGAACTAGTGTTGAGGATAATGGAAGTCCTAGCTGAACTGAATTCCAACCTTGCCCTTGGTTTCCACTTAAAGTCCAAATCAAAATATTATTTGCGTAAAGGTTTAAAGTTCCAACATTAGTTCCGTACATATTATAACTAAATGTTAGTGTAGGATTTGAAGAACTACTTATATCAAAGCATTCACTAGTGAGAGTAAAAGGACCTACATAAGGATAATTAGGAGATGAGGCTTCAACATAAACATAGCTTCCTCCACCAGTTATATCATCTGAAGGACCTGTATTATTTGAAGGTGTACTAAATTGATTTAGTATCCAATTTCCAGCAGAACCTGTATTTGTCCATGATCCAAAATTACCTAAATCAAAATTTTCAGTATATGGTAATGTTGTAGTACAATAAATACACGAACCATCATCTAATGTAGCACTAGAATTATAGTTTTGCGCTAAAGGATCTGTACAACCAGAGATATTAGTTGTAATTCCAGTACATATTGCTTCAACTTCTAAATCATAGAAAAAGTAATAATATCCATAAGGATCACTCGAGGCACTTGAACTTTTTATATTGATTGCTGAGGCGATGTTATATGGATAATTAACATTAGAATTATTTCTAAATAAACCTGAATTTGCAGAACTAATTCCCAATTGCATGTCATTACCAATAGGGGTATTAAAATCTAAAGTTATCCTTTGTTGACCAGCAACAACAGGTAAAGTAGTATCTTCAATTATAGTTCCCAAATTATCTCTTAATTCAAAAGTTATTGTGTTTGCTGCTTGAGCATAAACAATTGCTGATTTTATTACACATTGCTTGTTTGCATCAAAAACTAAATGCTGATTTCCTGTGAAATAACCTCCCGTACCAAAAGTATTATCAATTGGCCCTCCAAATGCTATATTTGTATTTGCAATAGGGTCAAAATTACTAGCAATAGAATTATTACAACCTAAAATTGAAGCAACACAAGAACCATCATCAAAACATGCATTTTGATTATAATTTATAGCTCCAGGATCAATACAACCAGAAACAAAACAACAAGACCCATCATCAGTTGAAGCATTTGGATCATAATTCACTGCATTTGGATCAGTACAACCAAAGCTATTATTACTACATCCATTACTATTAATCAATCCTGATCTAAATGTGTTTAATGAAGCAAGCATTCTTGTTTTCTGATCTTGAGTAAATAAATTCATACAACCATCATTCGTATAATCCATATAATTCATAAACATATCTCCATGAGATCCATTACCACTACAATTAGAGGGAGATGGGAATGAAGGACAACCTGAGTTTGATGAAGAATGAACAGGAGTATCATTACAATAATCATTACCACAGTTAGAATCTCCCCAAATATGTCTTAAATTTAAATAATGACCAACTTCATGAGTAGCTGTTCTTCCTAAACTGAAAGGAAATGTAGCTGTTCCTGTATTTCCAAAATATGCATAATCAACTACAACACCATCTGTACTAGAAGCTCCTCCGGGAAATTGAGCATAACCTAAAATGCCACCACTAATATCACAAACCCACATATTAAGATAATTAGAGGTATTCCATGCGTCAATACCTCCAGAAGAGGTAAATTTAACATTATCATTAGTACTAAATGAAGATTGGTTTGTTTGAGTTCTTGTAATACCGTTCGTAGGATTTCCGTTGGGATCGGTAGTTGCAAGACAAAATTCTATTTGACAATCAGCTGCGATTGCTTGAAAAGGAATTGGAGTGTTAATAGCATCAGAATTTAATCTTCTAAAATCTTCATTTAAAACATCTATTTGTGATTGAATCTGCGCTACACTGATATTTTCTGTTGAATTATAATACACAACATGAACAACAACAGGAATAGTAATAATAGAGTTATTAGAAGACTCAGGTTGATTTGTAATCCAATTCTGTATTAAATTTTCATTTTCTAACATTCTTTGTTCAAGATTAGAATCTTTTGACTTCTTATATTCAAGGTATTGCATAGTACCACAATTTCTCTCTTGAGAAAAAAGAAGACTTCCGATAAAAAACAATAAAATCAATGACTTTAAAAACTTCATATTTTTTGCTTTTTACAAAAGTACAATTTATCTTTTACAAATTTGCTTGTATTCACACCATTCGCATCTTGAGAAATCTTCAGTTTGTTGAAAATCATCATAAATAATACTTCTAAGTATTGATTTTAAAATGTTTTCAATTTCGATCAAATTTTGCTGGTTAATATTTAAAGGTCTAATATCTCTAGATGAAATTCTTTTTGAAACCACAATAAATTCTTCTTTAATGTTTCTAAATGAAAAGTTTCCTGCAACAACTCGCTGTTTCAATGTATTTGGTTTAGATTTTAAATACAAGTAAGAGTAAATGAGTAATTGAAGAGATTTATTTTTTTTTGGATTTTTTATCAGGTCATTAAAATCATCAAAAACTAAATCTGAAGATTGCACCAAACCAGTTTTGTAATCAATAATTCTATACAAATCTCCTACTCTATCTATTCTATCAACTAAACCCTTAATATTAAAATTTATCTCATCAATTAATAAGTTATAATTTAGTTCTTTTTCTTTAGCAAGAATTTCAACTATTACTTTATTCATATTGGATTTATTTAATAATTTTAATTCTAGATTCAGAAAATCACTAACCAGCTTTTTTGTAGCTTCTAAAAGCAAATAATTTTTACCTTTAATATTATTATCTTTTGAAAATTTATTTTTAAATTGTTTTTCTATTTCATTTAAAATTAAACTTTTATTTTCAGTTAAATGTTTTTTTTCAAGAACTCCTAAATTATAAAATTGATCTAATGTTGAGTGTATTATGCTACCAACACTAGAAGCATCTGCATATTCATTTAGTGTTTCTTCAATACGAATATTGGCTAAATAGTAGTAGTAAAAAGAAATAGGACAGTTGATATATTTACTGATTGCAGATGGAGAAACTCCATTGAGTGCCCATTGTTTTATTTTACTTTCTAGGCCCACATTTTTAATAATCAATCTTGATGGACTAATTGAATCAAAACCCTCTCCTTTATAAACTAAATGTTCCATTTCACTAGATTGATATTCGGAAAGTAATTGTGTGATATATCTACTTTTTTCACCAGAATTAAAATTTTTCATTTCAGAATTATATAGTAATGAAATATTGCTTGCTCTTTGTATTAATCTATAAAAGTGATAAGCAAACAAAGCATCTCTTTCTGAATATGTTGGCAAATTATAATATCTTCTCAAATCATATGGAATTAAGGAATCCATTGATTTAGCTTTTGGAAGAATCCCCTCATTAACGCTTAAGACAATAATGTTTTTAAAATCTAATGTTCTCGTTTCCAAAAGACCCATTAGCTGAACTCCCTTCAAAGGTTCTCCCTTAAAAGGAGTTACCTCATTAAAAAGTAATTGCTTGAATATTTGTCTAAAAGTTTTTAGCTTTATATCAAAATTAAAATCTTCAATGAGTTCCTTTAAAATAAAAATATTTTTTGAAAATGCCTTTACAATTTCAGATTCATAAATAGCATTTCGATCAATTAATATCTTTTCTAATGATAAGAACAAATCTTCAAAGCAATTAATACCATCAGAAATATCTTTCCAAAAATAGAACAGAAAATTAGTTGATGTTTGACTAAAATTTAAATTTGAAAAATCATCAGTATTTATATGAATTATGTTATTCTTAGTAATATATTTTTTAAACTCTACACAGAATTCCTGTTTATTTAATTTGATAAAATATGGATGCTCTATTAAATTAATTACATCTTTATAATAAAAGTTACGATTTTTATAATCTAAAGAATTAGTTTGCATAGTAATTACTAAATCTAAAAAATCAAAAAGTGATGATTTGATTAATGGATTACCCATAGTAACATTTAACTGTTTAACACTTTCTGGTAAATTATTTAGAACAGGCAATAGTAATGATTCATCTGATAATATAATTGCCGTATTACTATTTTTAAGATCATGATGTGAAAAATCACTTATAATTTGAGCAGTAGCTCTAGCTTGAGAAATATTATTTGGACAAGCAATAATTTGAAATTTTTCTTTTTCTTTTGAAAAAAAATCACCCACCCATTTAAAGTCAATATCTGACCATCTTTTTCTTTGCTCTCTTAAAAAAGAACCTGCTTCATGTAATTTATTTTGAAAATAAAAAACATCAGCATCCCAAAATATTCTTGCAATATTTTTTTCTTTAAAATAATTAATAACAGATTCTTCCGATTTAGTTAAAGCGTTTAGACCCACAAACCAAATTTTCTTATCAGAAAATTTACTTTTATAAACTTTTTCGCTTGCAATTCGATAAGAAAGACCTTGATATGCAACACCCTCAGCTAATAAACTATGATTAAAATTCGTATGCAGGGCATATAATGATTCATAAAAATTAATAAATTTTTTTTGTGAATCACTGGTAGAATCATTTGAAAAACTCCAATCTTTTACCCCCCAACTATCAAGTTCTTTTACATTTTTTAAATTTGTATAAATATCTTTTGAATTGACTAAACTTCTTTCAATATCATTAAAGTCATATAAAATTAAATTACTCCAATTAAGAAAATCTTCAAAATTTATATTTTTTAAAGATGGAGTCTTGAGGTAAGAATTATATAACCTAAATGTTAGAGAAATATTATCTAAAATATGAAGACCAGAAACTGATTCTAAAAATTCTTCAATTGTATAAAATTTTGGTAAAAAAATTGAATCATCTACAGCTTTAGAAATATAATGTTTCAAAAATAATTCAGATCTTTTTGAAGGTAAAACTAAAATCACATTATGCATATTATTAGAAAACTTGTCTAATAGTCTATCTCCAATTTTTTGTAAAAAAGGTTTCATACCAATTTAATTTTATCTTGTTTTTCAGTATAAATCAAAACTTTTTCAATTACTTTATAACCCATACTTTCTAGAATATTAGCATACTTAGTAATTTGTTTATTATGATCTGAACTACGTTCTCCAGTTTTAAAATCTACAATAATTATTTTCTTAGATTTTTTATCAAAAAGTAATCTGTCAGGAATATTTATTTTTCCAGAAGCAGATAAAATTTCACATTCAGTTCTTACTAACCACTTTTTATCAAAATATTTCAAAATTTTATGATCAGAAAATAAAGAATCAATTACTTTGTTCAACTTCTCTAAACTACCTTTTTTAACTTCACCTTTTTTACAAAAAAAGTTAATAGCTTTTTCTTTATCTTCTACATAATAAATTTTTGATAAAACTTTATGAAACAACTGCCCCCAATCTTTTAATTTTTCATTATTTATTTCGCTTTTATTTTCTATTGCACTATTTTTTAAAGTAATTAGTTTCTTCCAATTATTATTAGTAAANCTCTTTACATTNAAATATTTTTTCTGCANATTTTCAGAAATATTTTTAAAATCTTCTTTTCCATAAGTTATAGGATAAGAATCACTAAATTGATATAAAAAAGAATTTAGATAACCTTTGAAAACAAAATCATTTGTAACTTTTTTTGGAAACTCTTTAGAAAATAAATATAATCTTTCTTTTGCTCTTGTCATTGCAACATAAAGTTTATTCATACTATCTAAAAACTGTAGATCTTTTTCTTTATTATATTCTTTACTAAANAGTGAATATTTTANATAATTAGNAGTTCTAATGAGTGATAATGGCAATTGGTTTTCAAAATATTTAGATGTATCTATCCAAATTTCATTTTTATTACTTGCATCTTGCCAGTTAAATGGAATCATTACAACTTTAAATGCTAATCCTTTAGATTTATGAATTGTCATGAGTTGTATTGCATCAATTCCATCAGGTATTGAAATTGCTTCTTTATCTTTATTTTCATNCCACCAATTAATAAATAAAGATAANCTACTATTTTCTCTTTCAATGTATTTATATATTACTTCTAAAAAAAATTCTAAGTAAGAATCCATCTTTAAATTTAATTCAATAATTAGCTGATTAACAAGTTCGTAAAGTGAATTATGAGACAAAGAATTAAAATCTAAAGTAATATTTGCTTTATTCAAAATTTTCGCAAANCCATCTTCTTTTTGCGCCTTCATAGTGAGCTCATTTAAACTTATATCAAATAATATNTGCTTATGTAAATAGCATACTATNGCACTTTTAGCAATGANATTATTTGGATTGTTAATATATAATAAGAAAGAAAAAATAAAATCTACTTTTTCAGAATTTTTAATTAACAAACCTTCATCTGAAATTACTGGTATTGATTTAAACGATAAAAATTTCGCTACTAAACCTACTGTTTTTTTACTATTACACAGTATGCAAATATCACTTAGAGAATAATTANAAATGTTTATCAACTTATTTATTTCTAAATATATTCTTTCAAGAATTAAGTCTTTATAATTGTTATCATCATCACTAAACAGTTCTATTCTAACATATCCTCCAAGTTCTGAATCATTACAATGTTGATCATGACCATCATATATATTTGACAATTCAGTTGATAATAAAGGTTTTAATTTTTCGAAAAACAAATTATTAAATTGAACTATTTCTTGTTTACTTCTATAATTAACATCTAAATTATTAGCACAATAATGGTATTCTAATTTAGTCTTCCATTCNTTAGAAAAACTTAATTTTTCAGATTGATGAATATCTGGTAATTTTAAAAACTGTTCAACTTCACCACCTCTCCATCTATATATTGACTGTTTCCCATCTCCAACAATAAGACTTTCACCATAATCAATTGAATCAGTTATTAATGGTAATAAATTTTGCCATTGTAAAACAGATGTATCTTGAAATTCATCTATTAAAAAATGACTATATCTCTCACCTAATCTCTCATAAATATATAATGCAGTCTGATTAGAAACTATTTCATGAATTTTTTTATTNAATGATGAAATATGTTCAATATTATTTTTTTTCTTAAAAACATTCAAATGCTTTATTAACTCATTTATTAAAGCAATTGAAAATATATTATTTGAAATTGCTTTATATGAATTATAGTCACATAGTAATTTAATTAAATTATTATAAAATACTATTAAATCTTTCTTAGATGAATCTATTTTGTATTTAATTTCTTCAGCTCTTGATTTGGGATACCATATATCATTATCTATATTTTTTTTAAGTGAAATAGTTGGTATCCATTTCTTATCATCTGATTCTGATAAATTATTTACAAAATGATTATAAAAAGTTCCNTTGATAAAGTAGTTTTTTTCTAAAGAATGAGTTTTCATATAAACTTTTACTTCATCAGAAAGAATTTTAATTTTACCTTCTGTAATTTTTTTATTGTTTTGAATGTATTTGTTAACANTATCAAACTGACCAATATCTAAGGTTTTATTATCTAAATACTTAATTAGATCTTCTTTAAATAATTGCTTTGAAAACTCTTGTAAATCGCCTTCAATATCTATACTTTTTCCCANCTTNACTTTTTCTAAAGTAAAATTTACTAATACATTAGATATTTTTTTTTCTGTTTTAGAANCATTTGACAGTAAAGAATTAACAACTGGATTAATTATTTGATCNTCATCCATGACAAGATCAAAATTAAATGCTAAACCTAGGTCATAAGAAAATGTTTTAACAATTCGATATGTAAACGTATCAATTGTAGAAATACTAAANCTACTGTAGTTNTGTAGAATATGACTATATACTTGAGAGGANCTTAAATAAATAACTTCTTTGTCNAATTGACTATCTTCTTGTAAATTTTTAAGTAGCCCATAATCATCTTTCTTTTGTGATAATGAAAATAAAAAAGCAAGAATTCTATCCTTCATTTCAGAAACTGCCTTATTAGTAAAAGTAATTGCTAATATTTTTTTATAGTAATCAACTCTAAAATGATTTTTATGTAGTTGCAAAGATAAAAATACATACTTATATGCTAAAGCATGAGTTTTTCCTGAACCTGCTGAAGATCTATAAATTTTAAAGTTTGACTTCAATTAGAAAAAATTTATATTTTAATTTAAAAAAATAAAATCAGTTGAAAATCTAAGAAATTAAAGAGTCCGATTTTCTAGCTCTTCTAATCTTTTATTTAGTTGGTCTAGTTTAGCCTTTAATTTTATATTTTGAGATTTAAGCTCATTGTTAGATTCAATATTATTTGATTTTTTCTTTGTTGTATTTTTTAGAATTCCTGCAGTTACAATTCCTGTAGGAACTGCAATTATTCCGTATCCTAATAACATTATAATAGTTGCAATAAATTTACCTAAAATACTAACGGGCACAACATTTCCATATCCAACTGTTGTTAAAGTAATTACTGACCAATATATAGAATTTGGTATGTCTTCAAATCCAGGAGTATTATAAGTTATTCCTTCAATAATGTACATAATTGTTCCTAAAACAATAACTAATAAAACAATAAAAAGTAAAAAAACAGTAATTTTAGGTCTAGATGATCTTAGTGCAATAAGCATAACATTTGCTCCTCTTAAATATCTTGACAACTTGAAAACTCTAAAAACACGTATAATTCTAATTACTCGTATATCAATTAAAAAATGAATTGGTGGGTAAAGAAACATAAGATAAGTTGGTAAAATTGCTAACAAATCTACTATTCCCATAAATGAAAATATGTATTTAATAGGCTTATCTATTGAGTATATACGCAAAAAATATTCAATTGTAAAAAGTATTGTAAAAAACCACTCAAAAGCAAAAATTATATTTCCAAAATCTTTGTAAATATACTCAACACTCTCTAGCATTACTCCAATTACAGAAAGTAAAATTACAATTAAAAGAACAACATCAAACAGCTTTCCTTGTTTTGTGTCTGCTTCAAAAATAATTTGATATATCTTTTCCTTTCTAGTCATTTTATGAAAAACTATTAAATTTTAATTTCTCAAACATAAGTATAATAAAATAAATTATTCATTTGATTTAAATTATTAACGAACAATAAATAAATGTCCAAAATCCTGATGCTTCCAACCTTCATTATCTTGAAAGTAAACTTCGTAAATATATGTACCCATAGGCAACTCTTTTCCAGTTTTAAAATGTTTACCATCCCATCCATTTGAATTTAAAAAACATTCTAAATCAGAAATGTTTTCAGAAGAATATACAAGATTTGAAAATCTATCAAAAATATTAAATAAAAAAGTATTTTCTCTAATACCATTGTAAACTAGGCAAAACAAATCGTTTATGCCATCATAATCTGGAGAAAAAGAATTTGGTATATACATCCAATATTGATCTGCTATCCATAGTTGTTTAATCAATGTATCACTACATCCATAAATATCTTTTACAATTAAACTTACTTGATAAATTCCTACAGTATCTTTATACGAATGAAAAGGGTTTTGGACAAACTCCTTTGATGAATTATCTCCAAAATCCCATATCCAAGTATTTATCATGTTTGAATCATTAAGCGTATTGGAAGATCTAGATTTATCATTAAATTGAACAGATGGATTTAAAACAGATAGGGTATCAGATAAAGTACTAAATCCAGCCAAAGGGGGATCCTGAATCATAATATAAGCACTTCCGGAAGTTGGACCAATTTCATTTACATCTGAAAAAAAAGAAAGCGTGTAAACACCATCTTCCTTAGGTTTAATAATATATGGATTTAGTGTTGTTGTTATCGAAGGTTGATTTATTCCATTAATTGCATATGTAAAAGAATAAGGCTCTATACCACCACTAAATGAAACTAAAACCTCAGCATTTGAGAGATTATTACTACAAAGAGTATCTGAACCACTTATAAATGCAGATAATGGAGGTTTTAAATATGTATTTAACACACATGAATCAGAAAAATTTGCTGTAAATGATGCATTTATTGAATTTGCTGATGGCATCATAACATTAGCATATGTTCCCCAATAATTAAAAAGCCAATCAGGATCTAAAACTGCTTGAACAATAACAGGCTCACCAAACCAAAAATTTTGTGAATATGGCATATTTTGAATCACTCCATTAATTGTAAATGTTGCTGATCCAGGGTTATTAATATTAAAATTAATTTGTACAGCTAATCTTTTGTGTGTAATTGAATCTACAAAATTAGTATCACATCCATCAATTATATATGAGGAACTTATAACAATTCCAGTATCTAAAGGATCAAAAACCATCACTTCAGAATAAACTGTATCAAAAGTATTATTAATAGTGAAACTTCCTGGTGTCATACTCATTTTCCAGACAAAAATATCTTTTCTTCTTCCTGTTGCATCTAAAATTGTACCATCAAAGTTAGCAAGGTCTTCAAAAAAACCAATCGCATAAACATTTCCAAATCCATCAGGACAAATTGCTCCTGTTCTGTCATCATCATCAGTATCTGATCCTGCAAGTTTTGCCCATACCCAATCACCAGTATTTGTAGAACCATCTAACTGAGCTACCCATGCAGATGCAGTCGTGTCTCCAGCAATCTGTGGACCAACTACTAAACCATTATTAAATGTAGCCTCCCCCTTCATAGTACCACAAAGAAAAACCTGTTTATTATTATCAACTGCCATTTGGTAAGGTTTATCTGTTCCTGATGTTCTTGCTCTTTTTGCCCATTTCCATTCCCCTTGATTATTCATTTTAGCAATAAATACATCTCTTTTTTGTTTATGGCTAAGAGTATCACTACCATTAGAGGCGTTAGCACCTACAAAAACCATAGGATTTCGATATTCACCCGTCACATATACATCATTACAAATGTCAACAGCAACTGAATTAGCTCTATCTGTTTTATTACTACCAAATCCTTCTGCCCATAGCCAATTGCCATCTTTATCCATTTTAAAAATAAATGCATCCCACTCTCCATTTGAAGATAAAGAAAATGGACCATAATTAGCAACTTGACTAGATCCTCTATTTTGAAAACCACCAACAACATATATATTTGAGTAATTATCAATTGCTAATCGATTATCTCTCGATCCTCGTTGATCTTTAATTCCATCAAATTTATCAACCCAAAGCCAATTACCATTGGGATCTAACTTACCTATATATCCCATGGGCTGACAATCATTACCCCATTCTGGGTTAGTAATAGTAAAATTGTCAAAATCTGCATCATAACCTGAAAAAAAACCAGTTACATATATAAAACCATCATTATCAACAACTACATCATAAGAATGATCATCTGCATCATAAATTGGATATGGACATCCACCAGAGGTATTATCTCCTCCAAATCCAATAACCCACTGTGGATTACCATCTGTGTCTATTTTAGCAAGAAGTGAGTTGTCATGGTCATTACGTTGGTTATTTGGAACTGTTATTGTTCCTGGTGCTCCTCTCACTCCTAAATAATAAGAACTCCAAAAAGTACCAGTTATAAAAACATCACCTCCAGGAGTTACATGCATTCCCAAAGCTCTATCGTCACAACACCCTCCAGATTGATTTCCACCAGGAATTGCCCATAAAACATTTCCCGTAGAATCCATCTTGAATACAAAATTTTCTTTATTATTTCCGAATGTACTTAAATTAGAATTTGTCAATGTAATACTTCCAAAAGTAGCCTCATTATTATAAAATCCACTTCCATAGATAAAACCTAATGAATCTACACCTATACTAATTCCTTTATCTGAAGCTGGACCCCCAAAAGAAACTACCCAATCAGTAGTTTGAGCAAAAGAATTTAATGATACTAAAAAAATTAATAATATTTTTCTCATTTCTAATAGTTTAGTTGTACTAAAGACCGCTTTTCAAAAATATTTCCATCTGCTCCTAAAATTGTAATATAACAGAAATAAGTTCCTTGCTGAACCTTTTTTGAATTATAGAAACCATCCCATGATTTATTTATAGAATTACTTTCAAATACCATTTCTCCCCATCTATTAAAAATTTTAATATTATAATCTACAATATTTAGACCTTGAATCAAAAATAGTTCATTATGCTCATCCCCATTTGGAGTGAAGGCAGTTGGAACAAAAAGCTCAGTTTTAGGAACTGTATTAACAGTGGCTATTTCAGAAATATCAGTACATCCATTAATATCTTGAACCCACACATAAAATGAGCCTGATTCTGTAACTTTTAAATTTTGTTCTGTACTTATTAAAGAATCATTTATATCATACCACTCATAAAACGCATATTCACCAGGGTATAATTCAATGGCATCTCCGATATAAATAATAGATTCACTAGGTGTAATTGTAGCAACAGGAAGTGGATTTACAATAACATCAATAATACTATTTGATATATCTGATATACATCCGTTAACATCGTCAACTGATTGAATAGAATATTGCCCAGGAAAATTAGTTGTATGAGTATATGTAGCACTTTGAATATCAGAAACTGAAAAATTTGTCGATCCATCTGAAAAAATTAAATCCCATGGAGTTAAACCATCAAAATTGAAAAAAATATCAACTGTAGAACCATTATCACAAATAGAACCTCCTCCAGAAATTAATGTGTTTGGAGGATCAAACTCTGTAATTAATATACTATCTAAATGAAAACATCCTGTTCCATCATCAACTTCAAGAGCATAAAAGCCTTCGGAGACAACAATAATTGAGTCAAAACTTAAAGTATCACTAGTGATTAAATCAGTCCATAAATATTGATAATTTCCTTGTCCACCTGAAACTGTAGGATTAATAAGAGTTGTTGTATTACAATCTATTTTATAATCTACACCTAGCTCAAAAAAGGGTGAATCATCTTCATAAATTTTTAAAGTATCAGAAATTACAGGACATCCAAATGAAGTTGCTTCAACCCAATAAGTCCCTCCTCCAGCAACAATGAAAGAATCTGTAGAAATAAGATTAGCTGTTGAATCAAACCATTGGTATGAAGCTCCAATTCCTCCATCTGCGATTAAGGTAATTGATGAATTACACGGAATTTGCATAATTGTAGAATCAATTCCAAGATCGTCGATTACATTTAAAGCTGGAGATTCAAAACTTCCAGACTCTAGCCAAACATATGAATCAAGTGCATTATCAGATCCATCAGCGATAGCTAATCGAATATGGTATGTCTCATTACATTGAACAAGAGCTTTAGCGGTTAATACAGTTGTTAATCCATCAGCAGATGCAATAACACTTAATCCTGATTGATTATCTACAAAGTATTGTTGATTGATTGGTGTAACATTATTTACAGAAGAAATTGTAATTGGCAAAGGTGGATTAGAATTAGGAATAATAGCTAAATTAATAGCTCCATTTGGGTGAATTGCAGGAGCCGAATAAGGGCCTGAAATTCCTGGACCTGAAAGAAAGAAACCAAAAACATCATTATATTGAGTATTTTCGTAAGCAAAATATTCTTGAGAACCAAATACATATCTAAAGCTTAAAGAATCAGAAGTAGGTACAAAATCAAACTCTAAGACAGCAACATCATAAATAGCATTTACTGAAAACGATTGATTAATTAAGGGAGGAACAGAGTTTGCTACATTAAGTAAATCTGGATCTGTTACTGCATTTACTATAGCTGGAAATGTACTTCCATTTATTGGATCAAGAGAATATATATCTCCAGTACTTAAAACAATACCACTATCAATACCTAGATTAGTGTTAGTTGCATTAAACCAACCAATTTGAAATGGATCTCCCTGAAAAGAGTGATTAGAAGCAACTACTCCTCCACCAAGTAAAATATTATCGACTAACCAATTAGCATTGTTATAAGGTGCATTATTATCAATAACTATTTGTGATAAAATAGAATTTGGGAAAAGAAGAAAAAACAAGAAATAAATGATGTACTTCATGTAACAAAAATAACTAAAAATTGAGATAAATAAAAATAGTTTTAACATTCATCTACAAAAGCTAGATTTAACAAGTACAGCAAATTGTAATCTAAGTCTCTTTTTGTTTATTAAATAAAGTATGGTAATATGACTTTTTCTTTAAAAGTTGCTCATGTGTTCCTTCTTCTAAAATCTTGCCTTGTTCCAAATATAAAATCTTATCTGCATTAGTTATGGTTGAAAGGCGATGTGCAATAACTATAGTAGTCCTTTTGTGTGAAACTTTCTCTAAAGCATTTTTAATCATTAATTCTGTTTTACTATCAACTGAAGAAGTTGCTTCATCTAAAATAATAATTTTTGGATTTCGTAAATAAACTCTTAAAAATGCTATTAATTGTCTCTGACCAGAAGACAAAGTAACTCCACGCTCACCTACTATATAATCATATTTATTGGGTAGTGAATTAATAAAATTATGAACACCTATTTTTTTTGCAGCAATTACAACATCTTCTTTTTTAATTTTACGATCATGTAATGTAATATTATTAAAAATAGTATCCGAAAATAAAAAGACTTCTTGTTGAATCAAACCAATATTACTTCTTAAATATTTTAGATTGAACTTTCTAATACTTGTGCCCCCTATTTTAATTTCTCCTTTACTGTAATCATAAAATCTCATTAAAATATTTATAATAGATGTCTTTCCTGAACCTGTAGAACCAACTAAGGCTAACATTTTATTTGATTTGATAGACAAATTAATTTTTTTTAAGACCAACATTTTTGTATTGTAACCAAAGTAAACATCATGAAACTCTATATCTCCTTCAAAATCTGTTAATATATTTTCTTTTACTTCAATTTTATCATTGTAATCTAAAACTTTAAAAATTCTTTCAGCACCTACAATGCCCATTTGTAAAATATTAAATCTATCAGCTAACTGTCTAATTGGTCGAAACATCATGTAAACAAATAATATAAAAGCAATAAGTTCTCCTTCTGTCATCTCTTTTCCAGATAAAATTGCATGACCACCATACCAAACAATTAAAGCAATTGATGTAGCAGATAAAATCTCAACAATTGGAAAGAAAACTGCATAATAAAAAATTGATCTTAAATGAGCATCTCTATGATTCATATTAATTTTTTTAAACTTTAAAAACTCTCTATCTTCTTGATTAAATATTTGGACAATATTCATCCCTGATAAATGCTCTTGCACAAATGTATTTAAATTTGCTACTTGATCTCTAACATCTTGAAATGACTTCTTAATATTTCTTTTAAACCAAATAGTTGAAAAAATTAATATTGGTATTGTCAATAATGTAACAAAAGTTAATTGCCAATTGGTGTAAAACATCAAAAATATAATGATAACTAATTTTAAAAGTTCTGCGATTATTACTAAAAGACCTTGAGAAAATATATCAGAAATAGTTTCAACATCAGAAATTGTTCTAGTCACCAATTTACCAATTGGTGTTTTATCAAAATACCTCATTTTAAGTGAAATAATATGTTCAAAAATTTTAGAACGTAAATCTTGGATTACATGTTGTCCTATCCAAGATGACAAGTAGATATAAAAAAATTGAACTATTCCTTCTATTACTAACAAGGAGAAAATTATTATTATAATTCTTAACAATCCTTCAGGATCAGGGATTAAAATATAATTATCAACTGTGAAATTTATTAAAACAGGTCTAATTGGTCCTAAGAGAGATAGTATGATTGCAGTAAACAAAGCAATAAAAAAATAATTTTTATATGGAATAGTATATTTTAACACTCTTTTCAAGAGAGATATATCAATTATATTTCCTCTTGAACTATTAGACATAATGTATTGATTTTGGATATTCTATTTTGGTTAAAAACAGTCCTTTTGCAGGAACAGAAAAGCCAGCTGCTGATCTGTCTTTTTTTTGAAGAATATTATAAATAGATTTATAATCTATCTTTAATTGACCAACTTTGATTAAAGTACCTACTATTGAACGAACCATATTATGTAAAAATCTATTAGATTCTATTGTAAAAATTAACTTATTATTTTTCTCTTCCCATTTGGCATACCTAACATTACATATATTAGTGTGTACTTGTGTATTTTTCTTTGAAAAAGATGTGAAGTCTTTTTCACCAAGAAGATACTTACATGACATATTCATTAATTTTACGTCAAGTTTTTTTGCAAGAAAATAAGAATTTGCACAAAAAGGGTCTTTTTGATAATGAATAAAATATTTATATGTTCTTGACAAAGCATCAAAGCGACTATGAACATCACTTTTTACTTCAAATATCTTATTTATTGAAATATCTCTTGGTAAACATCCATTTAACTTAGAAAGCAGAGTTGAGAAATCAATATTTTTGTTGTAATCAAAATGTGCAAACATTTGTCTTGCATGCACTCCAGTATCTGTCCTACCTGCTCCTACTACACTTACTTTTTGATTTAATACTAAATTTAATGATTTATTTATTTCTTCTTGAATACTAGGGACATTTGGTTGAATTTGCCATCCATGATAATTAGTCCCTTTATATGTAATATCTATAAAAAATCTCATGGCACAAAGATAGTTATGATAGTAAATAAAACATTTAATAATTTATAAAATAATTTTTAAAAAAAATCGTTATATTTTTTGATTTTTTTTTTTTTGATTTTAAATTTGCTAGCCAAAAAAATAAATAAAATGAGTGAAGAACAAAATAAAGACATTAACATTAAGGAACTTAATGAAAAAATAAATAAAGAAAGTGCAATTATTGACATGCTTATGCTTGAAATGGACAAAGTAATTGTCGGACAAAAAGACATGAGCGAACGTCTCTTAGTAGCTTTACTATCAAAGGGACATATTTTATTAGAAGGTGTTCCAGGATTAGCTAAAACACTAGCAATAAGCACTCTAGCAAAAACAATTGATGCTAAATTTAATAGATTACAATTTACCCCAGACTTACTTCCAGCTGATATAATAGGAACTCAAATTTATAGCCCCAAAAAAGAAACTTTTTCTATCAAAAAAGGTCCAATTTTTGCTAACTTTATATTGGCAGACGAAATTAATCGTGCTCCTGCAAAAGTTCAATCTGCACTTTTAGAATCAATGCAAGAACTTCAAGTTACAATTGGAGGAGAATCATTTAGTTTGGATCAACCTTTTTTAGTTATGGCTACTCAAAATCCTGTTGAGCAAGAAGGGACATATCCCTTGCCAGAAGCTCAAGTGGATAGATTTATGCTAAAAGTTGTTATTAACTATCCAAACAAGGAGGAAGAAAAAATAATTATTAGAAATAACTTAGCAAAAGAATTTCCAGAACCAAATACAATTTTAAATACAAAGAATATCATTCAAGCTAGAGAGCTAGTTAAAGATATATACATGGACACTAAAATTGAAAAATATATTATAGACATAGTTTTTGCAACAAGAAATCCAAGTGAGTATGGCCTAGAAAAATTTAAAAATATGATTTCATTTGGGGCATCACCTAGAGCTAGTATCAGTCTAGCAGCTGCAAGTAAAGCATATGCTTTTATTAAACGAAGAGGATATGTAATCCCTGAAGATGTGAGAGCTCTTTGTCATGATGTTTTAAGACATAGAATTGGTATTACATATGAAGCAGAAGCAGAAAACATCACTTCTGAAGATATAATTACTGAAATCTTAAATACAGTTGAGATTCCATAAATGAGCACATTAGAACTTTTAAAAAAAGTGAGGAAGATAGAAATTAAAACTAAAGGTCTTTCTAATCATATTTTTGCCGGAGAATACAATACTGCATTTAAAGGAAAAGGGATGGCATTTTCTGAAGTTCGAAAATATAGTTCCGGTGACGATGTAAGGTTAATCGATTGGAATGTTACCGCAAGAAATAATGAGCCGTATATAAAAATATTTGAGGAAGAAAGAGAAATGACTGTTATGCTTCTCATTGATCTTTCTGGCTCAGGTAATTTTGGCACTAAAAAACAATTCAAAAGAGAATTAGCTACAGAAGTTTCTGCAATTTTAGCTTTCTCTGCAATTAAAAATAATGATAAAGTTGGTGTTATTTTTTTCACAGATCGAATTGAAAAATTTATACCTCCAAAAAAAGGCAAAAGCCATATCTTAAGAATAATTAGAGAGATAATAGCATTTAAACCTCAAGGGAAAGCAACAAATATTGCCGAAGCACTTAAATATTTTAATTCGGTTATTAAAAAAAGAAGTGTTTGCTTTATTTTATCTGATTTTATTAGCAAACCTTTTAAAAATCCTTTAAAGATAGCTAGTAAAAAACATGATATAATTGCTTTAAGAATTCATGATTCTAGAGAACATACTTTACCTAATATAGGACTGGTTAGATTAAAAGATTTAGAGACCGGAAAAATAATATATACCGATACATCTAATAAAAAAATTCGAGAGTACTATAAAAAAATACAAAAACAAAAAACAGAGGAGATAAATATACTTTTCCCATCAAATGGTGTAGACTTAATTGATATAGAAACTGGCAACGATTATATCAAGCCATTAATTAGTTTTTTTAAAAATAGGACAAACAAAAGATGAAAAAAATCATATGCTATTTTTTTATTTTTTTTAATTTATTTGAATTAAATGCACAAAATTTATTAGTAGATAAAGATACTATCTTAATTGGTCAACAAATCAGTTTAACTATCACCAACAATTTAGAAAGTACAACAACATGGCCAAATTTTAGTGATACTATTGTTGCTGGACTAGAAATCATAAATATTACAAACATCGATACTACTGATCAGTTCATTAATCAGCAAATTTTGTTTACAGCATGGGACAGTGGGACATATTTTATACCACCGGTACAATTTTCAAAAGATCAAATATCTCAAAGCCTAACAATTTATGTTGCTTCACCAAAAATTGACCTATCTTCAAAGATTAAAGATATTAAATCTCCCATAAAAGAACCATTTGGATGGAATGATATATGGCCAATAATTCTTATATTAATTTTATTGTTAATTTTATTTTTACTTATAAAAAAATACTTTTTCAAGGAAAAAAATAAAGTTGAAAAAACTGTTAAAAAAGTTAATATTCCAAATCATATAATAGCATTAAAATCACTTATGAATCTTAATGAAAAAAAATTATGGCAAAAAGGTAAAACAAAAGAATATCATTCTCAAATTTCTGAAATCATTAGAAGATATATTGAAAATAGATTTAAATTTATTGCATTGGAACTTACTACTAAAGAAATTATTCAAAATTTAAAAAGTATCATCAAAAAAGAAGAAATAAAAAATCTTCAAAAGTTACTAGAAAGAGCAGATTTAGTGAAATTTGCTAAAAGTCCTGCAACAGAAAGTGAAAATATTGACAGTATTGAATCAGCAATAAAATTTGTGGAGCTAACAAAAGAAAAAGATCAAAATGAATAATTTCTCTTTTGTAAATAGCGAACTACTAATTCTGTTAATAATTCCTATAATAATTCTTATATGGAATCATATTAAAAAGTCAAAAATTAAAAGTTCGATTGAATTCTCTAATACAGAATCGTTGCAAAGTCTAACTTCTGTGAAAACAAAATTAAAAAACATACCATATTATTTAAAATTAGTAGCCTTTAGCTTGCTTGTAATTGCAATTGCAAGACCACAGTCATCTACTAAATGGGAAGAAAGCACAACTGAGGGAATAGATATTATTATCTCTATGGATATTTCTGGCAGTATGTTAGCTGAAGATTTAAAACCAAACAGGCTTGAATCATCTAAAAATGTAGCTATGAGTTTCATAAGCAAACGAATAAACGATAGAATTGGACTGACAATATTTTCAGGTGAGAGCTTCACGCAATGTCCACTCACTACTGACCACAATGTCCTTATTAATCTTTTTAAAGATGTAAAAAGTGGAATGATTGAAGATGGAACTGCAATTGGTATGGGTTTGGCTAACGCTGTTAATAGACTTAAGGAATCTAATGCTATTTCAAAAGTTGTTATTCTATTAACTGATGGAGTAAATAATAGTGGAACGATCGCTCCTCTTACCGCTGCAGAAATTGCTAAAAAATTTGGAATTAGGGTTTATACAATAGGAATTGGATCAGAAGGATTTGCCCCTTATCCTTTCCAAACTCCATTTGGAATTCAATATCAAGATGTAGAGGTGAAAATTGATGAAAAAACTTTGCAGGATATTGCAACAATAACGGATGGCAAATATTTTAGAGCTAAAAACAATTCAACTTTAAAAAAAATATATGAAGATATTGATTTGTTAGAAAAATCTAAAATAGAAACAATTGAATTTAACAACAAATCTGAAGAATTTCTTCCTTTTGGAATAGCGTCTTTATGTTTTTTAATAGTAGCTTTTTTGTTAAATATAACTTACCTTAAAAGAATTCCATAAATATGTTAAAATATGAGCATATAGAACTTTTGAATTTATTATACGGAATTCCTATAATTATCTTTGGTATAATTTTTTACGAAAATTGGAAAAAGAGGGCTTACAAGCTTTTTGGAGAAAAACAATTAGTTTCTAAATTAACTAGTTCATATTCAAAAAGAAAAGCATTAACAAAACATATATTAACTATACTCATTTTTACTTTTCTCATTATTGGTCTATCTAACCCTAAAATAGGCACAAAAATGGAAGAAGTAAAAAGAGAAGGTGTAGATTTAATTATTGCTATTGATTTATCTAACTCCATGCTAGCTGAAGATATTAAACCAAATCGACTAGAAAGATCAAAACAAGCTATTTCAAGACTAATCGATAAATTGACTGGTGATAGAATTGGACTTGTAGTATTTGCAGGGGACGCGTATATTCAATTACCAATCACAACAGATTATGCAGCAGCTAAATTGTTTCTTTCTACAGTAAATACAAATATAATGCCTAACCAAGGGACAGAAATTGGAAAAGCTATAGATCTTGGAATAAAATCATTTGACATGAAAAATGATCAAAGCAAAGCTATTATCATTATAACTGATGGAGAAAATCATGATGAAAATGCAATAGAAAAAACAAAAGAAGCTCAAAAGTTAGGTATCTTTGTTCATACATTAGGAATGGGTCTAAGTAAAGGTGGACCTATACCTATTTATAACAAATCTGGAATTCAAATAGGATATAGAAAAGATAATGATGGAAATACAATTGTAAGTAAACTAAACGAAGAATTGTTACAAAAAATAGCAATTGAAGGAAAAGGAAGCTATGTAAGAGCAAATAATTCCAAAGTTGGATTATCAACATTGTTTTCTGAAATAAATAAAATGGAAAAAAAAGAAATTGGCACAATGGTTTTTACTGAATTTAAAGATAGGTTTCAAATCTTTTTAGCATTAACTTTATTTTTACTTTTTATTGATCTTATATTATCAAAAAAGAAAAACCTTTCTAATTCAATAAACTTATTCAAAAAATGAAAATAAAACTTATTTTAATTTTAATTTTAATATTTGCTTATAAAAACTCAACAGCTCAGAGTAAAGAATCATTTATTAGAGATGGTAATAAACTATATTCAGATAGCAGTTACAATGAAGCAGAAATGCAATACCGAAAAGCATTAGAAAAAAACCAAGATTATTTCAAAGCATCATTTAATTTAGCTAATGCTATTTACAAACAAAACAGAATAGACGAATCTTCTTCACTTTTTGAATCTATATTAGATAATGCAGATAGCAAAAATGAATTAGCAATGATTTATCATAATTTAGGAAACTCTCTTTTAGCTGAACAAAAAATTGACGAGGCGATTGAATCATATAAAAATTCTCTAAAAATCAATCCACATGATGATGACACAAGATATAATTTAGCATATGCTCAAGCTAAAAAGAAACAGCAACAAGAAGAAGAAAACAAAGAAGAAAATAAAGAAGACAACAAAGAAGAAAACAAAGAAGAAAACAAAGAAGAAAACAAAGAAGAAAACAAAGAAGAAAATAAAGAAGAAAACAAAGAAGAAAACAAAGAAGAAAATAAAGAAGAAAACAAAGAAGAAAATAAAGAAGAAAACAAAGAAGAAAACAAAGAAGAAAACAAAGAAGAAAACAAAGAAGAAAACAAAGAAGAAAACAAAGAAGAAA
>PBQB01000013.1 GCA_002724895.1 Flavobacteriales bacterium
AAAGCAGTTTAAGAATAGAAAGCCCTCTTGGTTAAAAGTTAAATTACCATCTGGAAGTGCTTATAAAAATGTTCGTGATTTAACAAAAAAATATTCCCTTCATACTATTTGTGAAAGTGGGAATTGTCCAAACATGGGTGAATGTTGGGGTGCTGGCACAGCTACTTTTATGATTTTAGGAAATATTTGTACTCGTTCATGTGGTTTTTGCAATGTAATGACAGGACGACCTTTGGAAGTTGATAAAAATGAACCCAAAAATGTAGCAGAATCTATTAGACTGATGAAGGTAAAACATGCGGTTATTACTTCAGTTGATAGAGATGAATTGCCCGATGGAGGAGCAAGCATTTGGGTAGAAACTATNAATGAAATTAGAAAACTATGTCCTGAAACTACAATGGAAACACTAATACCCGATTTCAAGGGAAAAGAAAAAGATATTCAAAAAATTGTTGACGCGGCTCCCGAAATTGTTTCTCACAATTTGGAGACTGTTAGAAGATTAACTAAAAAAGTTAGAATTCAGGCTAAATATGATAGAAGTTTACATACTTTAAAAATTTTAAATGAAGGAGGGATGAAAACTAAATCTGGAATTATGTTAGGACTAGGAGAAGAGTTAGAAGAGGTTATTCAATCTATGAAAGATTTAAGATCTGTAGGGGTTTCAATTGTAACCTTAGGTCAATATCTTCAACCAACTAAAAAACATTTGCCCGTCGTAGAATTTATTAATCCTGAAAAATTTGAATATTTGAAACAAAAAGGTTTNTCACTTGGATTTAGACATGTAGAAAGTGGTCCTTTAGTTCGATCATCATATCATGCAGAAAAACATCTGTTTTAATTTGTTTGATTTATTGGCTTTTATTTTGTTTGCTAAATTGAATATATGTATATTTGTTAACTTAAATTAACATTAATATGAAAAACAAATATTTATTTTTTTCAGTTCTATTTGCNTTATTTTTTACAACTAATTTGATTGCTCAAGAAAGAGTTTGTGGAACTTATGAGGGATATTTAGAAGAAGATATGAAAAAATATCCAGAATTTTACAATTCTTTAGAGGATAAAAATAATAAGTTAGAACAAAAANATAAAGNAATTAAAAATAAATTTTTAAATATGAGGTTGTCAAATTCAGCCTCAAGCAAGAAGAAAATAATCCCTGTCGTTGTTCACGTTATTCATGATGGTACATCAAGTTCTAATCTAACTGAAGCACAAATTCAAAATGGAATTGACGAGCTAAATGCAAATATTAATGGTCAAGGTTGGAATTTTTTAAGTGTAACCCCAGACGTGTTTGCAGCAGTAAGAGGTGTTGGTAATATAGAATTTCGTTTAGCTAAAATTGATCCTGATGGTAATCCAACTAATGGTATTGTAAGAGTTAAATCTTCTAAGACAATTGTGCCAGCCCCTAGAAATCAAATCAAAGCTTTGAGCTATTGGAATTCATATCAGTATTTTAATATTTGGACAGTTCAATCTATGCCTTCATTGGGTCCAGATAATCCTGCTCTTAACGGTTATGCTCAATTTCCAAATACAGGTTCAATGTCAACAGATGGTGTTGTAATACGAGCAGCAGAGTTAGCTGCAGGAACAACAATAACTCATGAAGTTGGACATTGGTTAGGATTATGTCATACTTGGGACTGTGGAGGTGCTACTTGTGGAACTGACAATGTCGCTGATACACCTGAAGATTTAGAGGGTACTTTTGATTTTGGTTTTAATGATANTTTCCCTTTTCATGTAGGTTTNTGTATAGCTGATTCTATGAATTGGGCAGGAGAAATGTATATGAACTACATGGACTATCAATCAGATGCTGTAGGAACAATGTTTACCAAGGGTCAAGTAGCAATTTTTAATGAGCATTTAGAAGGTGTGACAGAAGCAGATCCTCAGGGAATTGGTTTTGGTTACAGAGAATATATTTGGCAAGAAGAAAATCTTATAAATACTGGAACGTATGATGGCTATAAGCCTCCTGCTTGTACTAAAAAAGCAGATTTCAATTTGTTTCCAAATTCTTCACCATCAATATGTGTTGGAGAAAATGTTTCATTNCAAGGAAATAAAAGTGTTTTTGGNTCTTCAAATGTAAGTTCTTTTGTTTGGGATTTTGGCAATGGTGATATTGATAATTCAGGAACTGATAATCCAACTTATAGTAATTGGAACGAAGGAAGTTGGGATGTATCATTAACAGTTGAATATAATGAAACAACTAAAGCTGTTGCTTATAAACTTGAAGATNTTGATGTTTCAGGAGCAACTTTAATTGATTCTGTCTATTCGCAAGAAATGGTACAAGGAACACAAGCTGAACTTGTTAGTTTAGGTGCTACAGGAATAACGGAGATTAATATAGACAGTCTAGGTGTATATTTTGGCTTACAAGATTCTTCATTTTTCAGAGGTTATATTACCAAAGTGAAATATGAAGCGTATTACCAAAACACATGTAATGTTAGCGTAACTAAAGAGGATTTTATAAAAGTTTATTCACCAACAACTATTAATAATGCAACTAGCTACAAGTATAGTTTTGAAAATGATACAGATTTAGGAAATGATTGGGTAGTTACAAATACAGTAAGTGAGAATGCTTGGGATTTTAATTCAGGAAGAGATTTGTCATGGCAAAGGGTTACTGGAGTTGCTGTAGATGGTGGAGCGTCAATTAAGTTAGACGGATCCAGGCTTGCTGAAGGATCTCATGAAATAATTTCATCTTCATATGATCTCAGTAATCTAACTACACCTGCAATCAAATTTAGTTATTCTGGCGCAGCTTTAAATACATTCCCAGAAAATGAGTTTAAAGTTTGGTACTCAACCGATTGTGGTGAATCTTGGTATAAAGCAAACTCATCATTGGAATGTTGTGAGTTAGGCTCTTTTAGTGCTATTCAAACAGCAAATTCTGGCTTATACGCTACAAGTTTTTCTCCTAATCCTGAAGAGTGGAGCACAATAATTTTAACAAAACCACAACTTAAAAATCCTAATGTAAGGTTTAAATTTGAATATATTGCAAATGAGAATAGTAATAACTTTTTCCTTGATAATATAGAAATAGGAGAAGAAGCTTCGTTATTAGTATCAAATAACTTAAGAGAACATAAATTAACTGTTTTTCCAAATCCATCTAAAGGTAGTTTAAATATGACATTGGAAAATTTTTCTGACAAAGATATAGAAGTATATTTAACTAATATTTTAGGTGAAAAAGTTAATAAAATTTATGAAGGAAAAATGATTAGTGATTTCTACCAAATTGAAAATATTGATTTAATACATCTTAAAAAAGGAATATATTTTATTCAAGTTATAGATCCCAATAACACTAGTATTTTGTTAACGGATAAGGTGATAATTAATAAATAATTATATTAATCTTTAATACTATACTGCTTTAGGCTTATATTTCCTTTTTCTAAAACAGCATAATGTCTTCCTTTAATCCATTCTCCAAGATTTACATAAATACAATTTTCATCAATTTTTTGTAAAATAGGATTGTGAGTATGTCCAAAAATAAAATAATCTATTTTGTTTTTTCTTTCTTTAGCATATTGAAATAAAACATCTTTTTCATATGAAAATTCATTGTTGTTTTTTCTACTCATATTACTCCAGTAATGTGCAATTTTTATTGCAAGGTCTGGGTGTAAAAGACTAAATAGCCAATTGCAAATTGATGATTTGAATATTAATTTCAAACATTTAAAGTAAAAATTACCTTTACCTAGGCCATCACCATGACTTAGAAAAATATTTTTATTTTGTAGTTTAATAATTTTATTTTTATGATGAATATTAATTCCAATTTCTTTATTTAAATAATTTTTTGCCCATAAATCATGATTGCCAACAAAAAAATGAACTTCTATTCCTAAATCACTTAGTTCTGATAATTTTCCTAAAAATCGAATAAAACCTTTTGGAACAACTTTTTTATATTCAAACCAAAAATCAAAAATATCGCCTAACAAATAAATACTATGAGCATCTATTTTAATCATGTCAAGCCATTTAACTATGATTTTTTCTCTAATGTGACTTTCTTTTAAACTAGGTGAACCTAAGTGAAAGTCTGAAGCAAAATATATTTTATTTTTTTCCAAATTTATTTTTCTAATTCTAATATTAATAATTTGTTTGCTAATTTCGGATCTGCTTTTCCTTTTGATAGTTTCATTACCTCTCCCATAAATAATCCTAACAAGCCTTTTTTTCCATTTTGATATTCAACTTTCTTTTCTGGATATTTAGAAATTGCTTGTTGTATATAATTATGAATAATATCTGTATCATTTTCTTTAATCCAATTATTTTCTATAGCAATCTCATTGGCTGTTTTTGTATCTTTTAACATTTTAGGAAAAATTTTGTTAGATGCTATTGAGTTACTAATTTTTCCATTTGATATAAGATTAATGATCGTAGAAATTCTTTTTGGATTAATGTTTAATTTTTTAATTGAAATTGCATTTTCATTTAAATATGACTTAACTGTTCCATTGATAAAATTTGCAGCTTGTTTATAATTATTAGTATATTCACACAGCTCATTAAAGTATAGTGCGATATTTTTATCTTCAATAAGAACATTAGTGTCATATTCATTTAGTTTAAAATTATTTAAGAATTTATTTTGTAATTCGTTTGGCAACGGAGGTAGATTCTTTTTTATACGTTCTATATCTTCTTTAGAAATTTTAATTGGAAGTAGATCTGGTTCTGGAAAATATCGATAATCATTAGCCTTTTCTTTATGTCTCATAGAAATTGTAATATTAGAGACAGCATCATAAGATCTTGTTTCATGCTTTATTTTTTGATTATTAATTAATAAATCTGTTTGTCTTTTAATTTCAAAATTTATAGCTCTTTTAATATTATTGATTGAGTTCATATTTTTGATTTCAACTTTAGTGCCAAATTTTATGTCTCCTTTTTTTCTTATTGAAATATTTGCATCACATCTTAAACTACCTTCTTCCATATTACCATTAGAAATATCTAAATATTTAACTAACTTCCTAACTTCTGATACAAATTGATAAGCTTCATCCGCTGAACTGATTTCTGGTTCTGTAACTAACTCAATTAATGGTACACCAGCTCTATTTAAATCAACTAAGGAGTTAAAAGGATCAATATCATGAATATTTTTACCTGCATCTTCCTCCATATGTAGTCGTGTGATATTAATCTTTTTCTTTTTCCCATTTTTATCTTTTATCATTATGTTTCCACCATTACATATAGGAGTTGTATCCTGTGTAATCTGATACCCTTTTGGTAAGTCAGGGTAAAAATAATTTTTTCTAGCATATTGATTAATCTTTCTAATTTTTCCACCAATTGCTAATCCAAACTTTACTGCATATTCAACAACTTTTTTATTGCTTCTTGGTAGAGTTCCAGGATGTCCTAAAGTGATAATTGATGTTTTAGTATTTGGTTTAGCTCCAAAAATATATTCATCTCCAGAATAGGCTTTTGTTTTAGTTTTTAATTGAGTATGGATTTCTAATCCAATTACAGCTTCATATTTTGTATTTGTAGACATTATTGTTTAATTAGTTTACCGACTGTATAATTCGAATCATTATTATCCAAAAGTTTATATAAATAGATACCAGACTTGATATATTCAATATTTATTAGATTTTTACCATTCTTTAAATTGACATTTAGAATTTTTTTACCAAAAATATCAAATAGTTGAAAAACACTGTTATTTTCTATTTCAATATTAAAATTATTTTGTGCTGGATTCGGAAATATGTTTATTGATGACATATCATAATGCGCATGAGTGGTATTTGAACATTCAGACTTACAACAATTTAGAGATGCATAATTACCTAATCCGTTAAAATTTTCAACACATTCCCCACTTATGCAATTCCAAGTTGTTTTAATGCAATTTGTTTGACAATTATTTAGTGAAGAATAAATACCATTTCCATTTCCTGGATCAATACATTCTCCATTTACACAATTCCAACTTGGAATAATATTACAGAATATCTCACAATCATTTAATGAAGTATAATTTCCTGTTCCGTTTCCAGGATTTATACATTCATCATTGATACAATTCCAACTTGGAATAATATTATTAAGTACAAAAAGACCAGATTGCATGTCAGATACAATAATATTTCCTGATTCAAAATACGGATACACACCCCACGCTCCTTTATATGAACTGTGATCATTACAAAGATATGTTTCATAAAAGGAAATTTGACTTGGACTTGTAGGGTCGGAGATATCAAAAACTCTCAATCCATCATGATAGTATGCAATGAACAGTAAGGAATCTTTAATTATACCATTATGTGCCATCGACTGAGAGTTAATTCCAGAATTAAAATGAGATTTTACACTAATATTATTTAAATCACTTACATCAAGTAACTTTACATCATAACCATGATTTTCATCTTGCATAGCATAAATTTTCCCATCATCACTTAGCCATCCCGAGTGATTATATCCAGCATCTACATATCCACTAAATGATGCTAGTTCAACCGGAGGGGAAGGGTTTTGATTATTAAGACCATTAAAATCTACAATTTTTAATCCTTCATAACCGCAGTTAAGAAATGCAGTGTCGTTCCTAACGTATGCATCATGAACGTGACCCACATTATTGTATTCATATATTAAAGTTGGATTTGTTGGATCATCTAAACTATAAATATCCATAGCATTATTTGAAGCACATGCATACAATTTAGCAGTAGCAGTATCAATAAAAATATTATGAGAGGTAGTAAATAAATTATTTGAATCATATATTACATTAACAGAGTTTGGCAATGAAGATAAATCAATAATTTGAAGTGTGCTTGAACTACCTTCATCACATACCGCGTATAAATAACCTTGAAAATCATGATAATCTCTATGTATAATAACACCTCCAGTATCTCCACCGATAACAAAAGCAATTTCACTAATATTATTTGGATTGGTTATGTCAAAAAAATGTGTTCCCCTTGTAGATCCAATAATTGCAATTTCACTTCCGTTAACTTCAACACCCCAGCACTCATTATACACGTTATTATACATCCAAGATCCAGTTAGAGAATAATCTTGCCAATTAAAAACTAAATTTGATTGATTTTGAGCAACATTCAATTTATGTGCCAAGACAAAAAATATAAAAACAATTACTTTTTTCATTTATATTTAAATATTAGATTTTTAATTAATAAAGTTAATTTGGGCTCAGTCAATTCAGCTACTCTTTGAACATCTTCATGAGTAACTTTTTTTATTTTCCCCTTAACTCCTAAATCAGTAATTACGGATATAGCAAAGCAAGGAATATCCATATGTCTTGCAACAATTACTTCTGGTACTGTTGACATACCAACTGTATCTCCTCCTATTTTTCTAAAATAGAAATATTCAGCAGGTGTTTCTAAGGTTGGTCCAGTTACTCCTACATAAACTCCTTTTTGTAATTTAATTTTATTTTGTTTAGCAATTTGTTCAACTGAATTAATCATTTTTTCACAATATGGCGCACTCATATCAGGAAATCTTGGACCAAGATCATCTATATTTTCCCCTACTAGAGGATTGGGTATTAGATTGATATGATCGTTAATTATCATTATATCACCAATTTCAAATTTAGGATTAACACCTCCACTAGCATTTGAAACAATTAACTTTTCAATCCCTAACATATTCATTACTCTAATAGGAAGTGTTATTTTATCCAAAGAGTAACCTTCGTAATAATGAAATCTTCCTTGCATTGCAACAATATCTACTCCACAAATTTTTCCAAAAATTAACTTACCACTGTGTCCTTCAACAGTTGACTTAGGAAAATGGGGTATATTTTCATATTTAAATTCTTCTGATATACTAATTTCATTAGCTAGCTTGCCTAATCCAGTGCCTAAAATAATTCCAAATTTGGGTTTGATACTGATTTTCTTTTTTAAAAATTCTGAGGATTCTTTAATTTTTTTTAACATAATCAAATATTTTTTGTTTTATTTTTTCTTTTTTAATGAAATCAATTTTTATTTGTAAAACATAAAAATTAGTATTTTCAAAATAAGCTATGAACTTGCTTAGTTTTACACTGTCTTTCTCAGTTGTTAAAATAACTTTTTTTATGCTATTATCTTTATTATATGTGTTTAATATTCTTTTACAATCATCATGTGTATACTCATGATGATCTTTATATTTTAAATGTTTAAATAAGCTACAATTATTCTGATTTAGATAATTTTTTATATAATTTGAATTTGCTAATCCAGTAACAAGTGTAATGTTGTAATTTTTTAAGCTTTTTTTAATCAAATTAGAGGTGTTCAAACATTTTATTCCTGTATATTTAATTTGAGAAAAATATATTTCTTGATTCTTTTTAGCATTAATTTTATTAATTACTTTCTTTTGTTCTTCTACTGTAACATCTTTTGGAATTTTAGAAACAACAATAATGTTTGCTCTTTTTATATTTTTTTTAGTTTCACGTAAATTTCCATATGGAAATATATGGTCATTGTAGAATGGTTTATCAAATGAAGTAATTAGAATGTTTAAGCCAGCTTTTACCCATCTATGTTGAAAGCCATCATCCATTAAAAAAACTTCAACATCAGGAAAATCTATTTTGATTTTATTTATTGCTTCTTTTCTTTTGTTGTTTACTGCAATTATTATGTTTGGATACTTTTTTTTAAGCATTAGTGGTTCATCACCCACTAGTTTACTGTTAAAATTTTTTTGTACATAATAAAATTTATTTGTTTTTCTGCCGTATCCTCTACTAATTACAGCAATTTTGTACTTATCTTTTAAAATTGATACTAAGTAGTCAACATGAGGAGTTTTACCTGTACCACCCAAGGATAAGTTGCCTACACATATAATTGGGTATGGGAATGATGTTGATTTTAAAATATTTAAATCAAATAAATAATTTCTTATATTGCTTATCACCAAGTAAATTAATGAAAATGGATATAATATAAAACGCATTATACAAAGATAGCTTTTTGAAACAAAAGAGTTTTGTATTTTTGAAAAATGAAAATTAAAGAAGTAATAAAATATTTAGAAGATATAGTGCCATTAACTTATCAAGAGTCATATGATAATTCAGGTTTAATTTTAGGAGATAAAGATTTAGATATTAAAGGAGTTTTAATATCGTTAGATTGTACAGAAGAGGTATTAGATGAAGCAATAAAAACCAATAGTAATCTTATAATATCGCATCATCCAATTATTTTTAATGCAATTAAAAAAATCAATNTTACTAGTTATACAGATCGTATAATAATTAAAGCGATTAAAAATGATATTGCAATATATGCCTTACACACTAATCTTGATAATATTTTACATGGAGTAAATGGAAAAATAGCAAGTATTTTAGGTTTAAGTTCATGTAATGTAATGTTGCCAAAAAAAGACACTTTAAAATATTTAGTTGTTTATTGTCCATTAGCAAAATCAGAAAAATTAAAAAAAGCATTGTTTTCTGCAGGTGCTGGATCAGTTGGAAATTACGATCAATGTAGTTTTACTTCTACTGGAAAAGGTTCTTTTAGACCTAATAAAGATGCAAAACCATATATTGGTAAAGCTGAATTTTTACACACTGAAGAAGAAGAAAGAATTGAGGTGATATATCCAGCATTTAAAGAAACTAATATAATTCAAGAGTTAAAAAATAATCATCCTTATGAAGAAGTTGCTTATCAAACTTACATGATTAGTAATTTTAATAAATCAATAGGTTCTGGAATTATTGGTAGTATTAAAAGTTCTATGAATATTAATAGTTTTTTAAAATTAATAAAGGATAAGCTAAGTGTTGAGTACATTAAGCATACTAATATTGTTAAGCATAAAATCAAAAAAGTTGCAATATGTGGTGGAAGTGGTAGTTTTTTAATTCAAAAGGCAATAGATTTAAATGCCGATGTATTTATTTCATCAGATTTTAAATATCATGATTATTTTTTAGCAAATAAAAAAATAATTATTATTGATATTGGACATTATGAGAGTGAACAATTCACAAAGGATTTAATTTATGATATGCTTACCAAAAAATTTACTAAATTTGCGGTCCAATTATCAAAAATAAATACTAATCCAATAAATTATTTTTAAAATGGCAAAAACGCAGAAAAAAAAAATTACTATCTCAGTAGAAGATAAATTAAAAGCTTTACATTCATTACAAAATATAGATAGTGAAATAGACAAAATAAGAATTGTAAGGGGTGAGTTGCCATTAGAAATAGAAGATTTAGAAGATTCTGTTGCTGGTTTAAATACTAGATTAGATAAATTTAATCTTGAGTTAGAAAAGATTAATGAAGATATTGTTGGAAATAATCAATCTATTTCTTTAGCAAATGATGCAATAAATAAATATGAAAAACAACTAAAAAATATTAAAAATAATAGAGAGTATACTTCACTTACTAAAGAAATAGAATATCAAAATTTAGAAATCCAAATTGCCGAAAAAAAGAAAAAAGAAAATGAAGCAAACATTATTCATAAAAAAGAAATTATTAACGCATGTCAGGAGCAAATAGATGAAAAAAACAATGAATTAGGATTAAAACAGAAAGAACTAAATGAAATTATTAAGGAAACAGAAAAAGAAGAAGCGTTACTTCTCAAAAAATCTCAAAAGGCTGAAAAATTAATAGATGATAGATTACTTAATGCATATAAACGTATTAGATCTAAAGTTTCAAACGGTTTAGCAGTTGTTTCTGTAGAGAGAGATGCATGTGGAGGATGTTTTAGTCAGATACCACCTCAACGACAATTAGATATCCAAATGCATAAAAAAGTTATTGTTTGTGAACATTGTGGAAGAATAATGGTTGATTCAGCAATCTTTTCAGAAAAAGTTAAATAATCATTTTTTACAAATAATTTTTATACAAAAGGGAATTCATGTTTTGATTTCCTTTTTTTATTATGAAGAAAATAGTTTTAATATTTTTATTTTACAGCAATTTTGTGTTTTGTTCTTTTAGTGTTAGTGAAAGAACAGAATTGATTTATAAGAATATTATGCATTTAGATTTTGTGGCCGCAAAGAAATTAATTGACATAGAAAAAAAAAATCAAAACTCTTCTAATGGTTTATTTTATTTATATGAAAATTACATAGATTTTTTAAAAATTATAATAAGTGATGATGAAAAATATTATTTAGAAAAAAAACATTTAAAAAATAAAAGAGTTAGTTTAATAAAGAAATGTAATAAAGACTCTGAATATTATTTATATACACAAGCAGAAATTTTGTTACAATGGTCATTTATTTATTTAAAGTTTGAAGATTACGAAAAAGCAGCTGTTGCTTTTATAAAAGCATATTCATTGCTTAAAAGAAATGAAACTATATACCCTGATTTTAATTTAAATAAAAAAGGACTTGGGATTATATATTCATCTTTAGCGTATATTCCAAATGAATATAATTGGATTTTAAAGTTCTTTAATTTAGACAACAATAAAGAAATAGGATTAAATTATTTTAATTCAATCTTAGATAACGATCAATCTAAGTTATATTATGATGAAGTTATATTCTTAATCTCTTATTTGCATATAAATTTAATTAATGATTCTATTTTTTATCAAAAGTGTATGGATTTAATAGGAGAAAAATATAAATATAGTCCTCTATTAAATTTTGCCGCCGCAAAAATTTCAGTTAAATTAGGAAACAATAAGCAATGTATATATATATTAGAAAATAGACCTCCTCATTTAAAAGCATTTAGCTTTCCACATCTTGATTACTTATTGGCTATTGCAAAACTAAATGACTTAAACTTGACTGATTCAAAAAAATATTTTTTGAGATACTTATCTAATTTTAAAGGAAAAAGTTATAAAAAATCTGCATATCAAAAATTAGCCTGGATTTCATATTTAAATAGTGAAAAAAAAGAAGTTAAGGCTAATTTTTTAAAGGTTAGGAAAAATGGTTCACTATATTTAGAGATAGATAGAAAAGCTGAAAAAGAAGCTGAAAAAGAATATATAACACATCCAATATTACTTAAAGCAAGATTATTATATGATGGAGGTTATTATAAAAGAGCACTTGTTGAAATTGACAAATTAAATTATAATTCTGATCTAAAAAATCAATTAGAAAAATCTGAGTATAGTTATCGTTATGCCAGAATTATTTCAAAATTAAATTACCCCAGTAATGAGGTGATTAAAAAATTTCAAAATGCCTACAATATTGGTCAAATTGCTGGAGCTTATTTTTCTCCCATGTCAGCATTACAAATAGGCTTAATTTATGAGCATGAAAATAATATTAATAATGCTAAAAAATATTATAATAAATGTTTAGAATTTTCAGATTTTGATTTTCAAAGAAGCATACATCAAAAAGCTAGATTGAGACTAAAAGCAATTAGTAATTAATATCTAATTCCAAGAGTTAATAAAATATTATGATTAGTATTAATTATTAAAGTAGGATTAATATACTCTTCACTGTATAATTTATGTTCTTCATTATTTTGAGATAGATTATATGCTATGTCTAAAAAATAATTATTTCTATTTAATCCAATTCCAAAGCTATAACCTTCTTGATAAAAATCATTATTTGTGTATGGACTTCCATACTTTGAATAACCTGCTCTTATTTTAATTTCATCAAAGTTAATTTCAGATCCAATTCTGAAATTATTTGTTTTTTGGTAAGAATTTTGGATTGCTTCATTTTCATATCTAAAATCATAAGATGCAGAGTTTAGTTTAGTAAATGAATAGTCGACAATCTCCAAATCTGCACTTAATAATATATATTTATTAAATATAGCTGAGGCACTAAAAACACCTTTCCATGGTGTTATAAGTTCATATTCAAAGTAATTTGATGGAGAAATTTCAGTATAATTATTTGAACTAAAATAAGTGTTAATTGCACTTGTATAGCTTTCTTCGATATTAAAGTATGTAGGAGAATGAAGGGATGCTCCTATTTTAAAATTTTCAGAAATTCTAATTATAGCACCTCCTTTAATATTAATACCATCACCGTTCGTAGAAAGTTCCTCCTCTAGAGAAAAGCCTTCCAAATTATTAATAGTATCTTCCAAAACATCTTCTGTATAAACAGATAATTCATAGTAATTAAGTGTCGGAAATCCAATTGTAGCTCCTAAATATATTTTTTCATTTAGAGATCCTCCTAGAGATACAATAAATTCATGTTGACTACCAGATGACCTAATGTTTTTTGTTTGAAGTTTGTTACTATTGTTTTTTATATGAGATATGTAGTTTCCATTATCATATAAGTACCATTGAGGATTTAAGGATGAATCAATAGTATTATTTTGTAAATCTATTAAATCTGTCCAAAATGCTAAACTTGTATTTAGTGGATTTAAATTATCAATAGTATTGCCATTTGCAAGTTCAAGAATTTTATCTGTCATAGAAGAAGTGTTGTTTTCTCCTTCAATTCTAATATTATGATCATATGTATTAATCATATTAGTTCCAAGACCTATATTAATTCTTTTAAATTTTGAATCATTTGTTTGGGGCATTGAAAAAATAATACCAAAGCTTCCTATATTTCCTCCAATTTTATCATTTTCTAATCTTGTACTTCTGTAAGAAGTTACATTATTGTAATAAAAAACAGGACTAAATGAAATTTCATTAAACTCATAAAAGCCAATACCTGCAGGATTATAACTTAAGCTAGAAAAATCACCTCCCAATGCCCCATAAGCACCACTCATTGAAGAAAACTTTGCTGTTCCAAAAATGTTACTTTGAGAATATCTAAGAGCGTCGATTTCGTTTTGAGCACTAACTATTAAAGAAAGTGCTGCTATTTTTATTGAGATTAATAATTTTCTTTTCATATAATTTATCTTGGCTTAATTGTTCTATTTTTATTACTTCTATTGTATGACCTATTTACTTTATTTGAATAAGATGATTGTTTATTTGTTGAACGTTGAAAGGATCGATTTTGTTTCTTAGAACTTCGTTGCTTAAATGAATTTGATCTATTATTTGAATTGGGTTTATTTTTTATTTTATTTTCATTTACATTCTGATATCTATTTGTATTTGGTGAATTTTCATTTTTTCTGAAGTAATTTGATCTAGAATTTTTATGTAAATTACTACTTTGAGAGAAATTTCTCTTAATAGTATTTTTTTTAGAAGTTAATGATCCTCTGTGACCTGTACTAGTTTTAATAGTGGTGTTATAGCCATTTAAATATGAGTAATTATTTATTCTATTTCTATAAAATGAATAGTAGTTTCCATAATAATATGGTGTATAAAAATAATTATAGTAACTATAATAAGGATAAAAAGGAGAGTAAAAGTCGTTGTAAGAGTAATAAAAATTTGTTCCATAGTAAAATGGATCATGATTATACCAAAAATAATCACTGTAAATACTTCCATAATAATTACTTCTGATCATTGGTCTGTGAAATCTTCTAATTCTTGAAGAGTAACTATCATAATAATGATTTTCATATTCATTCATTGTTATTTCTGAAGAATCAACATTTTTATTTTCTTGACTGTATGTATCTTTTGTAGATTTAATTTCTTCATAATTTATAAACTCATCACTTTTTAAATAATTCGGATCATTATAAGTTATATTTTGAGTATAATTACATGAAGTTATAATTAAAATTGTTAGCAAAATTTTGATAATTTTATTCATAATCTATTTTTTAATTAATCTAGGGTAGAAGAAGTAATATTTATTAGTTTTGTATATTCAACGAAAATAATACAACAAAATTATAATAATTTAGTTTAAATGGCAAAAAAAATAACATCTAAGGATCAAGATTATTCGCAATGGTATAATGATATAGTTCAAGGTGCTGATTTAGCAGAAAATTCTGGAGTACGCGGTTGTATGGTGATCAAACCATATGGTTATGCGATTTGGGAAAAAATGCAAGCGGAACTAGATAGAATGTTTAAAGCAACAGGTCATGTTAATGCTTATTTTCCATTATTTATACCAAAATCATATTTAAATAAAGAAGCAGCTCATGTTGAAGGATTTGCAAAGGAATGTGCTGTAGTTACACATTATAGATTAAAAAATTCTGATGATGGAAAAAACATTGTAGTTGATGATGAGGCAAAGTTAGAAGAAGAATTGATTGTACGTCCAACATCTGAGACAATTATATGGGATACATACAGAAAATGGATACAATCTTACAGGGATCTCCCAATACTAATTAATCAATGGGCTAATGTAGTTAGATGGGAAATGCGTACAAGGTTGTTTTTAAGAACAGCAGAGTTTTTATGGCAAGAGGGTCATACTGCTCATGCAACTAAAAATGAAGCAATTGTTGAAACTGAAAAAATGATTAATGTTTATTCAGATTTTGCACAAAATTTTATGGCAATGCCAGTAGTTAAAGGATTAAAGTCAGAAAATGAGCGTTTTGCTGGAGCTGAAGAAACATATTGTATAGAAGCTCTTATGCAAGATGGTAAGGCGCTACAAGCAGGGACCTCTCATTTTTTAGGACAAAATTTTGCTAAAGCATTTGATGTTAAATATTCTAATAAAGAAGGTAAACAAGAATATGTTTGGGCAACTTCATGGGGAGTTTCTACTAGATTAATGGGAGCGTTAATTATGACTCATTCAGATGATCATGGTCTAGTTTTACCTCCAAAATTAGCACCATTTCAAGTTGTTATAATTCCAATTTACAAAAGTGATGAAGAGTTAGAAAAAATTTCTTTAGTAGTAAATAAAATTTTTAAAAAATTAGAAAAAAAAGGAATTTCTGTAAAGTATGACGATAGAAATACACACAAGCCAGGATGGAAATTCGCAGAATATGAACTTAAAGGAGTTCCTTTAAGACTTGCTATTGGAAATAGAGATCTTGAAAATGAAACAATAGAGGTTGCAAGAAGAGATACGCTTTCTAAAGAATTATTTAAAATACAAAATATTGAAGAAAAAATACCATCGTTGTTGGACGAGATTCAAGAAAATTTATTTTTAAAGGCTCTTAATTTTAGAAAATCAATGACTTTTCATGCTAATTCTAAGCATGAATTTATCCAGTTAATTTCTTCAGGAGGTTTTGTGTATGCTCATTGGGATGGAAGTAAAGAAACTGAACAATTAATTAAAAATGAAACTAAGGCTACAATTAGATGTATTCCTTTGGACAGTAAAAAAGAAGAAGGTCTGTGTTTATTTTCAGGTAAAAAATCTACTCAAAAAGTTTTATTTGCAAAAGCGTATTAGTTATGGAAAAAGAAATTATAAAGTTACTAGAAGAAAAGGGTGGTGTCAAGCAAGAGATATATAGATTAACACAATCTGTTTTTATTAATTTTCAAAAAATTTTAAAAGAAAAGTCTGAAAGGATCTCAAAAGAGATATCTGTAAAAGATCAATCAATCAATATTGATTACTCTTCAAAAGGAAAGTTTGAAGCGCAAATTAAGTTTTCTGGAGAAACATTACTTTTCCATATGCATTCTAATATATTTGATTTTCCTAAAACACATTCAATGCATAAGTCAGAATATGTTAAAAAAGATCCATTAAGATCTTTTTGCGGTGTGATACATGTATATAACTTTTTATCAGATTCATTAAAATATAATAGATTACATGATTCAGGATATTTAATTGCTCGAATTTTTATAAATAAAGATTCACATTTTTTTGTAGAAGGAGATCAGCAACTAGGCTTTTTATTTAATGATTTTGTTAATAAAAAAATTGATATTGAACAAATTAACAAGATAGTTGATACATTAGTTATTTATGCCTTAAACTTTGACCTACAAGTACCTGTTTTTAAAGCTATTCAAGAAGTATCTGTACATCAAATATTAGATATGAATAATAATCAAAAGATAAAAACATCAAAAAGAATGGGTTATAAATTTTCTTTTGAGACAAATAATGAGTAAATCCTTGCAGAAAGTGAAAAAAAGTCTAAATTTGCATCCTAAATTTTAAAAAATAGACAGGCCCCGGTCGTCTAGTGGTTAGGACGCCAGGTTTTCATCCTGGTAACCGGGGTTCGATTCCCCGTCGGGGTACTAAAAATTATAAATATGGCAAATCATAAGTCAGCAATAAAGCGAATCAGACAATCTGAAAGCAGACGAGCGTTGAACAAGTATCAACATAAAACTACAAGAAATGCAATTAAAGTTTTAAAATCTACAACTAAGAAAAAAGATGCATCTTCATTATTGTTAAAGGTTACTGCAATGCTTGATAAGTTATCTAAAAGAAATATTATTCATAAGAACAAAGCATCTAATTTAAAATCAAAATTAACTAAACATGTAAATGCTTTAAAGTAATTCTTAAATATAACTTCTAATTTTAAAAGGGATAATCATAATTTGATATCCCTTTTTTATTTATGTTTGAAGAGGTTTTTAAATTTATTAAATGATAACTAACATAATTGGCGAAAATAATACAATTTTTAATCACTTCATTAGTGAATTAAGAGATGTGGAAATTCAGAAAGATTCAATGAGATTCAGAAGAAACTTAGAAAGGATAGGAGAAGTGTTTGCGTATGAAATTAGCAAAGAATTAAAATATTATAAAAAGAATATTAAAACCCCTCTTGGAATTTCTGAAATGAAATTATTTAATAATCAGCCTATTCTAGCAACAATATTAAGAGCAGGAATTCCTTTACACCAAGGTTTATTAAATTATTTTGACAATTCTCCAAGTGCATTTATTTCTGCATCTAGAAATCATATCGATGAAAAAAAAATTGATGTTAAGATAGAGTATCTAGCATCTCCAAAAATTGATAATCAAATTATTATTTTATCCGATCCAATGCTTGCAAGCGGATCATCTATGCTTTTAGCATTAAATACTCTTTTAGATATTGGCACCCCTAGCTTTGTTCATATAGTTTCTTCAATTGCTAGCAAAGAAGGTGTTGATTATTTGAAAAAAAATATCAAGTTTAGACATTGTAAATTGTGGTTAGGGGCAGTGGATAATCAATTGAATGATAAATCTTATATTGTTCCTGGATTAGGTGATGCTGGAGATTTAGCATTTGGTATAAAATATTAAAATGATAAAAGATATTTTTTTTGATTTAGATAGAACACTTTGGGATTTTGAAAAAAATTCGAATCAAACTCTATTAGATATAATTAAAAAGTTTCATTTATTAAAAATTGGAGTTGATTGTCCAAAAGAATTTATTCNAAAATATAGAGTTCATAATGAACGACTATGGAAATTATATAGAGAAAATANTATAACTAAAGAAGAGTTAAGAAATGAAAGGTTTTTGATAACACTTAAAGATTACTTTATTAATGATCCTNTATTNGCTACAAAAATGGGTNATGAATACATAAANAAATCTCCTTTAAAAAAGAATTTATTTCCTTATACAATTGANACNTTAGTTTATTTAAATAAAAAATATAATTTACATATCATTACTAATGGTTTTGATGAGGTACAACATATTAAGTTAGATTATAGCNATTTAAAACAATATTTTAATTGTATTATAACATCAGAAAAAATTGGAATTAAGAAACCTAATCCTGAAATCTTTGTTTATGCTTTAGAAAAAGCTAAAACAAATTCTAAAGAGAGTGTAATGATCGGTGATGATTTAGAAGCTGATATTTTAGGGGCTTCAAAAGTAGGTATTAGAGGTGTTTATTTTAATCCTAATAATTTTAAACATTCCACTCAAATATGGAGAGAGATTAATTGTTTAAGTCAGTTACAGGAACTATTTTAAAACCTGCTAAATTAAAATCTTTCCAAAAATTAGGATAAGATTTTTTGACTACATCAGAATTTTTAATAATAATTTCTCCATATTTAAGGCATAAGGGAGCAAAACTCATAGCCATTCTATGATCTTGGTGTGTGTTAATTATTTTTTTTGTTATAAGATTTTCTAACTCATTATTTGTATCAATAATTCTATTTGACTCTTTGTATATTAAGTTATTAATTCCTTTAAATTTTGTTTTAATATTTAAAGCATATAATGTTGTTTTCAATGATTGATAAATATCAGGATTATTGATTAAATTAATGGTTTTAGGAAATGAAATTGGTTTATTATTTTTTTGTAATATTAGATCACCATTTTTAAATTTGTAATCTAGAGATATTTTTGAAAAAATATCTTTTGATATTTTATCTCCTTGTATAGATTCTTCATTTAAGTTCTTTAAAGTAATTTTACAAGAATTAGATAATGTTGCAATTTGAAACCAAAATGTTGCGGCGGACCAATCATTTTCTATAGTAAATTCTTTTCCAATATATTTTTGAGGTTTAATAGCAATAATATTTTTCTGCCAATCACTTTTTATACCAAAAAATTCCATTATACTTAAAGTCATTTTAATATATGATTTTGAAACTAATTTACCATTAATGTGTAATTCAAGACCATTTTTTAATGAAGGTGCAATAAGTAATAATGCAGAAATAAATTGAGAACTTATTTCACCATTAATATTTACCTTACCTCCAACTAATTGTTTTCCTTTTATTTTAATTGGAGGAAAATGTTTTGTATTTATAAAAGAAATATTTGCTCCTATTTTTTTAAGAGCCTTAACTAATTCACCAATAGGTCTATTATTCATTTTATCACTACCATTTAATATATACTCATTATTTTCTAAAGTTGATAGTAAAGCAGTTAAAAACCTAAAAGAAGTTCCTGCATGACCTGTATTGATTTCTTTTTCTTGATTAAGTGCTTTTTTTAAAACCAATGTATCCTCAGATTTTGAAAGATTATTGATAGTAAAATTGTTATCACATAATGCTTGAATTATTAATACTCTGTTTGAGATACTTTTAGAAGATGGTAGATTAATTTTGCAATTTATAATTTTAGAAGGATGCCAGATTTTATAATTCATTTTCTAAAAAAAGATTATCTATTTTGCTTTCCCCAATATTAGTCAATAGACTAAAATTGATTTTTTTAGAACTATTTTTTTTATCATTTCGCATATATTTAATTAGTTCAGATTTTTTTGGAATTTGTGGAAGCTTAAAATTTTTAATAATAAAATTTTTAATTTCATCTTTTTTCTTTTCAGATAAGAAAGAAATATCAGTTTCTAAAATCATGCCAATAAAGATTGCTTCACCATGTAGAATAGGAATTCCTTGATTAATATAATAACTTTCTATTGCATGACCATATGTATGTCCAAAATTTAACTTTTTCCGTTCACCTTTTTCAAGTGGATCTTGTAATATAATTTTATTTTTTATTTGAATTGATTGTGCAATAATGCCTTCCCAGTTAAAATCTTCAAATTTAGTTGAGGTAATTTGATTCCATAAACTTAAATCATAAATTAAGGCATGTTTTACCACTTCTGCAAATCCGGATTTGAGTTCTTGATCATTTAAAGTTTTTAAAAATTCTGGATTTATCAATATTGATTTAGGATTATTAAAAATACCTACTAAATTTTTTATATTATTAAAATTTACTCCTGTTTTTCCGCCAATTGAAGCATCAACCATTGATAATAGTGTAGTTGGAATATGAATAAAGTCTATGCCTCTTTTATATGTTGACGCACAGAAACCTCCTATATCTCCAATAAATCCTCCTCCTAAATTGAGCATAAGAGATTTTCTATCAAATTCATGCTTAACTAATTGTTGCCAAATAAAATTACAAGAGGACAAATTTTTATAATTTTCACCTGAATTCAGTTCAATAGTGATAGCGTTTTTAATTTTTGGTAGTTTATCTAAACAAAATTTTTTTGAATTTTCATCTACTAAAATAGCTACATTAGAATATTTAGATGTATCTATATGTAAAAGACTCTCTTTTCCAATTAGTATAGAATGATTAGATGAAATTATCTCTTTCATTGTGTTATTTCAGGTAAAGGATTTCCGATACAACCATTGGGGTATGAAATCCCCAAAATTGTAGAAATAGTTGGAGCTATATCTCGAATATACACTTTTCTATCAGTTCTTCCTTTAGGAATGTTTCCTCCCCAGAAAATGAGAGGGACATGCGTATCATAAGAAAAACATGACCCATGAGTTGTACCTCCTTTACGCCAGTTAACTGAAAGCCAACCAGTTTGTAAACTTACAATTACATCTCCTGATCTTTTTTGATTATATCCTTTTTGAATCAATGCATTAAATGAATTTTGATATTCATTTTCATGAAGTTGGTCTGAAGTATATGTATTTTTAACCCATTTATATTTTAATAAAAAATTTGCACATTCTTTTCTAACTTCTTCAATCTTTACATTTAGATTTTCTATAATAAATTCATGATTTAAATATAAATTATTGTTTGAGTAGTTTGATATGTAGTCATTTGCACCATTTATATTAGAAGGCCAATTATAGGTGTTCATTAAATGTTCTTTAAGTTCGTGAACCATAATGTTTTTATCAAAATATCCTGCTGGAATATTTCTTTTTAACAGTTGGCTAGGTTCTGAAACAACTCCATGATCAGCAGTAATAAAGACTAAAGTATTCTCAAAACCAATTTTTTCATCAATTTGTCTAAGTAAGTTAGCTAATTCTATATCTAATTTTAAATAAGTGTCTTCAATCTCATGAGCATGAGGACCAAACTGATGGCCAATGTAATCTGTGGAGGAATAACTAATTGTTAATACATCTGTATTATTATCTTGTCCTAACCTTTCATTTTTTAATATTGTAACAGCTAAATCATTAACTATACTATTTCCATAAGGAGTATTTTTAATTGCACTATTTCCATTTAAATTATATAAGGAGTCTAAGTCATATGAAAACTTTTTTTTCATTTCCCACTTACCTTTTAAGTATTTATTAACATCATTTCTATCATTTATTATTTGTACATAACTGGGTAGTTGCTCCATATAAAATGAAGAACTAATCCATTTCCCATCACTGTCTATCCAATATGATGCATTTGCTGAATGTCCTACAGGCAATATAGCACCTCTATCTTTTAAAGATATTCCAATAGCTTTACTTTCACTATTAAATAGTTTTAGTTCATCTGAGAAAGTAGTTGTCATCATATTATGTGGAGACATTTTTCCATCTTCAGAAACTACATCTTTTTGTTCGCAACTACAAATTGTATGCATCTTACCATCTCCTGCACAATAAACAAATTCTCCAGAATTTTTATCATACCAATTGTTAGCAATTATACCGTGAATAGAAGGAGTTGTGCCTGTGAAAATTGAAGCGTGTCCAGGACCAGTATAAGTTGGAACATATCCAAATTGACAGTTTCTAAAAAAATGACCTTCGTTTATTAATCTTTTAAATCCATTTTCTCCAAATTTATCCCAAAAACGATAGATATAATCGTATCTCATTTGGTCAACTACAATTCCTACCACTAATTTTGGCTTAATTTGTGAATGTAAATTGTATGAAAATAATATTGACAAGACTAATACTAGGATTTTTTTCATTTTTTATTATTTAATTTATATGCTAAAATAGATAATATTACAGCAATTACAACATCTGCAATAGGAGAAGCATGACTCCATCCAAAATTCCATATAATTACTAAAAATAACCATAATAGCCAGACTTTATTAAATAGTTGCATTTAACTTTTTTTTAAATATTAAATAAATTGTTATACTACAAAAAAATCCCCAAAACATTCCTCCTAAAATATCAAATGGAAAATGAACTCCTAGGTAAATTCTACTATATCCAATAATTGTTGCCCAAGAAAATAAAAATATAAATAGTTTTATTTTTCTTAAAACAAGGCCAATAAAAAAAGCAATTGCAAAAGAGTTTGAAGCATGTGAACTAATAAATGAATAAAGACCTCCACAATCACTTACAATTCTAATATTTTCTAGCTGATGGCATGGTCTTAATCTTTCGAATACATTTTTAAAAAAATAAACAGAACCTGAATCTGCTAAAAAAATTAGAGCAACAAGTGAAAAAATAACCCAAACTATTTTTGATTTTAGTTTAGTAAATAAAACGTATAAAAGTAAAAAATATAGTGGTGTCCATGTTAGTTTATTACTAACTATAAGCATTAGACTGTCTATATCTTCAAATCCATTTTGATTGATTAAATGAAAAAGAAAAGTGTCTATTTTATTCAACCATTCAATCATTGATTTAATTTTTTCCAAATTAAGTCCTTTAATTCAGTTAAGCCAGAACTAGCAATTGACGAAATAAATAATGTAGGAATATTTTCAGGTAATTCTTTTTTTAATTCTTTTTTTAATTCTTCATCTAGCAAATCTGATTTGCTAATAGCAAGTATTCTTTCCTTATCAATAAGTTCTGGATTATATTTTTTTAGTTCATTTAAAAGTATCTTGTATTCATTTAAAATATTATTAGAATCACAAGGAATTAAAAATAACAAAGTTGAATTTCTTTCAATATGTCGTAAAAAACGAATTCCTAGTCCTTTTCCTTCTGAAGCACCTTCAATAATTCCAGGTATATCTGCCATAATAAAGGACTTGTATTCTCTGTAAGAAACGATACCTAAATTAGGAACTAATGTAGTAAATGGATAATCTGCTATTTCAGGTTTTGCTGCCGAAATTACAGAAAGAAGTGTTGATTTTCCAGCATTAGGAAATCCAACAAGACCAACATCTGCAAGAACTTTTAATTCTAATACAAACCATCCTTCTTTTTCTTCAATACCAGGTTGCGCATATCTAGGTGTTTGATTTGTTGAAGATTTAAAATGTGAATTTCCTTTACCTCCCATTCCTCCTTCAACTAAAATTAATTCTTGATTATCTTCTGTGATTTCAAACATAAATTTGCCAGTATCAGCTTCTTTCGCAACTGTTCCTAACGGCACTTCAATTACTTTACTTTCTCCATCTTTTCCATGTTTATGATTACCACTTCCTACATATCCATGTTCCGCAAATATGTGTTTTTTGTATCTTAAATGTAAAAGAGTCCACATTTGAGAATTTCCTTTTAAGATTATATGTCCTCCATGTCCTCCATCTCCTCCGTCAGGACCTCCTTTTGCCGTAGTTTTACTTCTATGAAAATGAGTTGATCCTGCTCCTCCTTTTCCTGAACGACAAAAAATCTTAACGTAATCTACAAAATTAGAATTTTTAACTCGCATTTATATTTTATCAATAATTTTGGATAATTTTTCAGCAATTTCTTCTATTGATCCAGAACCTTCTACTTCATTAAGTTTCTTTTGAGAAGAATAATATTTTTTTAATGGAGCTGTTTTTTTATTGTATTCACTGATTCTATTTGTTATTATACTCTCATTTTGATCATCAGCTCTTCCTGAATCTTTCCCTCTATTTAGTAATCTGTTTATCAGTTCATTATCTTCTACTTTAAGTGATAACATAGCAGTGATAGAAGTTTCTTTATCTTTTAATAAAATGTCAAGTGCTTTAGCTTGTGCAGTTGTTCTTGGAAATCCATCAAAAATAAATCCATTAGCATTAGAATTATCATCTAATTTTGATGAAATCATTCCAATAACTACTTCATCAGGAACAAGATTTCCAGCATCCATAAGTTTTTTTGCTTCTATTCCTAATTTTGTTCCTGCAGATATTTCTGACCTAAGTATATCTCCAGTTGACAGATGAATTAAATTATATTTTTTTATCAATATATTTGNNTGTGTTCCTTTTCCAGCCCCTGGAGGCCCAAATAATACTAAGTTTAGCATAGTTTAATTTTTAAGTTTATAAATATGTGGCAAATTTCGTCCAATTTCTTGATAGTCAAGTCCATATCCAACAACAAAATCATTTTTTATTGATTTTCCTATATAATCAATATTAATATTTTTTGTATAGGCATCAGGTTTAAATAAAAGAGTAGCAATTTTATAGCTAGCTACTTTTTTTTCTTTTAATATTTTTATAATTTTTTCTAATGTATTTCCAGTATCAACAATATCTTCTAGAATTATTACATTTCTATTCTTAATCTGATTATTTAATCCAATTAATTCATTAACATTTCCAGTACTCTTAGTTCCAGAATAAGATGAAAGTTTAATAAATGATATTTCAGCATCTGGTAAAGTAATTTTTCTCATAATATCAGAAGCAAACAAAAAAGATCCGTTAAGAACTGCGATAAAGAGAGGGTTTTTAACTTGTAATTTATTAATATTTGTTGAAATTGATTCAACTATNTTTTGAATCTCATTGTCTTTAATAAATATTTTAAATTCTTTATCAAGTAATTTTATTTTTGAAATCATATATTCATCATTTATAAATTATTTTTTTTTCAACCGAGCCATCATCATAAAGATAAAACATTATAGAGTTATTTTTNACTGATGTTTTTCTTCCAACGATATCTATTATTGATAATAGTTTTTTTTTAGATTTTTTTAAAGTAATATTATTTACTGAAGTNTTGACGTCATTAAGTTGATCAATAACATCTAATCCGTGACCTAATTCATAGAAGTCTACTGTAATAAAATTTGGGAATTTATTTTTTTCATTTTGACAACTAAAAACTCTATTAATAAAAAATGGATTTGAATTNACATCGTTAGATTCATTGTAGAGTCCATAGCCTAAAGTAGCATCAGTTATAAAGTGGTTTAAGATAAATAAATCATTTGTAGCAGTTCCTCTGTTAAAATCACATGTAAAATCATTTATGGTGTTGACACTAAAATGAGTTTCTACAGCATAGTCCCAAATATAGTGATACCAACTTTGATTATTACTTCCATCATTTTCATCACTAAGAATAACTAACCTTGTATTGTTGTCAATCATTTCTTGTAATGTTGCCCAGCTTGAAGAGTGTGTATATAGATATCTAGATAATCCAGTTTGATTAATAACATTTTCTATATCATTTGCTGATACGTAGCATTCTAGAATAATTGTTACAATCTCATTTTGGTTATTTTCTAAGAATGTTTTGATATCATTAAATATTTCAGAAAGTGGAATTGTACCAAGAGCAAATATTGAATGGTATGATGTTGGGGTTCCAAAATGGTCATATACATCAATCATTAGTCCTCTGACACCATCAACAAGTTGTTTAGAAATATCATTTGTTTGATTTGGAAATAGTAATCCATCTTCACTAGAATTGAACGCATTGTGTGTGGTTAAGTAAGCGACTTCATTATATTTTTTAGAACATAATTCTATTGAACCATTACATTGACAATAAGTANTGATAGGGCTTAATATAGATATTGATAATATAAGTATATAGGTTTTCATTACCATGTTGAAGAATTAATATTTAGATTAATGTTTTCTTCAGTTANAATTTTAACNGATTTATAATTTGTACCATTTTTTTTATTATGTTCTCTNTGTTCATTATCACAAAATGGAATGTTTTTACTTAGTCCACAAGAGCAAATACTGTATTTTTTTCCTTTATATAATTTAATTTTCTTCATTTTATTTGGCCCAATAATTTCGTAATTTTAATTGTCTTTCATTTGCATTAGGATTTTTAGTAAATTCTAATAGATTGTAAAAATTTCCTTTTTTTAGTTTTATATTCTTTTGATTAAATCTTGTTTTAATTGTAAACAAAACTTCCTTATTAGTTTTTTGTAAATAATTAGACAAAGATTTAGTAACATTTTGATTATTAATTTTTGTGATTTCATCATCTACACTAATCCCATTCTTATCTGCTACAGAATCAGGCTCTATTTTTTTAATAACAATTTTATTGTTTTTTTCAATAGTGATTATTCCAAAATATTGAGCTCCAAGATCAGGATGTTTTTTATCTTCTAAATTAAGACCAATATAATCTATTTTTTTTCGTAAAGTGGGAATGTAGTCTTTTGTTCCATATATATGATCTTTAAAAATATTTATGATTTTCTTACCTCCATATTTTATAACTATATCTTTAAAGTCTTTTTCTGAATATCCTTTACATTTAAGACCATAATCATGATATAGTTCACGCATTACAGAATGTAAACTTTCATTACCGTTTGTGTTATTTAAAATTTCTAAATCCAGCATAAACATACAAAGTGCGGCATCTGGATATATTGATGTTTTTCTATTTGGAGCTCCAAGTTTATAACCATCAAGCCAACTATCAAAACCACTGTCTGCAACTGAAAGGTTTCTACGCCCATAGTTGGTTAAGTGCCTTTCTAAGTTCTGATTTTGTGTTTTTATAAATTCGTTCCAACTAAAGACTTTTGAGTTGTAGAGCATTAAATCTCCCATATATGTAGTTACTCCTTCAGCTACAAATCCGGTTTTAAAATAATTTTCTTTCGTGTAATCATANGGAAACATTTCCACTGGTCTTATGGCTTTAATGTTCCATGTATGATATAGTTCGTGAGAACAAANACCCAATAATTCTTCATATCTATCTGTCATAATTTCGTTTCCAGGTCCTAATAGAATTACTGTATTTTTCGTGTGTTCTACACCGTGATAACTCTTGTATGGAGTTATCTGAAATAAAAAATGGTATTCATTAACTGGAAATCCTTGAAAATGTTGAATTTGACTTTTAGTAAATTTTGAAAAATCAGCTTTTAGCTTCTTCCAATTTGGCTTACATTTTCCTTGAAACCATAAATGAAAGTTAATATTATTAACCATATACTTTTCATGTTGAATATTTTTAGAGCAAATAATAGGTGATTCTGCTAGATTATCATAATCATTTGCATGTAGAACATTGCCGTTTTTTTCAAGAGAGGTAGCTATAATATAGTTTTTAGGTACATTTAATGTAACTTTATATTTACTATCTATTTTATCAACTATATAAAATATGCAGTGAACAGGATTTATATATAATTGATTTTCATCAAGATAGCAAGATCCTGCATCTAATTGATTAGCATAAAAATTATATTTTATTGAAATTTCCTTGCTGTTTTCTGTTTCTACTTCCCATAGATCTTTAGTAATTTTTTTAAAACAAAGAGATTTCCCATTTTCATCATTAGCCTCCCATTTTTGTATATTTTGAGAAAAATTTCCTAACTCATATCTTCCTGGTCTCCAAGCCGCAAGTTGAAAATGCATTTTATTTTTCCCATTAGTTTTGGCTTGTAATAGAAAGTCAATATAATGTTGATGAGGTTTATTATATGAAATAGTATATTTTATCATTATTTTATTATGCTAAAGTACAAAATTAAAGAATGAATATTTAAAAATATAAAAACTCATTCAAGCATATAAAAACGATAAACATTTTTTCTACATTTGCATTAATAAAAATATATAATTATGCAATATGATGTTATAGTACTTGGAAGTGGTCCTGGAGGCTATGTTACTGCGATCCGAGCTTCACAATTAGGTTTAAAAACAGCAGTTATTGAAAAAGAAAGTTTAGGAGGAGTATGCTTAAATTGGGGTTGTATTCCTACTAAAGCCTTACTAAAATCTGCTCAAGTATTTGATTATATAAATCATGCACAAGATTTTGGAATATCTGTAGATAATCCTTCAATAGATTTCCCATCTATTATTAAAAGAAGTAGAGATGTTGCTGATGGCATGAGTAAAGGAGTTACTTATTTACTAAAGAAAAATAAGGTTGATGTAATTTATGGATATGGTAGAGTGAAGAACGATAAGAAAGTAGAAGTAGTTGATAATAATAAAACAGATATTTATACTGCAAATCATATCATTATAGCAACTGGAGCTAGAAGTAGAGTGCTACCTAATATTCCGCAAGATGGAAAAAAAGTTATTGGTTATCGTGAAGCAATGGTTTTACCTTCAATGCCAAAAAAAATGGTTATTGTTGGTTCTGGAGCAATAGGAGTTGAGTTTGCATATTTTTACAATTCTATGGGGGTTGATGTTACAGTAATTGAATATATGCCCAATATTGTACCTATTGAAGATACAGATATTTCAAAACAACTTCAAAGGTCTTTTAAAAAGTCTGGAATAAATATTCTGACAAAAGCATCAGTTGAAGACGTTGACATTAGCGGTAAAGGATGTAAAGTTACTATAAAAAACAGCAAAGGGGAGGAGGTAATAGATACAGATATTGTTTTATCTGCAGTTGGAGTTGTTGCTAATATTGAGGATATCGGATTAGAGGAAGTTGGTATCAAAACAGATAATGGTAAAATTATAGTTGACGATTTTTATAAAACAAATATTGAAGGCTATTATGCAATTGGAGATGTATTACCTACTCAGGCTTTGGCTCATGTAGCTTCTGCAGAGGGAATTATATGTGTTGAAAAGATTTCTGGACAAAATCCTGATGTTATAGATTATAATAATATTCCAGGATGTACTTATACCAATCCTGAAATAGCTTCTGTTGGTATGACTGAAGAACAAGCAAAAAAAGAAGGTTATGAAATTAAAGTAGGTAAATTTCCTTTTACTGCTTCAGGAAAAGCTTCAGCAGCTGGTCATAAGGATGGATTTGTTAAAGTTATTTTTGATGCGAAATATGGTGAATGGTTAGGATGTCATATGATAGGATATAATGTTACAGAAATGATAGCTGAAGCGGTTGTTGCTCGAAAATTAGAAACAACAGGACATGAAATTTTAAAATCAGTTCACCCTCATCCTACTATGAGTGAAGCTGTAATGGAGGCTGTTGCAGATGCTTATGATGAAGTAATTCATATTTAATAGTGTTTATTATTAATTAATAATTATCTTTTTTTGTTGAATTGTTCCATTCATGTTAACTTTTAAAATATAAATTCCTTTTTCTAAGTTAGAAATATTTATATCAGCTTTACCATTATTTATTGTTTNTNTTNTNACTAATTTTCCTACTATAGAATACAAACTCAGTTCAAATTTGTTTTGATTACTTGTTATTTTAATATTTTCACTAGAGGGGTTAGGGAAAATTGAAATATTAAATTTACTTTTGTTTTTATTCAAATTTTCAATTGATAAAATATTTTTTCCATTAATATTTATATTATCCATAAAAAATCTATTTCCATAGTCATTAATTGCAACAAAACGAATCATAATGGTGTCTCCATTTAAACCAATATTTGATAGATTTATACTATCAGAATCCCAGCTTCCACAAGTAGGATTCCATGCAGAATTACTGTAAGATGTAGTTTGGAGATTGCTTCCGATTGCTCCGTATATTGAGTCCCATGTATTTCCACAATCGGTTGAAACATCAATTCTAAACCCATCATTGTTATTGCTTGAATAACCTGAGTACGCATAATCATATGTTAACCAGTTAATTGCATTGTTACCATCACCAAGATGTATTTTATTTGTTATTAAATATGCTTCTTCACCTCTTTTATCAATCCAGAAATGATTCACATATACCACTTGATTTGGGGTACAATTAACACCTGTGTCAATATCAATTTGTTCCCAAAAGAAAGGAGAATTATCAGACATATACCATCCTTGGGGTGGAAACAAATCCAAATCAAATGATTCAGAATAGATTGTAGAGTTACTTATATTAAATACAGAGTCAGTGTAAGTAATCAAATCATTGATGTTTTGGGTTGAACTACCAAAACTGTCTATTACTGTAAGAGAAACATCATATTTGCCAGGAGATGAGTAAATAACGGTAGGATTTTCTAAATTAGAACTACTTGGGTTTCCTCCAGGAAATGACCATTCCCAAGTTGCACTATTTTTTCTTAGCGCTGAATGATCTACAAATTTAACAGTATCATTCAAACAGTTAATTTCTAATTTGTCGGCTGCTATTTGAGCAGATGGGGGCGAGTCATTATAAAGATCTATTGTATAAACACTTCTATTTGTTCCATTGACTAACTTTCCTTCTCCATAATGAGGATATAGTTGTGTTGATAAAGTTTTTTTTGGAAGATTGTTATTGTAAATTTCCCAATCTGTCATATTATCATCTCTATAGAAAACTGATGTCCTTGTACCTAAATAAACACCACCATTACTTCCTCTTTGATGTTCTATATTAGTCATATATTGTCCGTCAAGGATAGGTGTTGTTAAGTTAATCCAATTTTGTCCTCCATCTATTGACTTAAAAACTTTGTATCCATCATTGGCGTTATAATTACCAGATTGAGGGCACCTAACAACCCATATAACATTTTCATTATTACTACTTACAGTTATATCATATGGTCGTGATAAATAACCATCAAGTAATGATGATGGAATTGTTATTTCACTCCAATTTTTTCCACCATTATCGGACCTATATAATTTTTTTTCCTCCCACCAGCCAGGCCAGGTGGCAACATAAATAACTTCCGGATTGCTCCATGCTACTTCAATCGAAGTTACTTTTGCATCAAAATGGTATATATCCTCAAAATTTTTCCCGCCATTTTTTGAAAGCCATAGTATTGAATCTTTTCCTGAGTATATTATATTATAACATCTTGGATCAAACTCTAACTGAGATGAAGCTCCGATAGTGTAAGATGCGTTAGGTTTTTTATCTAACGGGAAGGAACTCAATTCTACATTTCTATTTCCTGATAAAACTTTTCCTCCTCCATCATGATATACTTTTCTTGGATTTCCAAAATTTACAAATCCTCTATAATTGTCACCTCCTTGTGTAGAAATCCAGTCATTATTATATGTGCTATTATCCTTAAGTAAGGTTCCGTTATGGTATGTTCCCCCTAGCATGACATTTATGTCTTTAAAACCAACCCCAAAACCCCAAAAATCAGTTCCTGCTATCCCATACATTTTTTTATAAATACTATCTCCCTTATTGTTAGAGTAAAATACTCCTCCATCGCATGCAAACCATAGATCATCTCCGTAATAGTTAATATCATGAATATCAGCATGAACATAACCTTTTTTATGTGGTTGACTCCATTTAGCAGGACAATTAAATGTAATTCCGTTATCAAAAGAAATCCAATGATTAACGCCTCCTACATGTATTATGTTAGCGTCAAGAGGGTTTATAGCTAAAGCTAAATCATAATAATATTGTCCCCCATCATCGGAACCATCTGGTTGCCAGCCCATCATATTTATATTTGTAGAATCTGGTACTCCAGCAGGTTGATTTCCACAACATTGAAAGTTCCAATTTTCTCCTTTATCATAACTTATATAAATTCCATATAACCCACTTCCTCCGTTTGCAGCTCCAGTAGCTAAAGCAACAATTTTATCAGGTTCTGCTGGGGAAACGGCAATTTCTGTTCTTTTTTGTTCGTCTCCTATTGATGGAGATGGCCATCCATTTGTAAAGTTAGTTAAACTAGTACCGCCATTAGAGGATCTATAAAATAAAGTGCTATCTCCAGATTGCATTACAAAATAAACTGTATCTGAACTATTTGGATGAAATTCTATTTCTAAAAAACTTCCATCAAATATTTTTGTAAAGTTATTTCCAGCATCAACAGAAGAATAAAGTCCTTGATCAGATGCAATAAATATTTCTTGATTATTAGATGGTTTTAATTTAATATCTTTAATAGAATGTGAAACACTGTTGAAAACTGAGTCTCCTATTATAATCCAGTTCGTTCCACTATCAAATGATTTATATAATTTATTATCTCCACTAATATAAACTGTATTGTGATTTATAAAATCAATTTCTAATGCATAAACTCTAGAAATTTGTAAATTTTTTGTTATTAAATGCCAATTCTGACCCTTGTCCAATGTTTTCCAAGCACCTGCAGTTGCAGTTCCAGCATAAAGGACATCTGAGTTAATTACTGATTGTTCAATTGTGTAGATATGCGCTGCTCCAGGAGCATAACTTCTACTAGCAGCATCTTTATCAAAGTCCCATGGACCAATGCATTGCCATTGATTTAAACTATTAGAATAAAAATTTGTATTAGCATCAGGTGAATTTCTACTCATATTTCTTAACCACCTTTTATAATACTGGGTATGTTTGTTCTTTATAAATTTATTTTTTTTGTGGTATTTTTCATATAATTTAATAACTGTACCAGGGTTAGAATTGTCTTTATACATTTCTTGAACCCACTTAGGAAGATTGTGAAGCTTGTATTTATACTTTAATTCTATTTGAGCATAAACATTATGATATGTAAAAATTATTAAAAGAAATAGTTTTATTTTCATATAACTATTAAATAAAAATTATTTTAAATTTAATTATTGGAACTATATTTTGAAGCTAGACTTTACTTCTTCAATACAATCTAATTTTTCCCATGTAAAAGTTTCAACATCAAAATTTTTCATGGATCCATTTACTTCAAAGTATACAGTTTTTTTCTCAGAATTTCTTCCCATGTGACCATAGGATGCGGTTTCAGAATAAATAGGATTTTTTAATTTTAATCTATTAATAATAGATGCAGGTTTTAAATTAAAACATGGCATATTAGTAACAATGTTAGCAATTTCTCCATCTGTTAAGTTAACTTTAGCAGTTCCGTAAGTATCTATAAAAATTCCCATAGGTTCTGCAACTCCTATAGCGTAACTAACTTGAACTAAAATTCTATCAGCAACACCTGCAGCTACTAAATTTTTTGCAATATGCCTTGTTGCATAGGCAGCAGAACGATCAACTTTTGAAGGATCTTTACCTGAAAAAGCACCTCCTCCATGAGCTCCTTTGCCTCCATAAGTATCAACAATAATTTTTCTTCCAGTTAAACCAGTATCACCATGAGGACCACCAATTACAAATTTGCCAGTTGGATTTACGTGATATTTTTCGTTTCCAAACAATATATTGTTTTTTTCTGTAAGTTGTTTTTTAACTCTAGGCATTAAAATATTTATTACATCTGATTCAATTTTTTGTTGCATGAGTTCATCTTTGTCAAAATTATCATGTTGAGTTGAAACAACAATGTCAGTTATACTTTTTGGAGAATGATCATCATTATATTCCAGTGTTACTTGAGATTTAGAATCTGGTCTTAAATATGTCATTTCTTTACCTTCTCTTCTTATTTTTGCCATTTCTATTAAGATCTTATGAGAAATGTCAAGCGCTAGAGGCATTAGATTTTCTGTTTCATTTGTAGCATAACCAAACATCATTCCTTGGTCTCCCGCCCCTTGCTCTTTGTTGAGACCTTCACCTTCGTTAACCCCTTGTCTAATGTCAGATGATTGCTCATGAATAGCAGAAATGACACCACAACTATCAGCATCAAATTGATATTCTGACTTAGTATATCCAATTTTCCGTATTACTTCTCTTGCCACTTTTTGAACATCTACATATGCCTTTGTTTTAACTTCTCCACTAAGTACTGTTAGACCTGTAGTGACTAATGTTTCACAAGCAACTTTAGAATTTTTATCTTGTGCTAAAAAATTATCTAATAGTGCATCTGAAATTTGATCAGATACTTTATCTGGATGTCCTTCTGATACGGATTCTGATGTAAAATAGTACGCCATTTTGTAGATTTAATTTTAAAAAAGTAAGTAATGTCTTTAAACTTTTTTAGTTGGTTTGCGAATTTAAGAAAAAAAAGACTATCGGCTTGTTTAGTATAAAAAAAAGCTATTAATTTGCACAAACTTATCAAGAAAGACGGAGGGACGGGCCCTTTGATGTCTTGGCAACCTTAAAAGATAAAGGTGCCAATTCCCGCTTCATTTGAAGAAAGATGAGTGAAATTAAATAATTTCCCAATTGCTTTCTTGATAGGTCTTAATAGTTTAATAAATATGAGGCAGAGTATAAAAGAGATATTAAAAAATCGAATACTTATTTTAGATGGAGCAATGGGAACAATGGTTCAACGCTATAACCTAAAAGAAGAAGATTTTAGAGGAGAACAGTTTAAAAGTCATAAAAAAGATTTAAAAGGAAACAATGATTTACTTTCCATTACTAAACCAGAAATAATTAAACAAATACACAAAGAGTATTTAGAGGCTGGAGCTGATATTATTGAGACAAATACTTTTAGTGCTACATCTATTGCACAGGCAGACTATTTTTTGGAAAGAGCAGTTTATGACATAAATTATCAATCAGCAAAAATTGCAAAAGAAATATCTACAAAGTATTCAACAAGTACTAAGCCCAGATTTGTTGCAGGTTCAATTGGTCCAACAAATCGTACAGCATCTATTTCACCTAATATTGAAGATCCTGGTTTTAGATTAATAAATTTTGATCAATTGAAAGAAGCCTATTCTGAACAGGTACATGCTTTAATTGATGGAGGAGTTGATCTTTTACTTGTTGAAACTGTATTTGATACTCTTAATTGCAAGGCAGCATTATTTGCAATTGATGAGGTTTTAGAAAAAAGAAATATAAGATTGCCAATTATGATTTCTGGTACAATTACTGATGAAAGTGGTAGAACTCTTTCTGGACAAACAGTTGAGGCTTTTCTTAATTCTGTTTCTCATGTTGATATATTGAGCATTGGATTTAATTGTGCTCTGGGTACACAAGCTATGTATCCTTATATTGAGGAACTTTCAAGAAAGGCTCCTTTTTTTATTAGTGCATTTCCTAACGCAGGTCTTCCTAATGTAATGGGAGAATATGATGATGGTCCTAGTAATATGGCAAAACAACTAGAGTCTTTTATGCAAAATAAGATAGTAAATATTATAGGTGGTTGTTGTGGAACAACTGCCGAGCATATTAAAGCTTTTTATAAATTATCTAAGCTGTATAATCCTAGAAAAATACCTGTATTAAAAAAGGAGTTAAAAATTAGTGGTTTAGAAGCTGTTACAGTTAGCTCTAGAAGTAATTTCCTGAACATAGGAGAAAGAACTAATGTGATGGGGTCAAATAAGTTTAGGAAACTAATAAAGCAGGACAATTTTGAAGATGCTTTAGAAATAGCAAAAGGACAAGTTGAAGGAGGAGCTCAAGTTATTGATGTTAATATGGACGATGGAATGATTGAAGGAGAAAAGTCAATGGTTCGATTTTTAAATCTTATTGCTTCAGAACCAGATATATCTAAAGTTCCAATAATGATTGATTCATCAAAATGGAATATTATCGAAGCTGGATTAAAATGTATACAAGGAAAAGGGATAGTGAATTCAATTTCGTTGAAAGAAGGTGAACAAGAATTTAAGAGACAAGCAAATTTGATACGTAGATACGGAGCCGCTGTTATTGTTATGGCTTTTGATGAAAAAGGTCAAGCTGTAAATTATGATGATAAAATTAGGATTTGTAAAAGAGCATATAATATATTGGTTGAAGAAGTTTCCTTTCCTGCAGAAGATATTATTTTTGACCCTAATATTTTAACTGTTGCTACTGGAATTGAGGAACATGATAACTATGCGGTTGATTTTTTTAAAGCAACAAAATGGATTAAAAATAATCTACCACATGCTAAGGTAAGTGGAGGAATAAGTAATGTTTCATTCTCATTTAGAGGAAATAATATAGTCAGAGAAGCAATGCACTCAGCTTTTCTTTTTCATGCTATTAATAATGGTTTAGATATGGGAATAGTAAATGCTGGAATGATTGAGGTATATGAAAATATTCCAAAAAAACTATTATTAAACGTTGAGGATGTTTTATTAAATAAGGATAATAGTGCAACTGAACGTTTATTAGATATGTCAGAATCCTTAAAAGGCAAAGGCAAAGAAAGAAAAGAAGATCTTGCATGGAGAAAAAAAACATTAGAAGAAAGATTAAAGTACTCATTAATAAAAGGGATCAATTCATTCATTGATAATGATGTAAATCAGGCACTTAAAAAATTTAATAGGCCTTTAGAAATTATTGAAGGCCCATTAATGGACGGGATGAGTATTGTTGGTGATTTGTTTGGTTCAGGAAAAATGTTTCTTCCTCAAGTTGTTAAAAGTGCGAGAGTAATGAAACAAGCTGTTGCTATTCTTACACCATTTATTGAAAAAGATAAGGTTAAAGGGGAAAAAGCAGGTAAAATTTTATTAGCAACTGTAAAAGGAGATGTCCATGATATAGGAAAAAATATAGTAGGTGTAGTACTAGGATGTAATAACTATGAAATAATAGATTTAGGAGTAATGGTTTCTTCAAATAAGATTATAGAAGAAGCTAGAAAAAATGATGTTGATATAATTGGTTTAAGTGGTTTGATTACTCCTTCATTGGACGAAATGATATTTGTAGCTCAAGAAATGCAAAAAAATAATTTTAAAATACCCTTACTAATTGGAGGAGCAACAACTTCTCAGGTTCATACTGCAGTAAAAATTAAGGAACACTACCAAAATGCTGTAGTTCATGTTTTAGATGCTTCAAAGGCAGTAGGTGTTTCAAGTAAATTGTTAGGCGAAAACAGTAATTTATATAAACATGAAATAGATTGTCATTATTTAGAAATCAAGGAAAATTATCTCAAAAAAGTCATGCAAAAAGAATACGTTTCTCTTCATGATGCAAGAGATAATAAGAACACTATAGATTGGAAAAATATAAAGATTTCTAAGCCTAAAGAATTAGGTGTGCAGTTGTTTAATGACTTGTCAATTGAAAAAATTCGACATTATATTGATTGGACTCCTTTTTTTATTAGTTGGGAAATGAAATTGAAGTTTCCCGAAATTTTAACTGATATAAAATATGGAAAAGCAGCGACAAAATTATATGATGATGCAAACAGAATGATAGATAATATAATATTAAATAATTGGTTAAAACTAAATGCAGTAATAGGGATCTGGCAAGCAAATTCAAAAAATGAAGATGTTTATTTATTTAATAATGGTAAAAAAATTGAAGAGTTTAATTTTTTAAGACAACAATCAAAAAATATTAAAAATAATAAGTGTTTATCTGATTTTATTGCACCGTTCAGTACTGGAATTATGGATTATATAGGTGCATTTGTTTGTACTGCAGGTCTAGATATAGAAAAACAACTAAAGGTTTTTGAAAAGAAATTTGATGAGTATAACGGAATATTGTTAAAGATAATTGCTGATCGATTAGCTGAAGCATTAACCGAATACATGCATGAGAAAGTTAGAAAAGATATTTGGGGTTATTCAAATAAAGAAAAATTTAATAATCAACAACTAATAGATGAACAATATATTGGGATTAGACCAGCTCCTGGCTATACTGCCTGTCCAGATCATACCGAAAAGTTGAAGATTTTCAACTTACTTCAAGCTAAAGAAAATATAGGCGTTCGCCTTACTGAAAATTTAGCAATGTATCCAAATGCAACTGTTTGTGGATATTATTTTGCAAATAGTAAAACAAAATATTTTAATGTAGGAAAGATTCAAGATGATCAGTTAGTTGATTATTCAAAAAGAAAAAAAATGCATATAAATGATGTAAAAAAATGGTTAAGATCAAACATATAAAAAAATGAAAGTAATAGAACATATAAAAAATACAAATAAAACTCTTTTTTCCTTTGAGATTTTACCTCCGTTAAAAGGAGAGAGTATTCAATCTTTATATAAATCTTTAGATCCATTAATGGAGTTTCAACCTCCATTTATAGATGTGACATATCATAGAGAAGAATATGTATATAAAAGGAAAGATAATGGGTTGTTAGAAAGAAGGTCAGTTAAGAAAAGACCTGGTACAGTAGGGATTTGTGCAGCAATAATGAATAAGTATAATGTAGATACAGTTCCACATATTATTTGTGGTGGTTTTAATAGAGAAGAAACAGAAAATGCATTGATAGATTTAAATTTTTTAGGCATTGATAATTTATTAGTTTTAAGAGGTGATCCAATTAAGTCTGAGATATATTTTAGTGCTGAAAATGACGGTCATAGTTATGCGTCAGAATTGTTGATGCAAGTAAGTGATATGAACAAAGGGATATATTTAGATAATGATTTGAGAAACACTGTGTCTACAGATTTTTGTATCGGTGTTGCAGGCTATCCTGAAAAACATTTTGAATCTCCAAATATGTTTTCAGATATTCATTTTTTGAAAAAGAAAGTAGAAGCAGGAGCTGAATATATAGTTACTCAGATGTTTTTTGATAACCAAAAATATTTTGATTTTGTAAAATTATGTAGAGAAAATGATATTCATATACCAATTATCCCAGGGTTAAAACCAATAGCCACAAAAAAACAGTTAACACTTCTTCCACAGAGATTTCATTTAAATATCCCATCAGAATTGGTTAATTTAATAATAAAATCGAAAAATAATGATGAAGTAAGAAATATTGGTATTGAATGGGCAATAAATCAAACAAGAGAATTAATAGAATTTGGGGTGCCATGTATTCATTTTTATACTATGGGTAAGTCAGATAATATTCAAAAAATTGTACAAAAATTTATATAGATGTTTTTTTAATAAAATAATTTTCTATTGATGTCTTTGTTTTAGTAAGATTACTAACTGATTGATCATCTATTATTTCGCCATTATTTATAATAATTATTCTATCACAAATCTTTTCTACTTCTTGTAAAATATGTGTGGAAAATAATATTGTTTTATTTTTTGCTAACTCTAATATTAAGTTTCTAATTTCAATTAATTGATTTGGATCTAATCCGGTTGTAGGTTCATCAAGAATTAAAATTTCAGGATTATGTATTAATGCCGCTGCTAGTCCAACTCTTTGTTTAAAGCCTTTAGAAAGTTGTTGAATTTTTTTATTTTTCTCATTTAGTAATCCTGTTTGTTTCATTACTTTAAGAACACAATTTTGTAGATTATTTACATTATACAATTTTCCTACAAATAATAAATATTCTTTAATGTACATATTTTTATATAAAGGATTGTTTTCTGCAAGATATCCAATTTTTGACTTAACTAATTCTTCATTACTGTCTTTATCTAAGCTGCAAATTTTAATGCTTCCTATATTTTGTTTAATATATCCACAAATAATTCTCATAAGTGTTGTTTTTCCGGCTCCATTAGGTCCTAAAAAGCCGACAATTTCTCCTTTATTGATTTTAAATGAAATGTTTTTTAAAGCTAATTGATTATTAAAACTTTTACTTATTTGGTTGATTTCAATAGACATGATGGCAAATATAAAAAAGAGTGATTAAATATTTTATTAAATTTTACATCTAATACCTCATTAATTATCAAAATAATATTTAATAGTACTTTTGTAGTCATGAGGGGTATTGTAACAAAAGCTACAGGCACAAATTATATTGTTGAATTAGAATCAGGCGATTTACTTAATTGTAATTTAAAGGGATCTTTTAGAATACAGAGTATTCAATCTACTAGTCCTATTGTTGTGGGTGATTACGTAGATGTTGAAGGAATAGCTGGTTCTTTCACTATTACTAACTTGTACAAAAGAAAAAATAAAATTGTTAGAAAGTCTGTTAAATTATCTAAAAAGGAACATATTATCGCCTCAAATATTGATCAAGCAATATTAATGGTTACAATTAAAGATCCTACAACAACAACACTGTTTATTGACAGATTTTTAGTATCGGCTGAAGCTTATTCAGTTAATGTTATTTTAATGTTTAATAAATTAGATATTTACAGTGATATAGAGTTAAAAAAACAAGTAAATCTTGAGAAAATATATAAAGATATAGGATATCAAACTTTATCATATTCAATTTTAAATGATGATTTGTCAAAAGTTAAAACAATATTAAAAGACAAAGTAAATATTCTATCGGGACATTCAGGAGTTGGAAAATCAACATTAATTAATAAGTTGGAAAATAACTTAAATATAAAAACTAATGAAATTTCTTTTTCCCATAATCAGGGAAAACATACCACGACATTTTCTGAGCTACATAGATTAAGTTTTGGAGGATCAGTTATTGATACTCCAGGTATCAAGGGTTTTGGTTTAGTAAATATTAATTCCAATGAAGTATGTAATTATTTTCCTGAGTTTATTGCTTTTAGTGACGAATGTAAATATTCTAATTGTATACATCAAGAAGAGCCTGATTGCGCAATTAAAAAAAAATATTTAAATGGAAGTATTGCGAAATCTCGATATAAAAACTATCTTTCAATCTTATCAGAAAGTAAAGGTAATTTTAGATAAAAGTTATAAATGAGAGTAGTTATTCAAAGAGTTTTAAAATCAATTGTTAAATCTAAAGAAAAAGTAATTTCACAAATAGGTGCTGGTCTTGTATTATTTGTTGGTGTTGAAATTGAGGATAATGAAGAAGACGCAGATTGGTTGACAGAGAAAATTGTAAATCTACGCATCATTAGCGATGATACAGGCAAAATGAATAAATCTTTAAAAGACACTAATCAAGATATTCTTGTAATTAGTCAATTCACTTTACATGCAAAGACTAAAAAGGGAAATAGACCATCTTTTATAAAATCGGCTAATTATGAAGATGCGCTTTTTTTATATAATTATTTTATAGAAAGATTGCAGTCTAAACTTTATGTTAAAGTAAAAACTGGAAAATTTGGCGCAGATATGAATGTTAATTTAATTAACAATGGACCAGTAACAATAATNATAGATTCAAAACAAAAGGAATAAAAATCTTTTANATACCATCTGGTTTTCCATATATTTTTATAATATCTATTTTATTAGATATTGACATTATTCCAGGGTTAATTCCAAGTTCTTTTTCAGGAATATCTATGTTTAAATTTTGATAATATTCTTTCCATATTTCTAAAGTGTCATTGTTTAATGGGTTAAGAAAAGTCATTGGTTTTAACTCAAAAATATTATTTTTTTCAAAAGCTTCATAAATTAGTTCAGAGCAATAATAAGAGTCATTGTTTAATAAAAATTGATCATCATAATTGTGTCCAATTTTAGATTTGAGAAAAATAATTGCATCATCAATAGTNAATTGATATTCTTTTTTTAATCTTCCTACNATAACTTTGGGNTGATTGTTATTATCAAAAGATCTATTTAAAAATTGATGTAANTTTGTTTTTTTGACTTTATCTGGAATTGCTTCTAAAATATAAGTTGAGTCACTTATATCTATTACTATACCAACATGAGAAAAATTACCATTTTTGTATCCAGGTGTTACGATTTCTATTGCTTCACATAATGGTGATGAATCTAAATCTTGAAAAAGAAAATCTCCAATTTGTAATTTGAATTGCTCATTTTCTAATTTTGAATAACAACTTGAAAAAAATAATAAAAAAATAAGTGCTAATTTGATTTGCATTACTTTTTAAAAAATATCATGAACAACCAAAAATCTATTTAAATTGTAACTAAAACAATTATGTTATTTTTCTGCATCTCGATAACTCCACCACTAATTTGAAAANTTTCAGTTTTTTGGTCANTTGAAATAATTCTAATTTCACCTTTAATAAGAGTTGAAATAATNGGAGCATGATTATTTAGAATTTCAAATTCTCCATCTTTACCAGGAACTTTGATTGAGTTTATACTTCCAGTAAATAATTTTTTCTCCGGTGTTACTATTTCTAAATGCATATTATTTTGCTTCTGCAATCATTTTTTCTCCTTTTTCAATAGCTTCTTCTATAGATCCTACTAGATTAAATGCTGCTTCAGGATATTGATCAACTTCTCCATTCATAATCATGTTAAAACCTTTAATAGTGTCTTGAATATCAACTAAAACACCTTTTAGACCTGTGAATTGTTCAGCTACATGAAATGGCTGAGATAAAAATCTTTGAACTCTTCTTGCTCTATGAACTGCTAACTTGTCTTCATCAGAAAGTTCATCCATTCCTAAAATAGCAATAATATCTTGTAATTCTTTATATCTTTGAAGTAATTCTTTTACATTTTGAGCACACTTATAGTGTTCATCTCCAACTACTTCTGGAGTTAAAATTCTAGATGTAGAATCCAGTGGATCTACTGCTGGATAAATTCCTAACTCAGCAATTTTTCTAGAAAGTACTGTAGTTGCATCTAAGTGAGCAAAAGTAGTAGCGGGAGCGGGGTCAGTTAAATCATCAGCAGGAACATAAACAGCTTGTACAGAAGTAATAGAACCATTTTTTGTAGAGGTAATTCTTTCTTGCATAGTTCCCATCTCAGTAGCTAATGTTGGTTGATAACCTACAGCTGAAGGCATACGGCCAAGTAATGCGGAAACTTCAGATCCGGCTTGAGTAAATCTAAAAATATTATCAACAAAAAATAAAACATCTTTTCCTTTTCCTTTTCCATCACCATCTCTAAAATATTCAGCAATAGTTAGTCCTGATAGCGCAACTCTTGCTCTTGCACCAGGTGGTTCATTCATTTGGCCGAAGACGAAAGTAGCTTTAGATTCTCCAAGTTTTTGTTTGTCAATTTTTGTTAAGTCCCATCCTCCTTCTTCCATAGTTTTGTTAAAATCTGTCCAATCAAGAGTAATCATTCTATATGAAGCTTCAAATCCAAGATAATTTAATGCAAGTATATACAAGCATGTTATGAAAAAA
>PBQB01000014.1 GCA_002724895.1 Flavobacteriales bacterium
GACCTCCTGTGGTTTGAAAACTTTGAACTGAAGACCATCCGCTTGTTCCTTGACACTTAACCCTCCATTCATAATTGCCCCCTGCTAACAAGCCAGTTAGTTGATGAGGATTTGTAACTGTAATATTTCCACTTGGAGGTGGCCATGATCCAGGAACGGGTCTATATGAAAATAAAATATTTTGTGAACATCCTGCACCATTCCAACTTAGTTCTGCAGATGTTGATGTAATTAGAGACGTCACTAAATTATTTGGGTGACTATTCTGCGCAAAAACTACAGATGTTACAGAAAAGTAAAGAAAAGTAAAAAAAAGTATTATCTTCTTCATGTTATTTAATATAATTTTTATCTTTTTATATATGTTCGCAAGATACAAATTTTATTAGAACTAGAGCAACTAATAAATTTTGTTACATCTCAAAATAAGTTAAATATTATTTTTTTACTGTTTTAGCAAATCTCATCAAAACATGCTTTGATATTTTCTGCAATCATTTCTGCAGATCTTCCCTCAATATGATGCCTTTCAATAAAATGAACTAAACTCCCATTATTAAAAATTGCTATTGATGGAGATGATGGAGGGAATGGAGCCATATATTCTCTCGCTTTAGCAGTTGCGCCAATATCTTGACCAGCAAATACAGTTGCAAAAACATTTGCTTTATTAGAAAATTGTGTTGCCATTTTTACTGCAGGTCTTGCATTAGCAGCAGCACANCCACAAACAGAGTTTACTAGCAACAAAANAGAACCTTCTTGTTTATTTAAAAGGGATGANACCTCTTCTTCCGTTTTAAGTTCAACAAAACCGACGGATGTNAACTCNTCTCTCATTGGAGCACACATTTCTTCAGGATAACTCATAGTATTTTTATTTTTACAACAAAAATAGTTTATTTATCTTCTNTTTTTAAAAAATTCCTTCAATAATTTTTTACATTCATGTTCAAGTAATCCATTTTGAACAATTGTTTTTGGATGTATTATACTGGTTTCTAAGTTACTAAAACCTTTCTTATCATCTTTTGTTCCATAAACAATTTTGCTAATTTGTGTCCAATATGCAGCCCCAGCACACATCATACAAGGTTCTAAGGTAACATATAAAGTGCAATTATGTAAATACCTACTTTGCAAATAATCAGAAGCAATTGTATATGCTTGCATTTCTGCATGTGCAGTAGCATCATTTAACTGCTGAGTATAGTTGTGTGCTCTTGCAATGATTTGAGAACTAGAGACTATAACCGCTCCTACTGGAACTTCNCCTAAATCAAGAGCTTTTTTTGCTTCCTTCAAGGCTTCATTCATAAAAAATGTNTCATTAAAAGGATTTATTTTCATAAAACAAATATCTATTTTCTTTTGTAATTTTGCAATAAATAAATATTTATGTTAAGAACTCACAATTGCAATAGCCTAAACAGCTCCCACATAAACGAACAAGTAACATTAACAGGATGGGTACAAAAGACACGTGATCTTGGAGGGATGACTTTTGTCGACTTAAGAGACAGATATGGCATAACACAGATTACATTTAATATGCAAGAAAATCCTGAATTATGCCTTTTTGCTAGAAAATTAGGNAGAGAATTTGTTATTCAAGTAACTGGAATTGTAATTGAACGTTCTTCAAAAAACAAACATCTCGCCACTGGAGATATCGAAATTGATGTTAATAAATTAGTTATATTAAATGAATCAAAAAATCCTCCTTTTACTATTGAAGAAAATACAGATGGGGGAGATGAAATAAGAATGAAATATCGATATTTAGATATAAGAAGAAAGCCTATCCAACAAAATCTAATCTTGAGGCATAAAGTTGCAAAAGCAACTAGAAATTATTTAGACAAAGAAGAATTTATTGAAGTTGAAACACCTTATTTAATAAAATCCACTCCTGAAGGNGCTAGAGATTTTGTTGTCCCTAGTAGAATGAATGAAAAAGAGTTTTATGCACTTCCTCAATCACCACAAACTTTCAAACAACTTTTGATGGTTGCTGGAATGGACAAGTATTACCAGATAGTAAAATGTTTTAGAGACGAGGATTTAAGAGCTGATCGTCAACCTGAGTTTACTCAAATAGATTGCGAAATGTCATTTGTGGAGCAAGAAGATATACTAAATACATTTGAGGGATTGATAAAATCAATTTTTTTAGATATACACAATATAGAACTTGAAAAATTTAACAGAATTTCCTACAGTAAGGCTATGAAATTATATGGATCAGACAAGCCAGACACAAGATTCGATATGAAATTTGTTGAAATAACTGAATTATGTAAACAATCAAGTTTTGAAATATTTAACTCGTCTGAAACAATTCTTGCTATNAATGTAAAAAAAGGAGCTGATTTTACAAGAAAACAACTTGANAATTTAATAAAATATGTAAAAACACCACAAATAGGTGCAACGGGACTTGTTTATTGTAAGTATAATTTGGATGGAACATCAAAGTCAACTGTAGATAAGTTTTTTGATGAAAATAGCAGAAAAAAATGGGCAGAAAAGGCAAGTTGTGAAAATGGAGATTTACTAGTAATTATGTCGGGAGACAAAGAAAATACTAGAAAAGCGTTAGGCCTTTTAAGAATTCATATCGCAGAAAAATTAGGCTTAAGGAGTTCAAATAAATTTTGTCCATTATGGGTAACTGACTTTCCTCTTTTTCAATGGGATGAAAATCAAAAAAGATGGCATTCAATGCATCATCCATTTACAGCACCACATGAAAATGAAATTAAATTATTAGATAAAAACCCTGAACTGGTAAAAGCTAATGCATACGATTTAGTAATAAATGGAAACGAAATTGGAGGAGGAAGCATAAGAATACACGATCAGGTATTACAAAAAAAAATATTCAAANTTCTAGGACTAAGTGATGAAGAAGCAAAAAAACAATTTGGATTTCTAACAAACGCATTTGAATATGGAGCACCTCCGCACGGAGGAATAGCCTTTGGATTTGACCGGCTTTGTGCTGTACTTGGTGGTCAGGAAAACATCAGAGATTTTATAGCCTTTCCAAAAAATAATTCTGGAAGGGATGTAATGATTGACTCCCCTTCTGAAATTAACAAAGACCAGTTAAACGAATTAAATTTAAAATTAAAATAATGAAAAACAATAAATACTCTATTTGGATAAAAATTATTTCAGTGGCTATTCCTGTAGTTGTNGCTATATTATTTACAGTAAAAATTGATTACGATTTNCCTTTNTTTTTACCGCCTATTTACTCATCAATAAATGCTTTAACAGCAATTCTTTTANTTATAGCCTTAATTGCTATTAAAAATAAGAAAATCAAACTACACGAAAATCTAATGAAAACCTGTATAGNTCTCTCATTATTATTTTTATTAATGTATATAGCATATCACATGACCTCTGATTCTACAATTTTTGGAGACTTAGATAAAAATGGTNTTAGAGATTTAAATGAAAAAATGAAGATTGGGTATTCACTTTATTTATATGCTTTTATTTTATTAACTCATATTTTACTGTCAATAGTTTTAATACCAATGGTGTTAATCAGCTATGTAAGAGCTATACAAAAAGAATTTGACCCTCATAAAAAAATTGCAAAATTGACATTTCCTGTTTGGCTATACGTTACAATTACTGGAGTAATTGTGTTTATAATGATCTCCCCTTACTATTAGACAAAGATGAAAGATAAAAAGTGGATTATTATTTGGTTTATTTCAGGTTGCTTGCTAATACTTACCATGGTTATTGTTGGGGGTATTACAAGATTGACTGACTCTGGACTTTCTATGGTTAATTGGCATTTATTTATGGGAGTCATTCCTCCACTAAATGATACACAATGGCTAGAAACATTCGAGCTTTATAAACAATATCCTGAATATAAAAAGCTAAATTTTAATTGCACTCTTGATCAGTTCAAATATATATTTTTTTGGGAATATCTTCACAGAATGATTGGAAGACTTCTTGGATTAGTTTTNATCATACCTTTTATTATTTTTTTAATCAGAAAGTCGTTGAGTACAAAGTTAATTTTTCAATCAACTATATTGTTTATTATGGGCGCTATGCAAGGTGGAATTGGATGGTGGATGGTTAAAAGCGGACTTGTAGACAAGCCTGATGTTAGTCATTATAGGCTAGCTGTTCATTTAACAACCGCGTTTCTGACATGTGGCTACACCCTGTGGGTTGTTTTACCACTAATTTTTAAAATTAAAAGAAATTTTTATCCCAAAATCACTAAATTATGCTGGACAATTTTCACTCTTCTTATCATACAAATAATATATGGCGCATTTGTAGCGGGATTAAATGCAGGAATTGGCTTTAATACCTGGCCAAAAATGGGAGACCAATGGGTTCCTCAGGCAGTGTACAGCCTAAGTCCATTTTGGAAAAACTTTGTTGAAGCTAAATATGGTATACAATTTATTCATAGAGTTTTAGCATATGTCATTTTAGGTGCTGTTATGTTCTTGTTTTACACTAAACAAAAATTTGCTTTAAATAGAGTAGAATCTCAAGCAATAAATATTGTTTCTATCACAACAATATTACAAGTAGCACTTGGTATATTTACAATAATATTTTTTGTGCCAATAGAACTTGCATTACTTCATCAAGTGGGAGCATTTTTTTTATTAATGTCCGTGATTTACAGCCTATTTATATTTAAAAAGGATTAAATATATTTATCTATAATATATATTACTTGCATAATTGGCAAGTACAAAAAAGAAGCCAGCATAAGTTTTCGTGCAGATTCATCATCTAATTTTTTAAACAAAACAACTGATTTATATGTAAACCAAAGTCCTATTATAAGTATAAGAACAAAAGCTTCAAAAGAAAGCTGTAAATCTATTTGTTTCCAAAAAAATGGAATAATTGAAATAATCATCATGACAAGGGATGTTATTACAGAAATTAATGCAGGGTAAGTACTTTTCCTTCCTCCAAACAACATTTTAAATCCCGCTTTTTTATATTGGTCATCCTGAACCCATGCAATTGAAATAAAATGAGGGAATTGCCAAAAAAATTGAATCGCAAATAAAGTTCCAGCAATTAATCCAAAATTATCAGTAGCTGCAACCCAGCCTAACAAAAAAGGTATTGCACCAGGAATAGCTCCTACAAAAATAGAAATTGTAGAAAGCCTCTTTAATGGTGTGTAAGAGAAAACATATAACAACATTGAAATCAATCCAAATAAACTGGACTTTGATAAATACCCAAAATATGATCCTTCAGCTTTAATGAAATTTAATAGATATAATCCAATAAAGCCTATAATCATCGAAAAGAAAACCGCTTCTGATAATTTTAGGTTTTTTAGTGGTAATGGACGTTTTGCTGTTCTAGTCATTATTTTATCATAGTCTCTTTCTAAAATCTGATTAAATCCATTTGCAGATCCCGTTACCAACAATCCTCCAAAAATCAAATACAATAACTCTTCTATTAAAAATAAATCTGTTCCTAAAAAGTACCCCGCAACAGCAGAAAAAACTACAGTTATTGACAATCGAAATTTAAGTAGTTGAAAATAATATTTTAGCTTTCGCATTAAGTTTGTTATATTAAGATTCTATTACTTTTCTTTTTTGAAAATAATAGATGATAGAAAAGAATAATATAACTATATATGGAATTGCCATTAAATATAAAATCCCATCATTTAATCCAGCTCCTTTTGTGCTACCTGATTCCAAATTTGCTTCCACTACAGCTTTACACATTGCACACTGAGCATGAAGATATATTTTTGAAAATAAAAAAAATAATAATAAAAATATTTTTTTCATATACATTTATTTATCCTTTTTAGGACGTTTATATTCAGCCATTAAAACTTTAATATCATTAACTAAATTTTTAATATGTATTTCATTTGTACCGTCATAAACGCCAACTACATTATTATATTGATCTACTCCCGAACGAATTCTTCCTTCTTTATCAATCAACACAAAGTATTCAGAATGCAGAAATCCTCCAGGTGCTATTGAATCTTCACTTACATTTACAAAATAAGATTTAGCAATATCATAAATTTCTGATTTTTCTCCAGTAACAAGATCCCAGTTCTGTGTATCTATAGAAATATATTTTTGTTTCATCATTTCAATATATAAGCGTAGTTTATACGGTGTATCATTCACTGGATCTACACTATGTGATAAAAATCTAATATTTGGATAAACACTTAATTCTTTTTGTAGATAGGACATGTTTTTGGTCATTATTGGACATATAGTAGGACAAGATGTAAAGAAAAAACTTGCAACATAAATATTTCCTTTCATAGTACTATTATCAACAATTATACTATCTTGATTTATAAATTGAAAATTTGAAATTTTATGATTTTCTTCTCCAATGATTTCAAGATTAATAAAATTATTAAAGCCCCTCGTAACATAGAAGTAAACTATTGGTGGTAAAACCAATAGTAAAAAAAGAATCGTAATTATAAATGATTTTCTTGTCTTATTCTTCATATTTTACATCATCAATAGGGCGTGAGTACCCTCAGTAAGAATTATAAAAAGTAAATACGGAACTAAAATAAAAACAGGAACTAAGATAATTAATTGTAAATTTTTTCTTTCATCACCTAAATGCATAAAAATCATTACAATATATGCTGCTTTTACTATTGTTAAAATAATAAAGACATGAGTAAGCCATGCTAATCCCAAAAATTTGTCATATACCAAAGCTTCAGGAAGTGATTCATTTACTTTTAATATTCCTAACAAAACCTCAAAAGCTGTTACTGCTAAAAGAATCCAAAAGACTTTCCATATCCACCAATTTCCTTTTTTATCTGTTCCCATTATATTGTGTTTTTTAAAAATTAAACTAAATAAAAGAAGGTAAATACAAATACCCAGACCAAGTCAACAAAGTGCCAATATAAACCTACCTTCTCAACCATTTCGTAATGTCCTCTTCTTTCATAAGTCCCCATAATTACATTAATTAAAATAATTATTAATAAGACAACTCCACTAAACACATGAAATCCATTAAATCCAGTAATAAAGAAAAAGTAATCTGCAAATAATCTATGTCCATATTCATTATTTACCAAGTTTGCCCCAACTAAAATCTGTGTTGCATTTTCTTTTAAATAATTTATAGACTCTTCATTTGACAAAATAGTCTTATCTGCTTTTCTTATATTAAACTCTGGTTTTGCTTTTAGTTGCTCAATAAGATTATTTATGTTTTTCTCATCAAACCCCTTTTTCATTTCTTGAGTTAAGTCTTCTAATCCAAAATATTTTAAACTGTGGTCGTTAGAATATTTATCTATCTCCATTAATTTATACACAGAAGACAACTTATTTCCTTGTGCAACATGAACTACATATTCATCTTTAGTTGCAATTCCCCCCTTATCTCCATGAATGAAATGTCCCCACTCCCATGCTTGTGAACCTAAGAATAAACAGCCACCTACTATTGTTAATACTAACCATAGTATTACTTTACTCTTTTGCATTTTGTGTCCATAATTTACCGCTAAGACCATTGTTACAGAACTCATAATTAAAATAAATGTCATAAGAGCAACAAACAATAATGGATGTTCACCACTTAAAAAAGGAAAATGAGTAAAAACATCTTCAGGTACAGGCCATACAGATTCGTATTTAAATCTACTAAATCCATAAGATGCTAAGAAAGCTGAAAAAGTGAGTGTGTCAGTAATAAGGAAAAACCACATCATTAACTTACCATAGCTTGCTGCAAGTGGTTTGTCTCCACCTTTCCACGCTTCTCCATAATTTTTTATTTCTGACATATTTTTTTAATTTAAATAATACTTTATCTCTTTTGATTAATTATACATACTTTAAAAAGAAAAATAAGTACAACCATAAAATCCCTAGAAAATGCCAATAAGTACTTGTTAAATCCAGTCCTATGCTATTTTCTAATGAATACTTTCCTTTAACTGCACTTACTGAGGAAAATAATAAAGCAACCAATCCTCCAACTAAATGAACTAAATGTGCAAGCGTTAAAATATATAAAAAAGAACCTGCAGCATTACTACCTTCACCAGTTAAAAAAACACCCTGATTTGTTAGTTCTTTCCATCCATTAACTTGTAAAGCTGTAAAAATAATTCCCAAAATAAAAACAGTTAAAATTATTTTAAAAGGAGATGCTTCTTGTTTTAACTTAGACTTAGCAAATGTTAAAACTATGCTACTAATAATTATAACAACTGTGCTATAAATAAATGGATCCGGAATTTCAAATGACATCCAATTTCCTTCTGCCTTTCTAACAATATATGCTGAAGTTAAACCTGCAAAAAACATACATATAGAACCTATTCCTATCCATAATAATTGCTTAATTGCTTTAATATTTACACTCATTTTTTTTATTATTATATTTAAACATCTTTTTCTCCTTCCTTTAATTCAACAGTCTGTGGAACAAAATCATCCTCATAGCCTGGCTTTGAATAATCATATGCCCATCTTTTTACTTCAGGCAACTCTCCTGGCCAATTCCCATGAATTCTTTCAACAGGAGTTGTCCATTCTAATGTAGTAGATTTCCATGGATTTTTAGTTGTTTTAGGTCCTTTAAAAATACTGTAGAAGAAATTAAAAAGAAAAATGACTTGAACAACTGCTCCAGATAATGCGAAGAAAGTAATTATTGAGTTTATATCACTTAATCCGTCAAACATTGGAAAAGAACTATTTGTATAATATCTTCTAGGTAAGCCTGCAAGCCCTAAAAAGTGCATTGGAAAAAAGACTCCATAAGCACAAATAAAAGTTGTCCAAAAATGAATATATCCTAAACTTTTATTCATCATCCTACCGTACATTTTAGGAAACCAATGATAAACCCCTGCGAGCATTCCATAAATAGCAGAGAGCCCCATTACAATATGAAAATGTCCTACAACAAAATAAGTATCATGAACATTTATATCAAGAGCACTATCTCCTAAAATTAATCCTGTTAACCCTCCAGTTATAAATGTAGAAACAGTAGCTATTGCAAACAACATGGCTGGAGTAAAACGAATGTTAGCTTTCCATAATGTCGCTAAAAAATTAAATACTTTCACTGCGGAAGGAATTGCGATAAGTAATGTTGTAAATGTAAATACAGAACCTAAAAATGGATTCATTCCTGTCATAAACATATGGTGTCCCCAAACTACAAATGATAAAAATGCAATTGCTAATAATGACCCAACCATTGCTTTATATCCAAAAATCGGTTTTCTCGAATTTGTAGCAATTATTTCAGATGTTATTCCCAATGCTGGCAATAAAATAATGTATACTTCTGGATGACCTAAAAACCAAAATAAATGCTCAAATAAAATAGGACTTCCTCCTATATTATGTAGCACCTCTCCATTGATAACTATATCTGACAGGTAAAACGATGTTCCAAAAGATCTATCAAAAATTAAAAGAAGTCCACATGAAAGTAAAACTGGGAAAGATAAAACTCCTAGAATAGCAGTAAAAAATAAAGCCCATACAGTTAAAGGTAATCTTTTCATACTCATACCCTTAGTTCTTAAATTAAGTATTGTAACAATATAATTAAGTCCACCCAACAGAGATCCTACAATAAATAATGTAATAGCAACTAACCACAAAGTCATACCCGTTCCAGAACCAGGAATTGATTGAGGTAGTGCACTTAATGGGGGATAAATTGTCCATCCACCAGATGCTGGTCCAGAAGGGACATATATAGACCATATTAAAACTACTGTTGCAGCAAAAAAGAACCAATATGAAAGCATATTTATAAATCCAGAAGCCATATCTCTTGCTCCTATTTGCAACGGTATTAAAAAGTTTGCAAATGTTCCAGAAAGGCCAGCAGTTAAAACCCAAAAAACTAAGATAGTACCATGCATTGTAACCAATGCAAGATATTTGTCTGGATTTAGCGCTCCTACTTCATTAATCCAATGACTTGGAAGAAAGTTATAAAGAATAGAACTCTCACCTGGGTTTGCAAGTTGTACTCTGAAAATAGCTGACATTAACATCCCAACTAAAGCCATAAACATTCCTGTTAAAAGAAACTGCTTTGCAATCATCTTATGATCAAGGGAAAAAATGTATTTTGTTATAAAAGTTTCTTTGTGATGATCTGACATCTTTTATCTATTTTTGAGTTAATAATTTTTCATCTAGCGTTTTTTGTGAAGCAATCCATGCATCGTACTCTTCTTGAGTTTCAACAACAAATTTCATTTGCATATTGTAGTGAGCTGCACCACAAATCTTGTTACAAAGTAATACATAGTCAAAATCCTCACCTTCTTGAATTTTCATCTCTTTAGTGGTTTGTGTAGGAGTAAATGCAAACTGGGTAGATAGTCCTGGAACACAATTCATTTGAACTCTAAAATGTGGTAAAAAAGCAGAATGAATCACATCTTGAGAGCGGAATTTTAATAAAACCGGCTTATCCACTACCAAATGAACCTCTCTAACAACCTTATCATCCAAAGAATTTGGATCTTCCATATCAACACCTAAGTTATTAGTTGCATCAATTAATTTAAAATTGGATGCTCCTAAAACCTTATCTTCACCAGCTTCTCTAGCTAACCATTGAAATTGTTTTGAATATACTTCAATTTCATGAGCATCTGATGTGTCTACATTCATAACACTATCCCAAGTTTTTAGACCGTAAATAATGACCCCAGTTAGAATAATTGTAGGTACAACTGTCCAAATTAGTTCTAATTTATTATTATGTGGATAATAATATGCTCTATTATCTTTTCTGCCTCTGTATTTATATGCGAAGTAAAACAATATTGGTGTTAAAAGAAAAAATGCAACTAAAATTAAACCCATGGTAAATTGCATCAATGCGTCAATTTGTTCTCCATGCATTGAACTAGCTGGTGGCAATAATAAGTGATTCCATTCTAACATTTGCCAAACCACAAAAATCAAAAAAGCTCCTCCAATAACAACAAATAAAAATCCTTGAGTGTTATTGTCTTCTTCTGTAACATTGTTAACGTCAATCTTTTTTAACTCTCCCAATAATTCACTCACTCTAGTTATTTGAACTAAAGCTACTATTGCTAAAATAATTATGAGTGGTATCAAAACATTTGCCATATTATCTAATTTTACATTTACAAAAATAGTAAATCAACGTGACAAAATTTACTTTTAAAGTATATTTTCAAAAAGAATATTTTATGTCAAAAATCACTGAAAGTCAATACATTAATTGTCATTACAGTTCCATTCTGCAAAAGAGGTAGCTGTTTCTGAAAGTATTACCTTATATAATTTAATGTTATCTGGCAATTCTTCTTTAATTAAATTTGCAAAATCCACAACTAAGTTCTCAGAAGTTGGTTGATATTCTAAATGAAAAACTTTTTCAAATGCTGAAAAATCAACATTTGCATGAGGTGATTTTCCATTTATAACAAGTGAATGATCATACTTATCTACAACTGTCTTTTTAACCACTTTTTTAATAACATCAAAGTCTAATACCATTCCATTTTTTCGGTGCCCTGGAACTTCCAGAATATCCCCAATTACAGTAACCCATAACCTGTATGAATGACCATGAATGTTTTTGCAAAGCCCATCATATCCATGAAGAGCATGCGCCATTTCAAACTTAAACTCTTTAGTAATTCTAATCTTATTCATTTAATTCTATTTTAATTTTACTCTTTTGTGACTGAAATACATTTTTTTATTTTGTTTTCCTTTTCTTAACTCTTTTTGCTGTTCTAATGATAGTTTAGTAACCTTAATGCATTTGGTTGAACAGCAGTTACTATATTTTTTCTTACATGCATCACATTGAATAAATAAAAGATTACAATTTACATTACTACAATTGACATGATTGTCACATTCAGCTCCGCACTGGTGACATTTACTTATAACCTTGTCAGATATTCTTTCACCTCTTCTTTCATCAAAAACAAAATTTTTGCCTTCAAAATAATTAGTTAAATTTTTATTTTGTTTTAATTGTCTATAGTAATCAATTATACCTCCATGAAGTTGATTGACATTTTTAAACCCATGATGCCTTAAGTATGCTGATGTTTTTTCACATCTGATTCCGCCTGTGCAATACAGTAAAATCTGTTTTTCTTCCTTTCCTTTCAGGATTTTTTTAGTTTTAGGAAGTTCTTCTTTAAACGTCTCCACATCTGGACATATTGCTCCTTTAAATCTTCCTATTTCACTTTCATAATGGTTTCGCATATCAACTATTACTGCACCATCTTCAATTGCTTTATTCCATTCATGAGCATCTAAATGTTTTCCCACATTAGTAACATCATATTCATTTTTTGGCAATCCATCTGCAACAATTTGATTTCTAACCTTTATGGTTAATTTAAAAAATGATCTTCCATCGTCTTCAATTGCAATTTTAAATTTTATACCCTTAAAAAAAATATACTTTTCAAGTTGAAGAGAGAATTCCTTTAAGTTATGAACAGGAACACTTAATTGTGCGTTTATTCCTTCTGTTGAAAGATAAATTCTACCTAAAACTTTCAATTTTATCCAATCATTATATAATTCATCTCTAATTTTTTGAGGATTTTCTATAACAGCGTATCTATAAAATGAAATTGTTTTTCTTTTAAAATCTTCTTTATTTAAAAGTTCTATACATTGCTGTTTACTTAACTTGTTAAACATATTTTTTTTGCCAGCATTTGGATCCATTTTGTATTAGCTTATTTATTTGCAAAGATATAAATTGATTGATTTTATTCTTAAAAATTCATAATGATATAAATTAGTATAATACTATATTTGTAAAAAGATTTAATAATGTCTGATAAACTATTAGTTATTGGTTCTTCTGGTCAAATAGGAACAGAATTAGTTCTTGAGTTGAGAAAAATATATGGTGAAAAAAATGTGATCGCTTCTGACATAAGGTCAACTTCGAAAAAAACGTTGCAAAATGGGCCTTTTGAATTGTTAGATGTTATGAACGAAAAAAAACTTTTTCAAATCGTAAAAAAACATAAAATTACACAAGTATATTTATTAGCCGCTTTGCTATCAGCAAGAGCAGAAAAAAACATTGAATTAGGGTGGAGTTTAAATATGAGGTCACACTCTCATGTATTAGACCTTGCAAAAGAAGGTTTTATAAAAAAAATATTTTGGCCTTCTTCAATTGCAGTTTTTGGTCCAAATACTCCAAAAAAAAATACACCTCAATTTACAATAATGGAGCCAAATACAGTATATGGAATTAGCAAACTTGCTGGAGAGAGATGGAACGAATATTATTTTAACAAATTTAATGTAGATGTTCGATCTTTAAGATATCCTGGTTTAATTGGTTGGAGAGCCAAGGCAGGTGGGGGAACAACTGATTATGCAGTAAATATTTTTCATGATGCAATTCAAAAGCAGAAATATACTTGCTATTTGTCAAAAAATACTACACTGCCAATGATGTACATGCCTGATGCCATAGAGGCAACTATCAAATTAATGGAAAGTAAGTCAGAAAGTATTACAATTCGATCTTCTTATAATTTGTCTGGAGTTAGCTTTAACCCTGAAGAAATTGCCAATGAAATTTCAAAACATGTTCCGGATTTTGAGATTATTTATAAGCAAGATTATAGACAAAAAATTGCAGATTCATGGCCTCAATCAATTAATGATAGTTATGCAAAAAATGATTGGAACTGGCAATCAAAATACGATTTAAAAAAAATGTGTACTGACATGATTAAAAATCTTTCAACACAATATCTTAACTTAGTAAAATGAAAAATATTATTAGTATTTATAATACTCTTTCTAGAAAAAAAGAACTTTTTAAGCCCATAGTAAAATCTCATGTAGGTATGTATGTATGTGGCCCGACTGTTTATGGAGAGCCGCACTTAGGTCATGCCAGACCTGCGATTACATTTGATATTGTTTTCAGATATCTATCACATTGTGGATATAAGGTTCGATATGTCAGAAATATTACAGATGCAGGCCATTTAGAAAATGACGCTGATGAAGGGGAAGATAAAATTGCTAAAAAAGCCAGAGTAGAAAAACTAGAACCTATGGAAATAGTTCAATCATACACTATAAAGTATCATAATGCTATGGCTCTCCTAAATTGTCTGCCACCTTCTATTGAGCCTCGAGCAACAGGTCACATTATTGAGCAAATTGAAATGGTAAAAAAAATTATAAACAATGGTTTTGCATATGAAGTTAATGGCTCTATATATTTAGATGTTAAAAAATATAATAACTCTTTTAATTATGGGGTTTTATCAGGAAGAAATTTAGATGATACGTTGGAAGGCACAAGAAAACTGGACGCTCAATCAGACAAAAAAAATCCTTTTGATTTTGCAATATGGAAAAAAGCAGACGAAATGCATATAATGAGGTGGCCTTCTCCTTGGGGGGAAGGATTTCCAGGCTGGCACATGGAATGTTCTGCAATGAGTGAAAAATACTTGGGAAAAGAATTTGATATTCATGGGGGCGGAATGGATTTGGTTTTTCCACATCATGAAGCTGAAATATCACAGTCATATGCCGCAAACAATTGCTGTCCTGCAAAATATTGGATGCATAATAACATGGTAACTATTGAAGGACAAAAAATGGGAAAGTCACTTGGAAACTTCATAACGCTTGAAGAGTTTTTTACAGGAAGTCATAAAAAATGTAGTCAGGCGTTTTCTCCCATGACAATTCGTTTCTTTATACTTCAAGCACATTATAGAGGAACAATTGATTTTAGCAATGATGCATTGATAGCCGCAGAAAAAGGCTATAAAAAGTTAATAGTTGCATATAAGGGGATTTCAGCTTTAAAACCAAGTAAAACCTCTTCATCAATTGATCAAATCTTAACATTAGAAAAGAAATGTTATGAAGCCATGAATGATGATTTTAACACACCTATATTAATTGCTAATTTATTTGATTATGTTAAAATAATTAATTCTATTAAAAAAGGTACACTAAAAATAAATATTGATGATTTAAAAAAATTACAATCAATCTTTAAAACATTTTTTGTCGAAATTCTAGGGTTTAAGCCTATTGAAGAGAAAACAGATAGCAAAGAAAAAATAAATGAAATAATGAAGTTAATTTTAGAATTGAGATCAAATGCAAAAAAAAGTAAGGATTGGGACTCTGCAGATTTAATTAGAGAAAAATTACAAAAAGCAGGAATAGAAATTAAAGATAGTAGAAATGGTACAGAATGGGAGATAAACTAAACTTTTGATATGATTAAATTTTATTTTTCACATTTATATTTAATCCTTCTTTGTTTTCTATTTGTAGCTTGTTTATCAGAAAAGAACAATGCAAATAAGTTAAAACAAGAAAAAAAAACAGTTTCTATACCAAAATTTAATAAAGACAGTGCTTATTATTTTGTAAAGAAGCAAGTAGATTTTGGACCACGCTTCCTAAGTTCAAAAGGATGGGCAAATTGTAGTGATTGGCTAGAAAAAAAACTTAAAAAATATGCTGATACTTTAATTATTCAAACTGCACCAGTTACAACTTATGATCAGAAACAACATAAATTAAAAAACTTTATCGCATCATTTTCTCCACAAAAAAATAATAGGATTGCTTTTTTTGCGCATTGGGACACAAGGCATGTAGCTGATTATGATACAATAAATCAAGACAAGCCTATCTTAGGTGCCAATGATGGAGGAAGTGGAGTCGCTGTACTTTTAGAAATTGCTAGGATGTTAAAAATAAAAAACCCGAAAATAGGAGTTGATATTATTTTGTTTGATGCTGAAGATTATGGCCAACCTGAGCAATCAATGTTTCCAATAATGCAAGACTCCTGGTGTTTAGGTTCCCAGTACTGGTCAAAAAATCCGCACAAAAAAAATTATTATGCCAAGTATGGCGTTTTATTAGATATGGTTGCTGGAGAAAATGCTGTTTTTACTTATGAAGAAGGTTCATATTACCATGCTAAAGAAATATTAGATAAGTTTTGGAAAAAAGCTCACCAGTTAGGCTTTGGACATCACTTTAGTTTTCAAAGGACTAAACAAATTATTGATGATCATTATTATATAAATTTATTAACGGCTATTCCAACTATTGATATTATAGAATATGATGCGGGGTCTAAAAGTAATTTTAACAAGCATTGGCACACACATGGAGATAATATGAACAACATTAACAAAAAGACAATGTATGCTGTTGGGCAAACCCTCTTAGAAATAATTTACACAGAATAAATCTTATTGTAACGTAATCTTTCTGACAATAAGTTTATTTTCTATGTAAATTTTAACAATGTAAATTCCAGAATCATAATCTTTTAAACTATGAGAAGATTTAAAGTCTCCAATAAATTCAGGGTATTTTCTGTAACTTATTTTGTGTCCTAAAATATCGGAAATCTCAATTTTAATGTTTTGATATGTATGTGATTTAAAACTTATGATAAAACTGTCTTTTGTTGGATTAGGATATATACTCAATTTGCTTAATTTCTGATTTTCAATATTTGAAGGAATACAACTTGATTGACATAAATTTAACGAGCTGTATTGTCCTTGTCCAGTGCCTGGGTCAAAACAGTTTCCTTGACCATCACAATCCCATGATTCGGCCTTACATAAATTTTGACAATTTGCTAACGTAGGATATTGTCCTTGGCCATTTCCAGGGTCAAAACAATTTCCTGAAGCATCACAATCCCAGCTTTCATTATAACATGGTGTCTCAACCTTTATGTTATAATAAAAATAATAATAGCCTGGTGTAGAAGCACTAGTTCCTGTAATACTTATGGCTGACCCAATGTCATATGGAAAAACTGATCCTGAATTGTTTCTGTATAAGCCGTCGTTGGATAATGCACCTGAGCTAACTCCCAATTGCATATCATTTGCTATTGGAACTTCAAAATTTAATAAAATAGTTTGAAAACCTGAAGAAACATTTAGTGTAGTATCATCTAAAACATTTCCACCATTATCCCTCAACTCAAATGTAATTGTATTTGTAGCTTCAGAATAAATATCTGCAGATCTTATAACACATACTTTAGAAGAGGTAAAAATCAAATGTTGATCGCCATTAAAAAATCCTCCTGATCCAGTGGTAGTATCTAATATTCCTCCGTATGCAGTAGTAGTGTTAGCGTTTGGGTCAAAATTTATAGCACTACTATTACTACATCCAAGAATTGCTGCAATACAACTATTATCATCATAGCATGCATTTGAATTATAGTTTAATGCAAAAGGGTCTGTACATCCTGCAACATAACAACATGAACCATCATCAGTATTTGCCGAGGCAGAATAATTTATAGCTGTGGAGTCTGTACACCCATAAACAGGCATAATTATATTATTACATGATGCCTCAACTTCGATATAGTAAAAAAAGTAATAATAATTTGTTGGTTGCGAAGCGCTAGAAGCTGTAATATCTATTGCTCCACCAATGTTATATGGATAGCTTGGACCTGAATTGTTTCGATATAAACCTACATTAGACAACGCCCCTTGACTTACTCCTAACTGCATATCGTTTGCTATAGGAACTTCAAAATTTAAATTTATTCTTTGTGGACCTGCAACGACAGATAGTGTAGTATCATCTATGACCACACCCCCATTATTTCTCAATTCAAAAGTAATGGTATTTGTTCCTTGAGAATAAATAAGGGCCGACTTAATTATGCAAGATTTATTTGCATCAAATATTAAATGCTGATCATTATTGAAATATCCTCCCCCTCCAAAATTATTATCTAACTCTCCTCCATAAGCTGTAGATGTATTAGCTAAAGGATCAAAATTTCCTGCTAAAGGGTTGGTGCAACCTAAAACTGCCGGAACACAAGACCCATTATCAAAACAAGCTAGTGAATCGTAGTTACCCGCTGTAGGGTCGGTACACCCATCTACATAACAACATGTTCCATCATTAACAANAGCTAAGTTTGAATAATTAAAAGCTGTGGGATCCGTACACCCATATCCAGAACATTGACTATTAATTGCTTGTGCATTTTCTGCAATTGCTCTTCTTCCTTCTCCACTATTTTTTTTCGCTTTAACCGAAAACCAACTATCCGTAACATTAGGATTAGGATTTATTATCCATACATTGGTGTTGTTTGCTCCAACAGATGTATAAATTGAATCCATATATTTTTGACCAAGCATGCTGACTTCATATGCCGTTGCTCCACTAACTGAATTCCATGAAACATTTATTGAATCTGGACATGGCCAGTCTACAGATAAATTTGTAGGAACATCAATNATAGTAAAAGGATATAAAGATTGAGATGTATTATTATTACCCNTAATCCTTATCAGNGCATTATCTGTTACAANATTTGGTACTTGCCAGCTATAATATCTATTTGATATTTGAACATTTGTTGCTATAGAATTCCAACTATTACCACCATTTGTACTATACTCAATATCAATTACTCCCCCCTGATGATCAGAATCCCATCTTAGATATTCTGTCTCTCCTGGAACCAAACCTTCTCCTCCAATTGGATAAGTTAACTCAACATCCGAATCTATAAACTCATATGTAACATAATATTGTTGAGGACCATATGGTATTGAATAACCATCTATTGATAGTGTGTAATTTCCCGCTGGAGGATTATCAATTGTCACTTGTTCCATATTNTTTAGAGCATCATAACCTCTTACCGCATCTTGATTAAGTAATGTAGAATTTGGAGTTGGATCTAATACCCATGGATTATATGAAACNCCTCCAGGTGTTGTTAATTGAATATCAATATCGTTAACTAATGCAATAGATGCAGATGTACTTGCCTCTTTATCATGCCAATAAACCATCACTTTTACCCTCGACAAATTAGCAGGAACATTAATAGTATGTGTGTTATTTGAAGACTGAGAAATAGAACCATCAAAATGATGTCCATTTTCTATCATTCTTACTGCTCTATATGCATTTACTTCTCCCCAGCCATGTCTAAAGTCAGGNCCTGGNTTACCTATATCGTCTGCTGAATTCAACATGATACACTTCATAAGTGCAGAAGGTGGGTTTGTAACATTATTAACCTCTCTGTATGCTTGGTAAAGTTGTGCCATTATTCCAGCAATACCTGGACAGGACATAGATGTTCCTGTTTTAGTTCCATAGGTATTATTATGCTCTGTAGAATACACACTTGATCCTTTAGCTCCAATGTCTGGCTTTATACGTCCATCTGCAGCAGGCCCTCTACTGGANGAGTTTGCCAAACCACTTNTTGATGTTAAGTTGGCAACTGCTATTACATTTTTTGCTTGTTTGTGTCCTCCAGTTACATTACCCCAATTAGCNCCACTAGTTCCAGATATATATGCATTACTACAAGAAGAGCTTCCATTATTTCCNGCAGAAAAAATATGAATAAGAGTAGGATAATTATTATTTTGCTCATCAATATCTCTAGCTAAAGATGTATATCCCGCATTACAACCGTTACTATATGAAGTAGATGTAACCACTACATCATAATTAGTATGCAATAGTGGAAATGCATTAGAGTTTGTATAGTTTTGAGTAGAATAGCCCATAGTATATAAAAAAGATCCATCAGCCATCCCCTTTCCTTTTGGGTCTAAATTTCCAGCTCCCATAATAGTACCCGAACAGTGATCTCCGTGATCATTTCCTGAAGAGGTACTACAACCATTACAAAAAGTTTCATCTATTCTTCCCTGCCTGTCAATATGTGGTTGTACATATCCATCATCTTGCATAACAACATTAACGCCCTCCCCATTATATTTTCTTCCTGTTGCNTAATCTGTACTAATTACATTTGTTCTATGTAGAGTTCTACCGCTATAATTCTCAGGCTCTCCAGGAGCATCTATNGGCTCAATGTAAGAAACATATGGAAGACTNGATATTAAANTCAAATTCTCAGGCTTAATTGCAATTGTAATTGCTTTAGAATTTTCATTGACATTCTCAATACTAATTGAATTAAAAGCTAACTCTGAAAGAATTCTAGATATTTCTACATCTTTAAAAAGTAATACTTTTATATGAAGATTATTATCTTTTAAAGCCCATTCAGGAAATTGATCCTTTTGTAATTTAAAATCAATCTTATATTCAGGTAATAATGAGTTGATAGACAATACATCTAAAGCCTGAAGGTTTTCTAATGAAATGTCTTTTTTAAGTGAAACAACAAAAATATTTTTTGGCAAGTAATATAAAAATTCAAATCCTAGATTTTCTAAGTTCTTTTTATCGTTATCATCTGGAAGCTCATTAAAAAAAATTAACCTATAGGGATCCTTAACATCCAAATTTGTTTTTAATGATTGATCTACAATAAAATCTCCAGACTTTAACTTAAGATTTATCTGTCCAAATAAAATTGTAGGAATTAAAATTAATGCAAAAAAAATATTTTTTTTCATGATATCAGATATTTATATTTGCAAAAATCGGCATAAATTATCAAACTCGCAAGCTTGAAATTAACAATTGTTAAAATCTAAGTTTTTTATTCTAGCTCTTGACCACATCCTTGAATATATGTGATTTCAAAATCAATTACTTTAAGGATGTTGTTGTCAATGTATCCTTTCATAATACATTCCATGGGAAAATATTCCATCTCGGTTATTGATAAGTATAATAACTCAATGTCGTTTTCTTCTTCCAGAAATACAATTTGAAATTCGTTCAGAGATTTCTCTTCTTTAAAAATATGTTCTCCTTGCCCATATATCCACCATCCTGAAAAACTTTCAATTTTTTTGTTTTTTTCTTTATTAGCACATTGAGTCATAATAACACTTACAGTTAGAAAAAAAATTAGTCTTT
>PBQB01000015.1 GCA_002724895.1 Flavobacteriales bacterium
CACTAATAAACTTTTTTTTATTAGGTTTTAGTGTAGATGTAAAGGCTCAAGCTCAAAACTGCACACCAAGTGGTGCGATGTGTCCTTGTCCAATGATATATGCTCCTGTGTGTGGGTGTGATGGAGTTTTATATTCAAATGATTGCATAGCAAATTGTCAAGGAGTTGCATTTACGCCTGCAGTTCCAGATGGAAACGGTGGTTTTTTACCATGCGTTGTTACACCACCATCAGTTCCTGGATGTACAGATTCTACAGCTTTAAATTATAATGTATTAGCTACAGTAGATGATGGCTCATGTTTGTATTCAGTTTCTGGATGTACAGATTCTACAGCAAATAATTATAACCCGACAGCTACAGTAGATGATGGATCTTGTCAATATGGAGTGATTTGTAATACATCTGTTTCGGCAACTGGTGTAGATGAGTCCTGCGCAGCAGCTTGTGATGGATCTATAATGGCCAATATTAGTAATTCAACTTGTATTCAATTAGATACAGTTTCGCCTGCATCTCANACTTCTGATTTTACTAGTACAATGGTTCGAGGTTATTATTTTCAAGCACAGTCTTCATTTACAATCAGTTATTTACGTGCTTCAGATGGAAATTCCGCTGGTGCAACAGCAAACAGTCAGTCTGTTGCTGTTGTAGATTATGGAACAACAATGCCTACAATGTATCCTGCAACTACAGGTTCTCATACTACTCTTTTTTCTGCAGTAGATGCAGGNACAGGATGGATTTCTTGTAATATAAATATTGTTGCAGGAAANTATTATGCTATTTTAGGNGCAAAACANAATTCTGGNTCNACACAAATGTATAATTCNTATGGTCCAGCTTCACCAACTNTNGTNATTGATGGTATTCCTACTGTTGTAAACAGAGTAGTTTTACAATCTACAATTCCAGTTGGAGGNCCTGTTTCAGGNTCAGTTATGGCAAANACNTCTTCAATAGGTAGAGTAGANTTTATAGCTGGANTTGTAAATCCTAATTCNGTTTTTTATTCTTGGTCAACAGGAGACACAACACAATCTGTAAGTAATTTATGTCCAGGAACATATAGNGTTACAGTTACAGACTGCCAAGGATGTGTTGATTCTAGTACTGTTACAATTGGAACAGCAATAGTTTCNGGNTGTACAGATTCAACAGCATCTAATTTTGATCCGTGNGCGGTTATTGATGATGGNTCTTGTTTAACAGCATGCCCAAGTGGAGTTGGAGCTAATTCAGAAAGTTTTGAAGATCCAACAGTACCTATTAATGCACAAGGACCATGGGCTAATTGGACTTATGATGCNGCTAGCAGNACNTTTACAGGAACAAACGGNTGGAGAAAAGATGATTTAGGAACANGNTCTTNANNNACAGGCCCATTAAATGGNGCTCCAAGTTTTGATGGNAGTTATTATTTATATTGTGAAACTTCTGGNCAGTNTAATNNNACTGCAAATTTAGTTTCANCATGTGTTGATTTAAATAATTTTGTAGACCCTTCTTTTGCTTTTGCNTANCATATGTATGGNGCTACTATGGGAACTTTAAANGTNGATNTTTCTAATGATGGAGGGGCAACATGGACTAATTTATGGACTGAATCAGGAGATCAAGGTACAAACTGGTTAGANGCAGGAATCTCTTTGTCTAATTATGCAGGCCAGATAGTTCAACTGCGAATGAGNTATACATCAGGAACCTCATTTACAGGAGATTGTGCAATTGATTATTTAAGATTTATAGATGGGCTTAATATAGGTTGTATGGACTCAACAGCATGTAATTATGATTCAACAGCAACAATTACAGCTACTTGTGATTATACTTGTTTAGGCTGTACAGATCCTTTAGCAACCAATTTTGACTCTACAGCAACAGTTGATGATGGATCATGTACATACCCTTGTACTCCATATATTAATGGAGTATCTGCAGTTGTAGACTTTGACGCATCTTGTTTTGGATCTTCTGACGGTCAAGCAAGCGNAATTGTAAGCAGTTCAAATGGAAATGACTATTACNTATGGTCAAACGGAGNAACAACATCTTCTGTTTCTGGACTTTCTGCAGGAACATATACATGTACAGTNACTGACTCAGTTTTTGGCTGTGTTGCTACNGTTTCAGTAACCATTTCTGAGCCAGCTCAAATTTCAGTTTCTGGTACTACTATAGATGCTATGCCAGGACAAAATAACGGTCAAGCTAGTATTACGATNTCAGGAGGAACTCCTTGCTATGTGGGGTCACCAATTTTAATAACTGAATATGATCCTGGAGCACCGGATGCTTTGGAAATACAAAATGTAACAGGTTCAGATATTGATGTTACTGGATGGACTGTACATGTAAGTGGAAGTTATACTGATATCAACAATACTAACACTACAGTACAGACATTATCAGGAATTATGAGTGCTGGTGCAACTCAATATTGGACTGATGCTACTACAAATAATTACTGGGGGTCTAATTTATTTTGGAATCCAGGAGCAGCTACATCTTTTAGAGGATGGATAATGATAAAAGATGCTTCAGGAACAGTAATGGATGTATTTGTTGCTAATTGGACTGCTACTGAAATNGCAACAAGTACAGTTGGATTAGCAGGAATGTGGGTTGGTGATGGATGGGACCAAACAAGTGTTCCAGCAGGAAATAGCGCTTCTAGAGTGTCTGCAGGAAATGACGCTACAGCATTTGTAAATGTAGTTAGTACACTTGGAGCAACTAATGCAGGTCTTACGTTACCATTTTCTAGTTCTGGAGCATATTCTTATTCCTGGACAAATGGAGACACAACACAAAATATTACGGGACTACCTTTAGGACCGATAGGAGTAACAGTAACAGACTGCAACGGATGTACTGGAAACTGGATGGGCTTTATTTTAACCAATACTTTACCTGGTTGTACAGACCCAACTGCCTTTAACTATAATCCNTTAGCTAATCTAGATGATAGTTCGTGTGTCCCGTTTATATATGGATGTATTGATTCATTAAATGTTGTTTCAGGATTNCCTAATGTAAATTACAANCCTTTAGCTAATACAGATGATGGTTCTTGTACAGACACTTTNCTTGGCTGTACAGATTCNTTAGCCCCTAACTATAATATGTATGCCAATGTTGATGATGGTTCATGTATTCTTCCTTGTGCTTCTGGAATTGGAGCAAATCAAGATGGATTTGAGACAGCAACAGCGATATACCAACAAGGCCCTTGGACACATTGGACTTATGATGTTTCCTCTAGTACCTTCACACTAACAAATGGTTGGAGATCTTTGAGTGGTGCAACTGGCTCAGGAAGTACAGGTCCATCAGGTCCAGCGGAAGGATCTTATTATTTATATTGTGAAACTTCTGGTCAGTATAATCAAACTGCAAACTTAGTTTCAGAATGTGTAGATTTAAGTAGCTTATCAAGCCCTACATTTGTTGCTTCATATCACATGTGGGGAGCAACTATGGGAACATTAAATATTGATATTTCAACTGATGGCGAATATACTTGGTCAACTATATGGACAGAGTCAGGAGATCAAGGAAATCAATGGTATGATGCCGTTATCGATTTAAGTAATTATGCAGGACAAATAGTGCAGATTAGAATGAGTTATACTTCAGGAACTTCATTTACNGGAGATTGTGCAATTGATAATTTGCGATTTATGGAAGCGCCTATGTCAGGATGTACAGATCCGCTTGCATGTAATTATGATACGGCAGCAACAANTGATGATGGAAGTTGCTATGTNTTAACAGGAACAGTATCTACTAATGATATTTCATGTAATGGTTTAACTGATGGTTCGGCGACAGTTTCTGCAAANGCTTCAATTGTTTCATACGCTTGGAGTAATGGAGATTCTACAGCGACAACAACAGGTCTTGCAGCAGGTACATACACTTGTGTTATTACTGATGCTAATGGATGTACTGATAATGTTTCAGCAACAATTGTTGAACCTAGCGGAATGACCCTAAGTATGTTAGTCGGAAATGAGTCTACTCCAGGAGCTTTTGATGGTCAGATTGACTTATCAGCTAGTGGAGGGGTAGCGTGTATTGTGAATGATAGTTTGTCAACTCATAATACAGCTCATACGTCTAATGGTTCTAGTGGAGTACACTTTAATATTATTAATAATTCAACATCGCCTTTAACTATTAATGGTTTTTCTCAAGGGTCTTATTCATATTCAGGAGTTAATAATATGAATGTATATTATATGCCTGCACCTTATGTTGTCACACCTACAGGTTGGACTCAAGTTGCTACAGCAGTTCCTGTTACAATTCCAGTTGGAGGAACTTTTGCAACGCCAGTTTATTCTACAACTATTCCAATTACACCAGTTACAATTCCAGCTGGATCAACATATGGATTCTATGTTGGAGGAACATCTACCGTTTCTTATGCAACAGCAACAGCATCTGGCCCAGTTGGAAGTGTTGTTGCGAGTAATGCTCTAATGAGTGTAACATCTGGAGTGGGCGGAACTTTTGGATCAGGAACATTTAGCCCAAGAGCACCAGTTGTTCAGGTTCATTATGGAGAACCAGGGGCAACACCTTATACATACTTATGGTCAACAGGTGATACTACAGAAGATATAACTGGATTAACTTCATCTCAGTATTGCGTAACCGTTACTGATTGCAATGGATGTCAAGCATCATTATGTGATTCAGTAGGAATCTCNGCAACNCTTGGTTGTACAGATCCTACAGCAATGAATTATAATTCATTTGCAAATCAAGATGATGGAAGCTGTATGTATGACTGTGCNGTATTTGCAATTTCATTAGATAGTACAGGCAATGTTACAGGTTGTAATGGAGGNTCTAATGGTTATGTTGCTGCAAGTATTAATATGAGTGGTAGTGTAACTTGGTTAGATAATGGTTCTACAACTGCTAACAGAAATAATATGTCAGCAGGAACATATAGTTTAGTTGCTGTAACACCAGATGGTATGTGTTATGACACATTAACGGTTACCATTACTGAACCAACTGGTATAACTCTTGCAATGACTGTAGGAAATGAATCTTCTGCTGGAGCAGGTGATGGACAGATTGATTTAACAGCAACAGGAGGAGTTCCTTGCGCTACTAGCGTACAAGTAGGATCAGGAACAGTTGCTAGTTATATGAGTTATTTATGGTATACTTTTTATATGGATGGTCATACAGAGATAACATATCCAGCAGCAGAGTTAGCAGCTCTCGGAATGAATCCAGGAGATGTTATGGACGAATTGGGCTGGAAGATAATAACTTTAGGTTCTGGTACTACTATGAATAACGCTCAAATGACAGTAAATGGAGTAGTTGTATATAGTGGAAATTATACTCCAGTTGCTGGTATGAACAACTTTGTGTTTAGCACTCCAGTTACTTATACAGGAGGAGATCTAGTAGTTACATGGTGTTTTGATAATTCAGCATATGTATCAGGAAACAATTTATTTGAATCTACTTTGATTGGAGGAACATTGAGTAATTATTCAGACCTTGCTACATCTTCAGGATGTACTGCAATTGTTCCTGCTATAGCAAGAACATATAGACCAAATGCTTATATTGGATTTGCATCATCTAGTGGATATACATTCAACTGGTCAAACGGAGATACGACTGAAGATATAAGTAACTTAACTTCTGGGGCATATTGCGTAACAGTTACAGATTGTAATGGATGCACGGCAACATTATGTGACACAGTAATTTCAGCACCAACACCAGGATGTACAGATCCTCTTGCATCTAATTACAATTCATTTGCAACTGTAGATGATGGTTCATGTTTATATCCAGGATGTACAGATTCTACAGCGTTAAATTATGATCCTAATGCAAATGTAGATGATGGTTCATGTATATTACCATGTAGTGTGGTTGCACCAGTTTGTGAGGACTTTAGTGCAGGAGTTGTTCCTCTAGGATCTTGTCCACAACTAGGTGGTTGGTCAATAAGTGCTACTAGTGGAGATGGATGGAGATTTACAGGAAATCCTGGATACAATGCAAGTACTACAATGGGGAACAATAGACCTCAAGGAACGTTTGCTTGGATAGACTTTTCTTCAACAGATATAGGTGTTGTAATGCAAATGGACCCAGTTGATGTTTCAGGTCTTACTAATCCAACTCTTAGTTTTGATTACTTTAGTGATATAGGAACATATACACTGCCTATAGCTAACATTATGCATATCGAAGCTTACGATGGTACTACATGGAATATAGTTGCTACATATCAAGAGTTTACAACGGGTTGGGTAAATAAGTCAGTAAATGTTGCTGCTTATTCTGTATCAGGAGTAGTTTCGTTAAGATTTAGAGGAGAAAGTAGCGGTCAAGGTTCTGATTTTTATAATGACCTTTTAGTAGATGATGTATGTGTTCAAGAAGGAACACAAACAACAGTATTAGGATGTACAGATTCTACAGCTACAAATTATGATCCATTAGCCACTGTTGATGACGGCTCTTGTATTTATAATATTTTTGGATGTACGGACCCATTGGCAACAAACTATGATTCAACAGCAAATGTAGATGATGGATCATGTTTATATCCAACGCCAGGATGTACAGATCCAACAGCATTTAATTATGATCCTTTAGCTACAATTGATGATGGATCTTGTATACCTGTACAGTTAGGATGTCTTGATATAAACGCAGTTAACTATAATCCAGGCGCAAATACAGATGATGGTTCATGTATTTATGCTGGTTGTACAGACCCATTAGCATCTAACTATAATTCTAATGCAACAATAGATGATGG
>PBQB01000016.1 GCA_002724895.1 Flavobacteriales bacterium
GTAAAAAGCTATATTTTTACTCGTTCTTTCATTTTTTATATTCAAAATCGGTTCAAATATATTGTTTGATAAGATAGAGGGGGCAAGTTCATCTGAACTAAATTTTGAATTTTTTTGTTTTTTTAAAATTAATGAGTACCATTTTTTATTTATATACATACTGATTTCATTTTTTTTATTTGGTATGTATATTTTGTCTTGTATATTTACTACATTAAATCTTTTTTTAAGCTTTTCAAGAAATTCTTTTGATGTATATCCATTTAAATTTTTAATCATTCTGTTAAAGCTCAATATTTTTAATTGGTTTTCATCAATTAGATAACTCATAAAATATTTGCTTTTTAAACAATTTCTTTTTTTTGAAAGAAGAGCTGAAGAAGCACATCTGTGGTGTCCATCAGCAATATATAGATTTTTAATTTTTTTGTAATATTTTGTGATAAGTTCAATATCATTCTTTTTATTTACTATCCACAATTTATGTAAACATTTATCTGTTGTAGTAAACTCATATTCAGATCTTTTTTTAATAAATTTCGAAATAAATTTATTTATTTCTTTAATAGGTTTATGGGTTAATAGAACTGGATCTGCATTAAATCCAACTTGATCTAAATATTCACTAAACATTTTTTCTCTTTTATCTAATGTTTTTTCATGTTTTTTTATATTGTTATTTAAATATTCTTCAATTGATGTGGCCGCAATTATTCCTGTAAATTTATTTTGATTATCATACTTTTGATAAATGTAATATCCTCTTATTTTATCTTTTTTTAAAATCCCAGATTTTAAAAAAAATGTGAATTTATTTTTAATTTTTTTGTATTTATCAACTTTTAAATTTGTTTGGTCGTTTTTAACAGATGGTTTTATTATGTGCAAAAACGTGTAAGGATTATTTTTTAATTTTTCAACAATAGTTTTTTTCGAATAGGTTAGATAAGACCTTGTAGCTAATAAGCTAGCTTTATCTCTAGAAGTTCTTATTGCTCTGAATGGACGAATATTTGCCATTATTATTTTTTAAAATGAGCAATAATTTTATCTGAGAGTTCTTTTCCAATTCGTTCCTGTGCTTCTAATGTAGCCGCTCCAATATGAGGAGTGAGCGATATTCTATCATGCATTAGTAAATGAGTACTAGGATTAGGTTCATTATTAAAAACATCTAAACCAGCATATGATAATTTACCTTTATCTAATGAAAACATTAATGCAGTTTCATCAATTAAACCTCCTCTTGATGTATTTATAATACCAGCACCAGTTTTCATCATTCCAATTTCATCTGCAGAAATAATTGGTTGATCTCCAATTTTTGGTATATGTAGTGTTAAAAAGTCTGAATTTGCAAGAACTTTATTTAAGTTTTCTGTTTTGATATTAAAAGATTTTTTCTCATCATTAAAGAATTTTAATTCCACTTCAGCATTTTTAATATATTTATCATGGGCTAAAATATTCATGCCAATTCCGATAGCAATTTTTGCAACTTCTTGACCGATGCGACCAAATCCAATAATACCTAAAGTTTTTCCCTTTAACTCACTTCCAATAGAGTAGGATTTTTTAAGTTTTTTAAATTCTACATCTCCTGAAAGAGGCATTTTCCTATTACTGTCAAATAAAAATCTAACTAATCCAAATAAGTGTGAAAAAACTAATTCAGCAACTGATAATGAAGAAGCAGCTGGGGTATTAAATACATTTATACCTTTTTCTTTTGCATATTCTACGTCGATATTATCTGTCCCAACACCACCTCTTCCTATAATTTCTAATTTCGGACATAAATCAATTAGTTCTTTACGCACTTTGGTAGCACTTCTTACTAACAGAACTTTGTATTCTTCTTTATTAATTACATTAATAAGATCATCTTGATGATGATGAGTAGTACTTATATAAAAGCCATTTTGTTGTAAATAATCAATTGCAGATTTTGAAATCCCATCATTTGCTAAAATTTTAATCATATTAATTTCTCTCTAATTTTTTCATTATGTCAACTAATAACTTAATGCTTTCAATTTGCATTGCATTATAAATAGATGCTCGATAACCACCAACCGATCTATGACCATTTAATCCGTTAATGCCCGATTCATTTAACATTTTATTAAACTGAACTTCCTTTTTTTTATCTAATAAATGAAAGCATACATTCATTTTTGATCTATCTTCTACATTTGCCGTTCCTTTGAACAGTTTGTTTCTATCAATTTCAGAATATAATAAATTAGCTTTTTCATTGTTATTTTTTTCAATTTGATCAATTCCACCCCTTTTTTTAAGCCATTTTAATGTAAGCATTGATACATATATAGCAAAAACAGGTGGAGTATTAAACATACTATCTTTATTAATGTGAGTTTTATAATCAAGCATTGTTGGAATATTTCTTCCTGTTTTTTCAAGAATATCATCTTTTACAATAACTAAAGTAGTTCCTGCAGGACCCATATTTTTTTGAGCCCCAGCATAAATCAAATCAAATTTATTTATATCAATTTTTCTACTAAAAATGTCTGAGCTCATGTCACACACTACAATATTCGATGTATTTGGAAATTTTTTAATTTGTGTACCATAAATCGTATTATTTGACGTGCAATGAAAATAATCAACATCAGTTGGAATTTCAAAATTTTTAGGTATATAACTGAAATTTTTATCAGATGAATCACCTACTACTATTGTCTCTCCAAATCTTTTTGCTTCTTGAATAGCTTTTTTGGACCAAGTTCCTGTATTAAGGTAAGCAGCCTTTCCATTAATTTTCATTAAATTCATTGGTACCATAAGAAATTCTAGACTCGCTCCTCCTTGTAGGAAAAGTATAGAATATCCATTTGGTATTTCTAAAAGCTCTCTTACTAAGTTTTTAGCTTCTTTCATGACCATGACAAAGTCTTTACTTCTATGTGATATTTCAATTAGAGATAAATCAATATTATTAAAATTAATTATGGCCTTTGAAGCTTGTTGTAAAACTTCTTTAGGAAGAATACTTGGACCAGCACTAAAGTTATGTTTTTTTGTCATAATTATTTTACTCTTTCTATATAAACTCCTTTAGAAGTGTCAATTTTTATTTTATCTCCTTCATTAATAAATAATGGAACTTGAATTTTTGCATCAGTTTCTGTAGTTGCAGGTTTAAAAGTGTTAGTCGCAGTATTGCCCTTAATTCCAGGCTCAGTATGTTTGATTGTTAAAATTATGTGTGTTGGTAGACATGCGGATAAAGGAACTCCTTTATCTGCATGAAATAATACATCTACATTTTCTCCCTCTTTTAAAAATTCAACATTTTCAATAAAATCTTTTTGCAACATGATTTGTTCATAATCATCATTATTCATTAAATGATAGTCTTTCCCTTCAGAATACAAGTATTGATATTTTCTATTTTCTATTCTAATAATATCAATTTTTACTCCTGCGGTAAAGGTATTCTCTAATAATCTACCAGTATTAAGATTTCTTATCTTAGTTCTAACAAATGCAGGTCCTTTTCCTGGTTTCACATGTTGAAATGATTCTATTTTCCATGGTTCTCCATTTAACTGTATACATAGACCGTTACGAAATTCTGCTGTTGTTGCCATATTTTTTATTTTTGATTATATCCTCTCATTATACCTCTTCCAGAATTTTGAATAAATGAAATAATTTCATCCCTTTCCTTTGAAACTAAAATTTCTGTTTCTATCTTAAAAANAGCTTGTGTATTATTNTTATTTTGTTGATANAAAATTCTAAATATATCTTGAATTTCTTGAATTTTCTCATCAGAAAANCCNCTTCTTCTAAGTCCAATGGAATTAATNCCGACATATGATAATGGTTCTCTAGCAGCCTTGACATAAGGAGGGACATCCTTTCTTACTAATGAACCTCCAGAAATCATTGCATGCTTTCCAATACTAACAAACTGATGAATTGCTGATAATCCTCCAATAATAGCATAATTACCTATTGAAACATGACCACCTAAAGCAACACTATTAACAATAATACAATTATCTCCAATATTACAATCATGTGCAATGTGTGCATATGCCATAATTAAACAATTATCTCCAATTATAGTTTTTCCACTTGCTGAAGTACCTCTATTTATTGTTGCACATTCACGAATGGTGCAATTGTCCCCAATAATAGTTAATGATTTTTCACCCTGAAATTTTAAATCTTGTGGAATAGCGGAAATTACTGCACCAGGAAATATTTTGCAATTTTCCCCTATTCTGGCACCTTCCATAATTGTAACATTGGAGCCAATCCACGATCCCTTGCCAATAATAACATCTTTTTCAATTGTAACAAAAGGGTCAATGACAACATTTCTGTCAATTTCTGCTGCAGAGTGTATATATGCTAAAGGTTGATGCATTATTTATTTTTAGGAGATATTTGTGCAAGTAGATCTGCTTCAACTACTATTTTGTTATTTACAAAACCTTTTCCGTGCATATGACATAATCCTCTTCTTATTGGAGAAATTAATTGTAAATGAAAAATTAATGTGTCCCCAGGAATAACTTTTTGCTTAAATTTTGCATTGTCAATTTTCATGAAAAATGTTAAATAATCTTCTGGATTTTTGACAGTATTTAAAATCAATACTCCACCAGCCTGAGCCATAGTTTCAAGTTGAAGAACACCTGGCATTACTGGTTCAGATGGAAAGTGACCCTTAAAATATTCTTCTTCTGATTTAACATGCTTTACTCCAATTATAAAATCTTCACCAATATCTCGTATTTCATCAATAAACAAAAATGGATCTCTATGAGGTAAAATTGTTTTAATTTTTTCTTTGTTGTATAGAGGTGGTTTGTTAAAATCTAACTTTGGAGCAGAATTTTTCAAATCTTTAGTCATAATTTCATTTAAATATTTTGCAAATTTAGTATTGTTTTTATGTCCAGGCTTATATGCGACAATTTTTCCTTTAATTGGTTTTCCTAATAATGTTAAATCACCAATTACATCTAATAACTTGTGTCTGGCAGGTTCATTTTTAAATCGTAAACTTAGATTATTAAGTATACCAGATTTACTAACTCTTATATCTTTTTTATTAAATATAGTTCTTAGTTTATTTAATTTATCATCATTAATTTCTTCTTCAACTATAACAATCGCATTATTTATATTTCCTCCTTTTATCAAATTATTATCAATTAATGTTTCTAATTCATGAAGAAAGCAAAATGTTCTTGATGATGAAATTTTATTTTGAAAATCACTTATATTATTCAATGTTGCATTTTGTTTTCCTAATACTTTAGAGTTATAATCAATATCTACATTAATTTCAAACTTATTGCTTGGGAATGCAATTATCTTTGTTCCTGTACTTTCATCAAATAAAGATATTTTTCTTTTAATTTCATAATAATCCTTTTCTTCTTCTAATTCTTGTATTCCAGCCTGTTCAATTATTTGTGTAAATATCTTAGCACTTCCATCAAGAATAGGAATTTCAATATTATCGATTTCAATTATAATATTATCTATTTGAAATCCAGATATTGCAGCTAATAAGTGTTCTACTGTTCTAACTTGAGCATTTTTATATTTTAGATCTGTACTTCTTTTCGTTGAATGTAAATTATTGATATGGGCATGAATTATATTATTTTCTTTAAGATCTGTTCTTACAAACATTATTCCGGAATTTTCTTTGGAAGGCAATAATTTAACATTTGTATGAACTCCAGAATGAATACCAATTCCTGAAATTGAAACTTGATTTTTAATTGTTCTTTGTTTCATTTTTTAAGTTTTAAGAACAGATTGTAAATTTCAGGTAATTTTTTAAAAATTACATATGATTTTTGATATTTTTTGATATTGTAAGCTAATGGTCCTTGTAATATCTCTCCATCTGTTTTTATATTTGAAGCTACACCGCTTTGACCTGCTATTTTAACATTGTTAGCAATTGTAAGATGTCCTGCAATTGCTGTTTGTCCTCCTATCATACATTTTTCTCCAACTTTGGTAGAGCCAGCAATGGCCACTTGGGCTGCTATTACTGTATGTTCTCCAATTTCTACATTATGTGCAATTTGAATTAAATTATCTAATTTAACACCATTGTTAATTATTGTAGACCCCATAGTTGCTCTATCGATTGATGTGTTTGCCCCAATTTCTACATTATTTTTAATAATTACATTACCGATTTGACTAATTTTAGAGTAATTAGATTTATGGTCTGGTGCGAATCCAAATCCATCGCTACCTATAACAACACCAGAATGAATAATATTGTTTGCTCCTATTAAACAATTATGATAAATGTTTACTGAAGAATAAATTATTGTATTTTTTTTTATAACTACATTTTCTCCTATAAAACAATTGCCTAAAATTTTAACATTGTCTTCGATTATGACATTTTTTGAAATAATATTAAATGAACCAATGTAAACATTCTTGCCAATTTTAGCTTTAGAACTAACCTCTGATTTTTTTGAAATACCAGATTTATTAAATTTTATTTTATTATATAAATCCAATAATTTACTAAATGATGAATAGGCATCATCAACTTTAATGAGTGTAGATTTAACATTTTTTTCTATATTGAGCGAATTATTAATTATAATAACTGAAGCTCTACATGAGTAAATATAAGAAGTGTATTTTGGATTAGATAAAAAACACAAATCTCCTTTACTTCCTTTTTCAATTTTGGCAACGGAGTTAATTTTTATATTAGAATCTCCTACAACTTCTCCATCAATGATTTCTGCAATTTCTTTTGCTGTTAAATTCATATTACAAAATTAATAAAATACCCCTAATTCTAAAATCCAGTTTTATAAATTAATATTTTTTGGATAACACAAATAATACTTGCTGATTTCTTTTTTCAGATTACTTAGTTTAAGTAATGAAGAGACCTTAGTGATATCACAAATATTTCCATTCTTCATTAAAATATTGATGTTATCATTAATTGGGTTATATGTATGGTTAATTACCTTATCACTAAAAATGAAGTACTTTACCTCATCACAATTCAATTTATATTTTTTCATTAAAATATTTGAAATTTTTAATATTTTATCATTATTAAATTTTTTGTTTTGGATTTCTATTTTTAGTAATTTTCTGTTTAGAATCATTTTTGATAATTGTGATAATATAAAGTCATCACTTTCTTTCCAGTATTTTAAACAAACAAAAATATCAGCATCATTTAAATCAGAAAACATATCCAAAAGATGCGGTTTGTTTTTAAAGTTTTTGATAGAGTGTTTTTTATCAAGAAAAGTTAGTAATGAAGTGGGAGAGTATATTTTTTTATTTTTTTTAATCAGTTCTTTTGCACGTTTTAAGATATTTTCTAACATTTTTTCCGATGCAATAACGGTTTTGTGTAAGTACACTTGCCAATACATTAATCTTCTTGCAATTATAAACTTTTCAATAGAATAAATTCCTTTTTCTTCAATTACTATCTTGTCATTAATTATATCAAACATATTAATAATTCTTTCTGTACCAATATTCCCTTCAGCTACACCAGTATAAAAGCTATCTCTTCTTAAGTAATCTAGTCTATCAATATCTAATTGTGAGCAAATTAGTTGATGTAAAAATTTCTTTTTGTATTTATTTTTAAAAATTTTAATTGCTAAAGACAATTTTCCTGAGAATTCCTCGTTTAATCTTTGCATAAACAAACAAGAAATTTCTTCATGAGGAATATTATTGATAATTGAGTTTTCTAACGCATGAGAAAATGGACCATGACCAATATCATGTAAGAGAATTGCTATTTTAACAGCTTCTTCCTCTTCGAATGTTATTAGGCTTCCTTTATTTCTTAATTGTATAATTGCATTATTTATTAAATGTAAACATCCTAATGCATGATGAAAACGAGTATGGTGAGCACCTGGAAAAACTAAGTATGATAATCCTAATTGACTTATATGCCTTAGTCTTTGAAAGTATCTATGATTGATTATTTTAAGAATAATACTATGTTCTAGTCTAATAAATCCGTAGATTGGATCGTTTATAATTTTATTTTTTTTGTTTTTCATTATGGCAAATAAAACATTTTTTTTTAATTTTTGTAAATAATTTTAATTATGAATATACTTTGGGCAGATGACGAAATTGAATTGTTAAAGCCACATATTATCTATTTAGAGGAAAAGGGATATCAAATAATTCCCGCAAAAAGTGGTGATGAAGCTTTAGATTTAATTTCTAGCAATGATATTGATTTAATTTTTTTGGATGAGAATATGCCGGGACTTTCAGGCTTAGAAACATTGTCAATAATTAATGAGCATTATTCTAATATTCCTGTTGTGATGATAACTAAGAGCGAAGAAGAAAGTATAATGGAGGAAGCTATAGGTTCTAAAATATCAGATTATCTTATTAAACCTGTTAATCCCTCACAAATTTTATTAGCAATTAAAAAAAATCTTGATAATATTAGATTAGTTGAAGAAAAAACAACTAAAAACTATCAACAAGATTTTAGAAATATAAGTTTAAAATTATCTTCTTCTCTTTCTAAGAAAGAATGGTTTGATATTTTTAAAAAAATAACATATTGGGAGTTAGAAATTGAGCGTTCTGGAGAAAAAAGCATCGAAGAAATTTTAGAAATGCAAAAGGTAGAGGCAAATATGCAGTTTTTTAAGTTTGTTAAAAATCATTATAAAGAATGGTTATCTGGATCTAATGTTCCATTGATGTCTCATAACATATTTAAAGAAAAGGTTATTCCTTTAATTGATAATGAACAACCTACATATTTTATTTTAATTGATAATCTACGCTATGATCAATGGGAAGTTATAAAGCATGATATTATCAAAGATTTTTATATTTTAGAAGAAGATCTTTATACTAGTATATTACCTACAGCAACTCAGTACTCTAGAAATTCAATTTTTGCAGGCTTACTTCCTTTAGAAATACAAAAAAGATTTCCCAATTTATGGAAAAATGATCAAGATGAGGGAGGAAAAAATATGTTTGAAGAACAATTTCTTTCTGATAATTTAAACAGATTGGGAAAAAGTGCATTAAAATATTCTTATACAAAAATTACAAATATAGATTATGGGAGAAAGGTTATTTCTAAGATTGCCGATATGAAAAATAATTCTTTAAATGTCATTGTTTATAATTTTGTTGATATGCTTTCACATTCCAGAACAGATATGAAAGTTATAAAAGAATTAGCAGATGATGATGCTGCATATAGATCACTAACAGCATCTTGGTATTCACATTCTCCTTTAAAAGAAATATTATTAAGAATTAAAAGTCAAAATGCAAAACTGTTTATTACAACTGATCACGGAACAATTAATGTTAATAAACCTTCAAAAGTTATTGGTGATAGAAATGTTAGTGTTAATTTAAGATATAAGCAGGGAAAGAATTTAAACTTTCAAAAAAATGATGTTTTTGTTATGGATAATCCAAAAGATTATTTTTTACCAATTCAAAATGTAAGCAGTAAATATATTTTTGCAAAAGAAAATAATTATTTTGTTTATCAAAACAATTACAATAAGTTCGTTAATTATTATAAAAACACATATCAACATGGTGGGATTTCTATGGAGGAAATGCTAATACCATATGTATCTTTAAAGCCAAAATAATGTCTTGTTCATTTGTTATAAAAGATTTAAATATGATTGCAGATGTAGCTAATTCTATAATTAACTATACTTCTCCGAATAAAAAGTTTGCTTTATTTGGAGAGATGGGAGTTGGTAAAACTACTTTGATTAAGGCCTTGTCATCTAGTTTGGGAGTAACTGATATAGTTAGTAGTCCCACATTTTCACTTGTTAATGAATATAATTGTAATGGAGATTATAAAATTTATCATTTTGATTTTTACAGATTAAAAAATGATTTATCTGCATATGATATTGGCTTTGAAGAATATATGAGTACAGAAGATTATTGTTTTATTGAATGGTCTGAAAAAATAATTGATTTATTACCAAATAATGTTGTAAAACTATATCTTAGTTTAAATAAAAACGAACGAGTTATTAATGTAAATTGCAAAAATGAATAAAGAAACAGTATTAAGCTCACTTGGTATTTTGCCAAAAGAAGAAATGTTAGAAGTTAAAAGAGATTTTAAACAACTTTTAATAGGTGTTCCTAAAGAATCATCTTTTCAAGAAAATCGTATAAGTTTAACACCTGATTCTGTAGGATTACTTATTGATAGTGGTCATTCTGTAATAGTGGAAAATAATGCAGGAGAAGCATCTAACTTTTCAAATCAAGAATATATTGATAAGGGGGCAGAAATAGTTTTTAGCAAAAATGAAGTGTATAAAGCAAATATTATTGTAAAAATTGAACCTCCTACAAGCAAGGAAATTTCATTAATGCACAATAATCAGAAGTTGATTTCTGCTGTTCAAATAAATACTCAGTCAAAAGAGTTCTTCAATAAATTAAATAAAAAAAATATTACATCATTTGGATATGAGTTTATAAAAGATAATCACAATAAATTACCTTTTGTTCGAATAATGAGTGAAATTGCAGGAAATACATCAATGTTAATTGCCGGAGAATATTTGTCAAATATTAACCAAGGAAAGGGACTCATGTTAGGTGGTATTTCCGGTCTCATTCCAACAAATGTTGTTGTTATTGGAGCTGGTACTGTTGGTGAATTTGCTTGTAAATCATCATTAGGTTTAGGAGCTTCCGTTATTGTATTCGATAATTCAATTACAAAACTTAGAAGATTACAAAATAATGTTAAAAATATTGTAAGTACTTCTACTTTGCAACCAAAGGTATTATTAAAAGCTTTAAAAAGAGCTGACGTTGTAATTGCTGCTTTACAAATAGGAAATGGTAGAGTTCCCTGTGTAGTTACTGAGGAAATGGTAAAGGAAATGAAAAAAGGATCGGTTGTTATTGATGTAAGTATTGATCAAGGAGGATGTTTTGAAACCTCTGAAGTCACATCGCACAAAAATCCAGTATTTACAAAGTATGATGTAATACATTATTGCGTCCCTAATATTGCTTCTAGAGTATCTAGAACAGCATCTTTGGCTATCAGTAATATTATAACACCAATTTTGTTAACTATAGCTGAAGAGGGTGGTGTTAGAAATACTATAAGAAATAATCCATCTTTAAGAAATGGAGTTTATACATATAACAGTAATTTAACTAATACAATTTTAAGCAAACAGTTTAATATTCCTTATGTTAATCTTGACCTAATAATTTAGAAAATATTATGCTTAGACGTTTTTATCTTTTTGGAATAGGAATAATTTTAGGTGTTTTTATGTTATCTTTTGGTCCTGAAAATAGGTTGAAAAAAACATTTTATTCTTACATTGACTATTTTAATATTAATAAGAGAATAATTTATCATTTAGAAAATGCTGATAAAGTTACATTTTCTATTAAATCACAATGTCAATTAGTTTATTATCAACTTGAAAAAGAAGAAGTATTATCTGTTTTAGATGGAGGAGATGTTAATTTTAAATTAAGTGATACAAAATCTAATCCAAAAAAAACATATACTATCGAAAATAAATTAAATGATAAAAAAATTAGTGTACGTTTTTCCATTGATAATAATAAAGAGGTAGAATTAGAGTCCTTTTGGTTTTCAGGAGATCAAGAAGAATGTTCTAATTAGTTTTTTTTCTTCTATTTTTTTCTAATACAATATTATTTAATTCTCTTCCTGTTTGTCCAGCTATTGATGTGTTTTCTTCTGCTCTTCTGATTAAATATGGGATAAGATCTTTCACAGGACCATATGGTACATATTTTGCAACATTATAGCCATTATGAGCTGCATTATAAGAAATATTATCACTCATTCCTAACAATTGTGAAAAATAGATCCTTTTATCATTTTTAGATATTTTATTTTTTTTCATTAATTTTATTAATAACTCTGAGCTTTGTTCATTATGAGTTCCAGCACAAATTGAAATTAAATCTATATTTTTGACACATAATTTTATTACATTATCAAATGATGCGTCAGTATCTTTTTTTCTAATGAAAACAGGACATTGATAGTTTTTTTCACTTGCTCTTTTAATTTCTTTTTCATGATATGCTCCTCTGACTATCTTTAACCCTAGAAGATATTTGTTTTTTTGTGCATCTTTAATTAAAAAGTCAACTTTTTTTAAACTATCAATTCTATATGTTTGTATAGTATTAAATATCCATACATTTTTTTTGTTGTATTTTTTCATCATTTTGTAAACAATATCATCTATAGCATCTTGAATCCAGCTTTCTTCTGCATCAATGAATACAGGAACCCTATTTTTATAAGCTTTTTTGCATATTATATTTATCCTTTGGTGAAATAAATTTAATTCTAATTTTTCTTTTTCTGAAAAATTTTTATTTTCTAACAAATTAAATTTAATTAATGATGTTGGTTTAAAAACTGCAAACGGAATTTTCAAATCATTTTTTGCAACTTCTATTGATTCTAAAGTTTCGCTTAATGCTCTTTTGTATTCAATCTCATTTTTCTTTCCTTCAGCAGAAAAATTAAGTATAGTGCCGATTTTATAATCCCAAAGTTTATTTATTGTTTTTTTACTATCTTCAATAGAAATTCCTCCACAAAAATGTTTATAAACCGTTAGCTTTACAATGGTATCTATAGGTATTTTAACACTAATTAATAATCTAAGTAGGCTAGTAATAATTTTAGAAATTACTTTATAGTTGATAATTTTAAATAATATATATGCCCTATTCAAATCATAGTTAGATTTTCCTTGATATGCTATTTTTAGATTATTAAAAAGGCTCATTTTTTAATTTGCAATTTTTTTTCCAATCATTATGCCATCTCTAATAGGTAAAAGTAATGTTTCTATCTTTTTATCATTATATATTTTTTTATTGAATTTTTGAATTGCAATTGTATCTTTATCTTTTGTTTCATTTAATACTTTACCACTCCAGAGTACATTATCAGCAATTATATAACCACCTAATTCTATTTTATCAAATAATAAATCATAGTAATTTGAATAATTTTCTTTATCAGCATCAATAAATGCTAATTGATACTTATGTTTTAGTTTGGGAATTATTTCAATAGCATTTCCATAGAATTGTTTAATATTTTTTTTAAATTTTGATTTTATAAAATATTTTTTAGCAATAGAGATATATTCTTCATTACAGT
>PBQB01000017.1 GCA_002724895.1 Flavobacteriales bacterium
TTTGGATATTTATTCATTAAAGAAATTTTTCTTTCGACTTTCCATTTATTTATATCATCAATTTTATATAAATTTCTAACATATTCATTAAAATTTCTAACATTAGCATAATCAACAGATGAAATTATCTCATATTTTTTTTTGATAATATTCTCAATATCATTAAAAAATTTTTCAACTGGTGGCCATAACACAATTTGAAAATATGCATTAGATGATTTAAAAACATCTATTTTATTAATTTTAATATGATCAATTTCTTCTTTTGAAAAATTGTGTGTTTTAAACCAGTTAATATCAAATGGACTAATAATAGAAGTTTTAATTATTTTAACCGGAACATAGGCTATATTAAAGTATAAAGCACATGCTAATCTATGAGATCCATCAATTAATTTTAAGTTCTTATCTAAGGCAATTGGTTTATTAAAATTATATCCACTCAGCTTAAAATTATTTATAAGTACTTTAAATGCTTTAATTGGGTTCTTATGAGGAGATTTCCCTCTTTCTTTTTGTAACTTTTTATATAAGTCATAATCTTTATTTTGTTCTAAGTAATATTTGATCGTTAAATATCTAACAATTAAATCATATCTTAAAAAGTTAATACCATTCGTCTGTCTTGAAAGTAAAATATTTGTTGGAATTATCTGAAAACAATCTTTATGTAAATATTTAATTAAAAAAAATCGCTTAATTTTTCTTTTTAACTTGAAAAAAATGATTTTAAAATATTTCAAAAAAAACAAATGATTATTTTTTGGTAAATTCTTATTAATCAATTCCCAATTAAAAATATTACTCTTAGAAAACTCTATAATTTCTATTATATCTTTATAATCCTTATCTCTATTATGCCACTTCTTTTTGTGAAATAGTAATTCCAAGCAAACAAATTTGAAATTATCATACTTAATATGTAATTTATCATTATCGATAATTTCATCATCACTATATATATTAGACCAAGGAGATTGTACGAAATTAATATAATCATGTTTTATAATAGATTCTGTAATATATTTACTTTTAATGATTAAATCTATATCATCATGATTTCTTATTCCTAAAAGAGATAATGTACTACTACCAACTAAACATACATCATCAAAATTGATATTGTTTAATGTTAAAAATTCCTTGAGTTTTTTAAGATCATTTATATCATAATTCATTTAATAGAATCTTATCGATGAATTCTCTAACAACTCCTTCTCCTCCACTTTTATTTAAAAGGATTATATTAGGAATATTCTTTATTTTATTAATTGCATTACTAGGACAAGCAGCAAAACCAACATTGGATAATAAATTATAACAATTAATATCATCTCCTACATAAGCAACTTCAGAAAGACATATATTTTTTTCTTTACAGAGCTCTTCAACAATTTGAAGTTTATCCACTACCCCATGAAAATCAAAATCTAAGCCTAACTTTTTAGCTCTTTTTTTGTTTAATTCTACATTTTCAGATGTAATAATACCAACTTTAACTCCTTTTTTTTGTAAAATTTTGAAGCCCATTCCATCATGAGTTGAAAATCGTTTAAACTCATTTCCATCTTCGGCATAATACATTCCTCCATCGGTTAAAACACCGTCAACGTCTGAAAGAAATAATTTTATTTTTGTAAAATCAATCTTTTTATTTATCAATAAAAACTTACTCATAATATTTTCAGCTATTACCCAATCTCTAGGTTCGTCAATTTCAATTATTGTCTCTTCAGGCATGACATAAACTCCAATATTACCAGAAACTCTATTTTTAGAACTTTTTATATAATTAACATAACTTATATAAAAAGCTCCATTTTCTATTAACTCACCAGCAAAGTCTTGCCTTCTAGGCCTATTATAAATATCATAATTTAAAGCATTTCCTTGCAAGTCCCATCTAAATCTTTTAGATATACAACCAGAAATTACAGAATCATAATTTCTTAATTTATCAATTCCTGCATTAAACTGTTTACTTGTTGTAAATGGAGAAGTTGCTTGAACTAACATAAATATATCATTTCCTAATAAGTTTGATGTATTTAAATACTCTAACATTACTGATTCAGTGGATGATGTATCTTGAGCATTTTCAATAGATCTTTTAAAAATTTCAACTTTACTAAATAGAAATGAATTGACAATATTAACTATCTCATTACTATCTGTTGCTACAATTATTTTATCGACATTAGAAATTTCTAAATTACTTAATACCCAATAGATTAAAGGTTTTCCACAAAAGCTTTTAATATTTTTTTTTGGAATACCCTTACTTCCAATTCTAGCAGGAACAAATGCTATAACACTCATTATAATTTATATTTTAATTTATTTCTTTGTTCTTTTTCTACATCTAATATATCATCATTTTTATATGTTAATGATTTGTGAGTTGCGTTTAAATCTCTAACTAACTTTCTTAAACCAGTTGGTTCCAAAGATGCTGAATGGTCTGTACCCTTCCAAGTTCTATCAAGAGTAAAATGTCTTTCTATCCAATTTGCACCTAAAGTATAAGCCGCTATATCTATTGCAATTCCTAAATGATGACCAGAAAATCCAAATGTTTTAACCACAGAAGAATATTTTTCTTTTAATCTATTTATTTCTAGCATACATACATCTGAAAAATATACTGGATATGCAGAAGTACAAGAATATAAAACTAATCTATTTGATGAATTACTTTTTTTAAAGTAATTAATAATTTTATTTTCCTCACTTTTAGTTGTCATACCAAATGATATATGAATATCCCCTTTATAATTATCATTTAAAATTTTTAATATATTAAAATTGTTATTGCAAGCTGATGGTACTTTGATGAATTCTGGATTTAATGAAATAATTTCTTTTGCAGAAGTTACATCCCAGACAGATGAACAATATGTTAACCCAATCTTACTAGCATATTCCTTAAGTTCATTATGTTGGTCTAAATTAAATTCTAAATATTCTCTATGTTCACCATATGTATTTCCATAAGAGTTTGAAGGATTCGGATGTGGAGAATTATATTGCTTAGAAGATAATAATTCTCGATTATTTCTTTTTTGAAATTTTACAAATTTCACATTACATTCCTTTGCTGTATCTATTAATTTTTTTGCAATCTTTAAATCACCTTTGTGATTACAGCCTATTTCTGCAATAATATTAGGAGCTTTATAATTGTTAGTCATCATTATCAAAATATTTAGATGAATCATTATAGCTATAACCATATCCATAACTACCATATCCATAACTACCATATCCATAACTACCATATCCATATGCTCCAGAACCATCTTTAACATCATTTAATACCATTTGAATCTCTCCTAACCTATCTTTTTTATGCATTTCATTTACATACGATAATAATCCCTTTTTAGTATAATTTTGTCTAGTAACATAAATATTAAAATCACTAAATTTCATTAGCGTAAGTGCATCTGCAACTAATCCTAAAGGGGGTGTATCAAGAATAATGATGTCATATCTTTTCTTAAGATCATTAAATAAATCATTAAACTTTTTACTTAGTAAAGCATCAGATGGATTTTTTGGAAGCGGACCTGAAACTAAAACATCTAAGTTTTCTATTTTGGATTTATTAATTACTTCATTAATTGTAGATTTATCTTCCAAATAATTTGAAATCCCAGCAACATTTGATAAATTAAAATCTGCATAAATTTTAGGTCTTCTAAGATCACCTCCTACTAACAAGGTTCTCTTACCTGATTTTGCAAAAACTATTGCTAAATTTTCAGAAATATATGTTTTTCCTTCACCACTAACTGATGAGGTAACAAGATAAGTTTTATTATTTGTTTTATCATGAACTTTGTTAAAAAAATTAAGATTTGACCTTATGGCCCTAAACCCTTCATAAATTGCTGATTTTGGATTTTGGTCAGATAATAAATTATATCCACTATAATTTCTTCCAATTATACCTAAGATAGGAATAGATGTCATTCTAGCTAAATCGTTTAATGTAACTATATTATCATTAAACAACTCAAATAAAAACATAACTATAATTGGAATTAAAATAGCAATTAAAATAGAAATAGCATAAGTTTTATTTTTGTTAGGATACACAGGAGACTTTAATGAGTAAAGTGCAGGTTCAAGAATTTTACTATCTGAAATGTTTGCTGAAGAAGTAATTTTAGCTTCAGCACGTTTTTTTAGTAGAAAAATATAGATGTTTTCACTTATAGATTGAAGCCTTTCTATACTCATAAGCTCTCTTTCTACTTGAGGAATATCACTTAANCCATTTTCCATTCTAGAAATTCTTTCTTTTAAATCATTTATATATAAATTATTNGCAGATTTACTTGTATTTATATTTTCTTTTAGATTTAAAACTATTTGTTTNGTTTCTCTATTNTATTGTTGAATAGCTGGATTATTAATTTGNCCNCCATCTAANAATATATTTTTACTTATTTGAATTTCAATTAATTGTTCTATTAATTTATTNATACTAATGTCTTCAATTGATAGTGANCTTGGNGCACTNATATTTTCAAAATCATTTTCNTTTTTTAAGTATTCAATTAAGTAATCATAATAGTTACTTTTAGATAAAGATTTTGATAATTCAGATTCAAGAGAAACAATGTTATTATATATATTTTGTGCCTTTAAGCTTAAATCAGTAATTTTATTCTTATTCTTATAGTCTTGAATTTTTTGTTCTATTAGTGATAAAGAATCACTCATGTTTTGTAGTTGATTATTAATAAAGTTTACAGTATTTATTGATGCAATATTTTTTTCTTCTATTTCAGAAGCAATAAAGTTTTGAGTTAACTTATTTAAAAACTTAACACCTTTTAACTGATCCTCTTCTAATATTGATAAATTAATAACAGTTGACTCTCTATCTTTTTGGCTTATTTTAAGTTTATTTTGATATGATCGTGCAAGAGAAGGTAAATGTTTAAATCTAACAATAGTTTTAGGTTTATCTTCAAATTTTGCATTATACTTTTGGTTCAAAATAACATGCATTTGAGTACTCTTAAAAATAAATTCTTCACCAAAATTATATATTGATTCATTGTTATCTTCTTCAATTAATTTAAATGAATCTTTATTTATTAATTCAATAGAAAAAGATTTACCAATTAGACTATTTGTATTTTGACAAATAACTAGTACAGGAGCATGAAATGTTTCCGAAACCATAATATTTCCAACAATATAATAAGCAATATCAAAGTTTAGTTCTGTTATGGTCTTAAGTATTAAAGGATAAGATTTCAAGCTAAGTTTTTTATTTTCCAAACTTTGTTTTTTGTTGCTAAATCTATTTTCATATAGTAAATCCTTAGCATTAATAGTATTATTATCATGTTTTATTAAAATAGATGCTTCAGACAAATAATACTCATGCGAATATCTATTGTACCCAAATGCAACTATCATCATAATTACTAAACTTATAAGAATAAAAAACCAATTATTAATTATCTTATAAATAAATTGTTTTAAATCAATTATTTCATCAATTTGAGACATATTCTTTATTGAGTAATTAATAAATAAATAGTTAAAGAAGAGAGAAATAACGAAACTGCATTCGATATATTATTGATAGCGTAAAACTTCTTTTTAACAGGAGCAACATAGACAATATCATGCGGTTGAAGCATAAAATCCTTGTTATTTAACACCTCAATTTCAGTGAGATTAACATAAAAAACTTCATTTTTAGAATTTGTATTTCTAATTATTTTTACTTTTTTTCTATCACCAAAAGGTGTCATATCACCAGCTAAACTTAATGCGTATAAAATATTGACCTCAGGATCAACTATTTTATAAGTTCCAGGATTATTAACTTCACCTAAAATAGTAAGTTCAAAATTTATAATATTTAATTTTACAACTGGTTGTTCAAAAAATGATAATGCAATTTGTTTGATTATATTTTCTAATTCTCTTAATGTAAAACCTTCCGCTTGAACTTTACCTAACGAAGGAAGATCTAAATACCCATCTTCTTTAATTACATAGCCATAGAGGTAGGGATTTTGAGTCATTAACTGAGAATTTGATGATCTTTCTTGATTAAAAAAATCATGTTGTTGTTCGGTAGTAGTACTAATTTGAACTGAAATTAAATCACCAACTGACAATCGATATTTATAACTATTATTCTCAATCTTAATATAAGAATCATTAGATCTTACATACTCAAGATCATAATTAGTAATACAAGAGCTAAACAACATAATAAATATTGTTAACATTACTAATAAATTTCTATTCATTGTTATTTTATTAAATCAGATAATTAGCAAATATCGTAATTTTTTTTCAGATATCCTTAAGTGACAAGATTACTAATAAATCATATTTATTTTCTATTAATATCCCTTATATTTTAAAAAGTTAATTTTTTTTTATTTTCTTTACTTTGTTGTTTGAAAATTAAAAGATATCATAAATAAAACTTATAAAGTATTCTATAAAATTAATATTATCAAATGAAAAAATTATTTGAACTAAATATATATTTTAAAAAAATATTTGTTTTATTATTTTTATACTCACTAAGTAGATTATTTTTTCTTATCAATAACATAAGTTCGTTTAAAAATTTTCAATTGATTGAATTTTTAGAAGGAGTTAGATTTGATATTTCTTCAATAGCTTATATTAATATACCTATTCTTCTACTTTTAATAATACCTGTAGAAAAAAAAAATATTTATAAAAAAATAGTAAGCAGTGTATTTTATTGTACAAATATTCCTTTCATTATACTAAACAATATAGATATAGAGTATTTTAAATTTACTCAAAAAAGAATAACATATGATTTTTTTGAATTTATTCAATTAGGTAACGATTTTATGAATTTAGCTCCATTATTTTTAATGGATTACTGGCACGTAACCTTGTTTACAATTTTTCAAATTTGGTTTATATTTAAAATTAATTTTTTTTCAAAAAAAAATAAATATAAATTTTCATTATACAATTCAGCAATTACCCTATTTTTAGGAAGTATATTTTTTATTATCGCAGCGCGAGGTGGATTACAATATAAACCTATAAAGCCAATTAATGCAGGTGAAATATCAAAGTCAGATAACTCAGCATTGATTTTAAATACACCCTTTTGTATTTTCCATTCATTAAATTCTAAATCATTATCTCAATTTAGTTACTATGACAATGAATATTTAAATGATATTTATAAGCCAATAATTTTAAATTCTAATCAAGGTATTAATAATCAAAATATAGTAATATTAATAATGGAAAGTTTTTCAAAAGAATTTATGAGTTTTAACACTAATGCAATTAGTTATACACCATTTATTGATAGTTTAATGAAACATAGTTTGGTTTTTAATAATGCATTTTCAAATGGGTTAAAATCTATAGAAGCTTTACCAGCAATTACTGCTTCAATACCCACTCTAATGAATAATCCATTTATAACTTCAGAGTTTGCTCAAAATAAATTCATGAGTATTGCTTCTTTATTGAATGCTGAAGGATATAGCACATCATTTTTTCATGGCGGAATTAAAGGTACTATGGGATTTAATAGTTACTGTATTAAAGCTGGATACAAAAGTTATATAGGTATGGAAGAGTATAACAACAAAAAAGATTTTGATAATTCTTGGGGTATATACGACGAACCTTTTTTAAAATTTACTGCAAATAAACTCAAGAATACTAAGAAACCATTTTTTACTACAATTTTTACTTTAAGTTCTCATCCACCATATACTTTACCAACTGAATATATTAAAAATAAAAAGATTGATAAATTAAACATTCAAGAAACAATAAAATATACAGATTACTCTTTATCGAAATTTTTTAATAGAATTAAGAATGAAGATTGGTTTGAAAACACAATATTTATTATTACATCTGATCATACAACTCCAGTAAGTTATGACAGTAAATACAATAACTTAATTGGCAGATATTCTATTCCATTAATTATTTTTAAACCAGATAATAGTTTAAAAGGTGAAAATAATAATATTATTCAACAAATTGATATAATGCCAACAGTTCTAGAATTATTGAATTATAATAAAACTTATTTTGCTTTCGGAAAATCCTATTCTGAAAAAAATAAATGGGCAATTATGAAACTTGAAGATATATATTATTTTATAACAAGTCATGGAATAATTAAAAATAAAGAAGAAGAATATATAACATTTAGTGATTGGGATTTATCGAAAAAAATTTCAACGAATCATAATGATGTTAAATTACTTAAAGCTATAAAGCAAGTTTATAGCAATAGAATGAATGATAATAATTTAATTTATGAAAACTAAATTTATTGTAAATCCTATTTCTGGAACAGGAAAACAAAAAAATATATGTAAGTTGTTACAAGAACATTATTTATTTAATTATGAAATTGAGTTTACAAAAAATCAAAATGATGCAAAAAAAATAATACAAGAAGCAATTAAAGATAATTTTGATTGTATAATTGCTGTTGGAGGAGATGGTACCTTAAATGAATGTCTAAATGGAATTATTGGAAGTAATATGAGTTTAGGAGTTATACCTTGTGGTTCAGGAAATGGGTTTGCTAAGCATATTGGGATGAGTAGTAATATAATAACATCAATTCATCAACTTAATGAAGCTAGATATAAAGTAATTGATTATTGTACTCTAAATAGCATGCCATTTATTAATATTTCAGGAATAGGCTTTGATGCACATATAAGTAATTTGTTTTCAAATGAAGTTAATAGAGGTTTTTTAAAGTACATTAAATTAATTTTAACGCAGTTAACATATAAATCTAATACTTATAAAATTAAAATCAATAATAAAAATATATTTGTTGATTCATTTTTGATTGCTATAGCTAATGCTAGCCAATATGGTAATAATTTTTTTATTGCACCACAATCAATTATTGATGACGGAATGATTGACATAATAATTCTTAAAAAATTTCCAAAATGGAAAATACCACTAATTGTTTTTTTAATATTTATGAAAAAAATTCATAAATCAAAATATGTCATTTCATATAAAGCAAAAAAAATTGAAATAGATTCGATAAATAACTTAGTTCATTTAGATGGTGAACCTAAATTTACAAATAAAAAAATAGATGTTAATATTCATCAAAAGTCAATTAAATTTTTAATACCAAATGAAAAAAAATAAACAAGGTATAGTATACTCAACAAATCCAAATTATCAATTTGAAATCGAAAAAGAAAATATCATCTCTTTAAAACCAGGAGAACAGATTTTAAATCTACATCTTGAAAAAAAGTCTGGAAAGTATGTAGTCATAATCAAAAATTTTAAAGGATCTAATGATGAACTAAAAAAATTAGGAAAAACTTTAAAAAAATCTTTGAGTGTTGGTGGTACAGTTAAAAATAACGAGATTATTTTACAAGGAAATGTAAGAGATGATTTAATTGTTATTTTAAATAAATTTGGTTATAAATTTAAAAAAGTAGGCGGTTAATTAATGTGCTCAGAGCGGGATTCGAACCCGCACGTTCATAAGAACACATGGCCCTCAACCATGCCTGTCTACCAATTTCAGCATCTGAGCTATTTTTAAAATATAAATCCCGCGTTAGCGGGATGATAATTCTAAAAGTGACCTGGCTGGGGCTCGAACCCAGGACCCTCTCCTTAAAAGGGAGATGCTCTACCAACTGAGCTA
>PBQB01000018.1 GCA_002724895.1 Flavobacteriales bacterium
ATTAAATGTTTCAAGTACATCACAGCAAAAGACAGGATTAAGTTCTTCAACTACATATGAGTGGCAAGTACGTTCTGCATGTTCTAATGATAGTAGTTCAGTATCTGCATGGTCTTCTATACAGACCTTTACTACTCTGACACCTTGTATTGTTCCTTCTAATTCTAATACTACAAATATAGGATTAACTTCAGCAACAATGATTTGGGATGCTGTTACTGGCGCTTGGGGTTATAGAATTAGATATAAGAAAACGACAGATCCGTGGAGTGCTTGGGTTTATGATACTATTAATACTAATTCCTATTCATTAAGTGGATTGACAAATGGAACTTATTATCATTGGCAAATTTCATCTATGTGTGATGCTGCTGGATCAAATAATTCTTCATTCACTGGCTATATAACGTTTACAACTTTACTTCCTTGTTCTGATCCAAGTAGTTTAATAGCATCAAATGTAACGCATAATTCTGTTTTATTGTCCTGGAATGGAACTAGCGCAGCAAGTGCTTATAATATTTTATATAGATTAAGTGGTTCATCTAGCTGGGATACTACAACTATTACGAATAATTACTCTAGCACTGCAGTTAGTTATACATTAACTGGCTTATCTTCTGGAAGTTTATATGAATGGAAAATATTTACAACTTGTGTTGCATCCGGAAATAGTTCTAGTGTAAGCGGTACCAACTTTACTACAAATTTAGCATGTATTGTTCCAAGTGGTATGAATGTTACTAATATTTTATTAGATAGGGCAAAGATGAATTGGAACACAACCTCTAATGCACATCATTATGATATAAGGATGAGGAATCAAGGAGGATCATGGGTGTATATAGGTTATATTTTTGGAAATTCATTAACAAAATATAATTTAGCCTCTGGAACAGTATATGAGTGGCAGGTAAGAGGAGTGTGTTCTTCTGATACTTCAAATGTATCTTCATGGTCTTCATTACAAACATTTACAACTTTAGCTCCTTGTACTAAGCCGACTAATACAAATGTAACTTCTATAAGTAGTAATCAAGCAACTTTAGTTTGGGATGCAGTTCCTTCTGCTACAAGTTATGATGTAAGATTTAAGTTAACAACTGATCCATGGGGAGCTTGGGTTTATACTTACGGAGTTTCTTCTAACCAACTTACCAAAACTGGACTTAGTTCAGGCACTTATTATCATTGGCAAGTTCGTTCTGTTTGTGGGTCATCAAATAATACTTCAGGATTTACTTCTTACAATACTTTTACAACCACATCAGGAAGTAGGTTTGCAGTTTCAGAAGATGAAGATCAGTTAAATATTAGTATATATCCAAATCCAACTGAAGGCAAAATAACTCTCAAGTTTATTTCAGAAGATCTTGATGATTTTTCTATTTCCATTTTTGATTCCTTTGGTAAATTAATATATGAAGAAGATAAAAGAAAATATATAGGAGAATTTTCAAAGAATATAGATCTTTCTTTATACAAAAAAGGAATATATTTTATAAAAATCAAGACAAAATATGAAATAATTAATAGAAGGGTATTATTACAATAGATTAATTTGTTTGATTGATAAATTCTGATTACCTTTGTAAAAGTTTTTGTGAGAAATGATATGAAGAGGCGCAACGCCTCTTCTTTATTTATATAGTAAAATGCTTTTAAAAGATAATTTAAAACAAATTTTAGAAATTAAGTTAAAAGATATTGATGCTTATTTAGTAGATTTAGTAATAATAGAAAAAAAATCTATCATTATATCTATTGACAGATTTGAAGGGGTAACGTTTAAACATTGTTCTTTTATAAGTAAATATTTAGAAGAATATTTTGACGAGGATATCCAAGATTATGATTTAACAGTTTGTTCTGCTGGACTAGAAAATCCATTTAAGGTGAAACAACAGTACCATAAAAATATAGGTAAAGAAGTATCAGTCCTGTTAAATAATGGAAAAAAGAAAAAAGGTGTTCTTTTATCATATGATAGCGGACTAATGTTAGAAATTAAAAGAAAAAAGAAGCCTGTAGAACAACTGCTTATTAGTAAAAATGAAATTAAAGAAACTAAACTTAAAATAAAATTTTAAATAAAATGGAAATTAAAAATTTAATAGAGTCATTTTCTGAATTTAAAGAAGTTAAAAATATTGATCGAGAGACTATGATGAATATTCTTGAAGACGTATTTAAAACAGTATTAGATAGGAAGTATGATGAACAAGGAAATTTTGATGTTATTATTAATGTGGATAAGGGAGATTTAGAAATATGGAAGAACAGAGAAGTAGTAGAAGACAATAAAGTAGAAAATCCTATTGCTCAAATAAGTTTAACAGACGCATTAAAAATAGAAGATGATTATGAAGTAGGAGAAGAAGTTTCGGAGCAAGTTAGTTTTGAAGAAGAATTTGGTAGAAGACAAGTGCTTTCTATTCGTCAACATCTAATGGCTAGAATTTCTGATCAGCACAGAGATGAATTAATGAAAAGATACGAACAAAGAATAGGAGATATTATACATGGAGAGGTATATCAAATTTGGAGAAATGAAATTTTACTTCAAGATGATGAGGGGAACGATTTGTCTCTTCCAAGATCTGAGCAGATTCCTAAAGATTACTTTAAAAAAGGTGAATCTGTTAGAGCAGTAATTAAAGAAATCAATTTAAAAAATAATAAGGCTAATATTGTAGTTTCTAGAACAGCTCCAGAATTTATTGAACGATTATTTGAGCAAGAAGTTCCTGAAGTTTTTGATGGAATAATAACTATTAAAAATGTGGTTAGAGAACCAGGTGAAAGAGCGAAAGTAGCAGTAGAGTCATATGATGATAGAATTGATCCTGTAGGAGCATGTGTTGGTATGAAGGGGTCTAGAATTCATGGTATAGTAAGGGAGTTAAGAAATGAAAATATAGATGTGGTAAATTTTACAGAAAACAAACAACTATTAATTACAAGAGCGTTGTCACCTGCAAAAATTACATCTGTTTCATTAAATGATGAAAATATGAAAGCTAATGTGTTTATGGATGCAGATCAAGTTTCTCTTGCTATTGGAAGAGGTGGTCATAATATAAATTTAGCAGGAAAATTGACTGGATATGATATTGATGTATATAGAGATGAAAACACCTTTGAAGATGATGTAGCTATTGAAGAATTTAAAGATGAAATTGAAGATTGGGTAATAGATGCTTTTAAAGCAATAGGTTGTGATACAGCCAAAAGTGTTTTAGATATTTCACCAGATGATTTGGTTTCTCGTACAGATTTAGAAATTGAAACGGTTGAAGAAGTTATAAATATTTTAAGATCAGAATTTGAAGATTAAAAAATGATACTATGTCAGAAAAGAAAAGTGTTAGATTAAATAAACTAATTAAAGAGTTTAATGTTAGTATTGATAGAATATATGCCTTTTTAGAGACAAAGGGTGTTGAAGATTTAAAACCTAATACAAAAGTTTCTCATGAGATATATATGGATTTGTTGGGTGAATTTGATTCGGAGAAAAAAGCAAAACTTTCCGCGGAGTTATTAGCTAGAGAGAAGGAGTTAGAAAAGGCAGAAGAAATAATAAAGAAAAAAAAAGAGCAAGAAGAAAAGGAAATACAGGAAAAAAAGAAATCAATTGAAAAAGAGAAGGTAGAAGAAAAAGAATCCCAGATTACAAAGAAATCAATTGAAAAAGAGAAGCATGAAAAAAAGGAAGAGAAAATTACACCATCCACAAATGATAAGAATAATGTTTCTAATAATAAAGAAATATCTGACGAAAAAATTAACTCTGACGATACCGTTATCAAACCAAAATATGATAAGATCAGGGGACTAAAATCAACAGGAGAAAAAATTGATTTAGATAAATTTAAAGATATAGATAATTCTGATAAAAAGAAAAGAAAAAGAATTATTAAGAAAAAAGTTGATCCAAATAGATTCAGAAAAAATAGAAAAAAATCTAAAGATACTGTTGAAATTTCTGCTGAAGAAACGCAAAAGCGAATAAGAGAAACTTTAGCAAAATTACAGGGAAGTGGCAAAAAATCTTCTGTGAAAAATAGAAAAGAAAAANGACTAGCTCATAAAGAAGTTGCAGATCAAGAGGATAAAAGAAAAGAAGATTCTAATAAGATAGTAAANATAGCAGAATTTGCTACTGTTAATGAATTAGCCTNTTTTAATGGATGTTCCAGTAAATGAAATAGTTACAACATGTATGAGTTTAGGTATGATGGTTAGCATGAATCAAAGGTTAGATGCTGAAACAATACAAATGTTAGTTGAAGATGCAGGCTTTACTGTTGAATTTGTAGGTGTAGATGTACAAGAGTCTATAGAAGAAATAGTTGACACTAACTCGCAGTTAGAAGCGAGAGCTCCAATTATTACTATTATGGGACATGTTGACCATGGTAAAACCTCTCTAATGGACTATATCAGAAAAACAAATGTAATTGCAGGAGAATCAGGTGGAATTACTCAACATATTGGTGCTTATGAAGTTACTTTGGAAGATGGAAAAAAAATAGCATTTTTAGACACTCCAGGTCATGAAGCATTTACTGCAATGAGAGCAAGGGGTGCAAAAGTCACAGATATAGTTGTTGTTGTTGTTGCTGCAGATGATAAAGTAATGCCACAAACAAAAGAAGCAATTAGTCATGCACAAGCAGCTGGAGTTCCAATAATTTTTGCTATCAATAAAATAGATCGTGAAATTGCAGATCCTGAAAAAATTAAAGGTGAGTTAGCTGAAATGAATTTACTTGTTGAGGATTGGGGTGGAAAATATCAATCGCAAGATATATCAGCTAAAACAGGAAAGGGTGTTAAGGAAATATTAGATAAAATAGTTTTAGAAGCTGAAATGCTTGAACTTAAAGCTAATCCAAATAGAAATGCTCAAGGAACTATTATCGAAGCTTCTTTAGACAAAGGAAAAGGGTATTTGTCTACTATTTTAGTCCAAAAGGGAACCTTAAATGTCGGAGATTATGTTCTTGCTGGTTCTTATTCTGGTAAAGTAAAAGCATTATTAGATGAAAGAGGTGCTACAAGAGATAGTGCAGGACCATCAACACCAGTAGTTTTATTAGGATTAGATGGAGCTCCTACCGCTGGAGATGAGTTTCATGTAATGGATAGCGAACAAGAAGCTAAAAAAATAGCATCAAGAAGAAATCAGTTGCAAAGAGAGCAAAGTGTAAGAACTCAGAAGCATTTAACACTTGATGAAATAGGAAGAAGAATTGCGCTTGGAGATTTTCAAGAAATTAATGTTATTGTTAAAGGTGATGTAGATGGTTCAATTGAAGCATTATCAGATTCTTTAGAACAACTATCAACTGATGCAATTAAAGTTAATATTATTCAAAAGGCAGTTGGCCAAATATCTGAATCAGATATTATGTTAGCGACTGCATCTAATGCTATAATAATTGGGTTTCAAGTTCGACCATCGTTAAAAGCAAGAAAGTTAGCTGAGTCTGAACAAATCGATATCAGATTGTATTCAGTAATTTATAAGGCAATTGAAGAATTACAATTAGCTATGGAAGGAATGTTATCTCCTGATATTGAAGAAAAAATAGTGTGTAATATCGAAGTTAGAGAAGTGTTTAAAATTTCAAAAATTGGCACTATTGCTGGAGCAATGGTTCTGGATGGAATTATAACTAGAAACTCTAATGTTAGATTAATTAGAGATGGTGTAGTAATATACACTGGTGCTTTATCATCATTAAAGAGATTTAAAGAAGATGTAAATGAAGTCAAGAAAGGTTTTGAATGTGGAATTTCTATTGAAAATTATAATGATATTAAAGTTGGTGATATAATTGAAGGGTTTGAAGAAGTAGAAATTAAAAAAACATTAAAAAATTAGTTTGTAAAATCCGAAAAGTTAATTAATTCAGGAACTGGGTATGACCCAGGAAAATGTTTGCTAATTTTATTTTTTATTCTTATTGCATCTAATCTATTTCTGCAATTACCTACTCTAATTTTGTAATATGGCTCATCGTACATTAGATATATAGGGATGTCAGGATAATGTTTAATAAATTTAGATTTTAATTTTATAATTTCAACTTCTTTAGCTTTAAATTTTAATTGTACTCTCCATCCGTTTATTCCATTACGTTTTTTAAGTATTTTTTCATATTTAAGAATTAGCTTGTTAATCCCAATTTCATTGACGCTTAATAAATCTCCTTTATTTGAGGAAACAGAATCAGTTTGAGCAAAAAATATTGAAGGGAAAAAAAATATTAATGAACAAATTATTCTCATACTTCAAAAATATAAAATTAAATGAATTTCCTTTTATTATTTTTGTGTTGTGAGAAAATCCTATAAATATAATATCAAATGTGAAAAAAAAATTATTAATCAGATAATTTTAAAATCTAAGAATTATTCTTTTAGTAGTGTTTTATTATCAAATTATAATCTCCAAAAACCTAATATGCCTGAAAAGTATATTAGCTATGATTGTATTGCTGCGTTTGATATGATAGACACTTTACTTAGTAATTCAAATTCTTTTGAAAAATTAAGTGTTTTTCACAATAATAAAAAAGATTGGCTTTTTGGATCTTTATCATATGATTTAAAAAATGAGCTTGAACAATTAAGTTCAAATAATAATGATGGAGTTTTTGCACCAGATTTATTTTTTTTTGTACCTAAATATGTTTTATTATTAAAAGAAAAACAGATAGAAATTTTGTCACACGAATCTAAAAAAAATGTTGATAGTTTTTTTAAATTACTAGTTTCTTTAAAACAAAAAAATGATATTATTAATACAAAAATTAATGTTAAAAAAAGAGAAAATAAAAGTCAATATTTAAAAAAAATAAATGCTATTAAAAAAAACATTCAAAGAGGAGATATTTATGAAATGAATTATTGTCTAGATTTTTTTTCTAAGAATGTAGATTTAAATTGTGAAGATTTATTTTTAAAAGTTAATAATTATATTAAAAATCCTTTTTCTGCTTTTATACATATGAAGGATTATTATATTTTGTCTGCTAGTCCTGAACGCTTTCTTAAAAAATCTGGTCAAGATGTATTATCCCAACCAATTAAAGGTACCTTGAGAAGAGGTCTTAATGAAGATGAAGATAATAAACTGCTTGATGAATTTAAAAATAGCTACAAGGATATTTCAGAAAATGTAATGATAACAGATTTAGTAAGAAATGATTTGTCAATAGATGCTTTAAAATCAACTGTCCGAGTGAAAGAATTATCCAAAATATATACGTTTGAAAAGGTGCACCAAATGATTAGTACAATTACTTCAAAGGTAGATGCAAAATGTTGTTTTACCAAATTACTAAAATCAACATTTCCAATGGGTTCAATGACAGGGGCTCCTAAATTAAAATCAATGCAATTGATAGAAAAATATGAAAATTTTAAACGAGGTTTTTACTCTGGTTCAATTGGTTATGTTACTCCAGAATCAGATTTTGATTTTAATGTAATAATAAGGTCTATTGTATATAATGCAAAAACAAAATATTTGTCAATTGGTGTAGGAGGAGCAATTACAATAAATTCTGTTGCTGAAAAAGAGTATGAGGAGTGTTTAGTTAAAATTCAACCAATTCTAGACATAATTGATGATAAATAAGATTAAAAATAGAGTTGAAAAGTATATAAAATCAGAAAATTTATTTTCTCTTGATCAAAAGATTATTCTTGCAATAAGTGGTGGCGCAGATAGTGTATGTTTGATGTATATTTTTTTAGAATTAGGAATAGATTTTGAATTAGCACATTGTAATTTTAATTTAAGAGGTTCTGAATCAGAAGATGATGAGGTTTTTATTAAAGAGCTAGCAAGTAAACATAAATTAAAATTACACTTAAAAAAAATCAACACACAGGAATATGCTTTAAGTAGGAATATTTCCATCCAAATGGCAGCTAGAGATATTAGATATGAGTGGTTTAATTATTTAAAAGATAAAAATAATGCTCATTATATTGCAACTGCACATCACTTAGATGATTCTATAGAAACATCTTTACTTAATTTTATCAGAGGAACTGGTATTAATGGATTAAGAGGGATATCATCTAAACGAGATAATATAGTTAGACCACTTTTGACTTTAACAAGAAAAGAAATTGAAGAATATTTAAATTCTAAAAATTTTACATTTAGAAATGATAGTAGTAACAAATCTTTATTATATAAGAGAAATAAAATTAGACATCAATTAATTCCTTTGTTAGAAGAAATTAATCCAAGAATTAGATTTACAATTTCTAATAATATTAATAGAATGTTAGAGGTTGAACAAGTCTTTAAAAATAGTATTGATAAAGTTTTAGCTAGATTAATCTACAAAAAAGACCAATATATATATGTTTCAAAAGATAAATTGATAAAAAATAATCCAGTCAGAACATATTTATTTGAATTGTTAAAGCCTTATAAGTTTAATCAAATTGATGATATCTATAGAGCTTTAGACTCTCATGGGCAAGAATTTTTTTCGATTACTCATAGATTGATCATAGAAAAAGATGAATTAGTAATAAGTCAAATTAATTTTAAGAAAGAAAAAAAAGATTTTTTTATAAGTAAAAATAATTCGCAGATTAGTTACCCAATTCATTTGCGATTAACTACAAAAAATATAGATACAATTAGTCAAAACACATATATTGCTCATTTTGACTATGAAAAATTAATTTTTCCTTTAAAGTTACGTAAATGGAAAAACGGAGATAAATTTATTCCGTTAGGCATGAACAATTTTAAAAAACTAAGTGATTTTTTCATAGATGAGAAGTACTCAAAAATAAGAAAAGAACAACAATGGCTTTTATGTTCTGCAAATGACATTATTTGGATTGTTGGTTCAAGAATTGATGATAGGTATAAGGTAGTTTCAACGACAAAAAAATTGTACATTGCAGAACTTTTAAAATAAATATAAAAAATGAATAAGTTATTATTTTTTCTATTACTAATAAGTAATTTTTCATTTGGTCAGATTCTCGATCCAGTTTCATGGGATTATTCTAAAAGAGTATTAAATGAGAATGAGGTTGAATTACATTTTACTGCAAAAATTGATAAAGGATGGTACTTGTATTCACAATCCTTACCAGAAGAGGCTGATGCTTTTCCAACTACTTTTACCTTTATTCCAGATGAAAGATATGAGTTAATTGCTTCCGTAATAGAGCCAAATCCGATTGAAAAGTTTGATCCAAATTTTGAGATGATTTTACCTTATTTTGAAGACGAGGTAAAATTCATTCAAAAGATCAAAATTAATTCTGAAAATTCATTTGAATTGAATGGTGAGATTAGTTTTATGACATGTGATAATTCTCAATGTGTATTCCCTCCCCAAGAGATTTTTAGCTTTAAAATAAATGATGAAAATCATAATACAACAAACGAAAAATTGTTAAAAAGTGATGAATTAGATAATACTTTAGCTAAAAAAGATTTAAGTAATAGTTTTTGGGCTTTATTTTTCATTGCTTTCTTAAGTGGCTTTGCGGCTTTGCTTACTCCGTGTGTTTTTCCAATGATACCCATGACTGTTTCTTTCTTTACAAAACAATCAAAGACTAAGGCAAAAGGTATTAGTAATGCAATTATTTATGGAATATCTATTATTATTATATATGTAGCATTAGGTGTTGGTGTTTCTGCAATTTTTGGTGCAGAAACTTTGAATAATATGGCTACAAATGTTTATTTTAATATTGCTTTCTTTTTGCTTTTGATAATATTTGGAGCTTCATTTCTTGGAGCTTTTGATATTCAGTTACCTTCTTCCTGGACAAATAAAAGTGTAGAGGCCGAAGGAAAAGGAGGTTTAATTGGTATTTTTTTCATGGCTTTTACTTTAGCTTTAGTATCTTTTTCATGTACAGGGCCAATTGTTGGAACATTGCTTGTGGAAGCATCAACAGGAAAAGGCTATATGGGTCCAATAATTGGAATGCTTGGGTTTTCATTAGCCATTGCTTTACCATTTGCTTTATTTGCGGCATTTCCAGGATGGTTAAATTCTTTACCACAATCTGGAGGTTGGCTTAACTCAGTAAAAGTATCTTTAGGTTTTTTAGAAATTGCACTTGCTTTTAAGTTTTTATCTAATGCAGACTTAGTTTTACAAACACATTTTTTAGAAAGAGAATTATTTCTTGCTATATGGATTGTCATTTTTGCATTGTGGACAATGTATTTATTAGGATTTTTAAAATTTGCTCATGATTCAAAGTTAGAATATTTATCAGTAACAAGATTTTCTGTTGCTTTAGTTACAGGAGTTTTTACAATATATATGATTCCTGGTTTATGGGGAGCTCCATTAAAAATAATTAGTGGATTCCCTCCTCCAATGTATTATAGTGAATCTCCTTTGGGTATTAGTAGTTTAAATGGGTCTCCATCAATAGACAACAACGATCATTTTGATGGTGACCAGCATATTGGCCCTCAAGGTATTATGGCATTTCATGATTATGAAAAAGGAGTAGAATATGCTAAAAA
>PBQB01000019.1 GCA_002724895.1 Flavobacteriales bacterium
AAAAATGGAGATGAAATAAGTAAGCTTCTAGAAACTGCAGTACTAAATTTGCCTCACAAACAAAAAATATGAGTGAAAGAAAATTTTCTATGAATCAAGGGGCCTATTTAGGTTTTATATTAGTAGGGGTAGCATTATTAGAATATATAATTGGTATTATAGATATTGAGAAGCCTGTACTAGTATGGCTTATCAATACTGGAATTATAATAATGTTTTTATGGTATACTATTCAAAGATATAGAGATGATATTAATGAAGGTTTTCTTTCTTATGCTCAGTCACTAAAAATTGGAGTTTCTATTGTGGTTTTTGCTTCTTTTATATTTGGAATTTGGAAAGTATTGTTAATTAATTTTATTATGCCTGATTATCCTGAAATATTTATCCAAAGTCAAGAAGAAAGAATGATTGAAATGGAAGAAATGTATCCAAATTTAATGGATGGTTTTGTTGATTTAGATTGGGAAAAAATAGAAGAAGAAGCCTACAAATCTTTTCGCCCACATACAATTATGATTAATGAGATAATTAGTAAGGCAATTGGAGGTTTTATGATTTCTTTAATAATTTCTTTTTTTACAAAGAGAGTTGATAAAAATATAATTACTTAAAAATGAATATTAGTGTTTTAGTTCCTTTATTAAATGAAGAAGATTCCCTCAATGAATTATGTTCTTGGATAGATAAAGTAATGAAGAAGTCAAACTTTTCATATGAGGTTTTATTAATTGATGACGGTAGTAAAGATAACTCTTGGAAAATTATTGAAGACATCAATAAAAAAAATAAAAATATAAAGGGAATAAAATTTAGAAGAAATTATGGTAAGTCCGCAGCATTAAATATTGGTTTTGCAAAAGCAAAGGGTGATGTTGTAATAACAATGGATGCAGATCTTCAAGATAGTCCAGATGAAATTCCTGAATTATATAATAAAATAATAAACAAAGATTATGATTTAGTTTCAGGTTGGAAAAAGAAGAGATATGATCCATTAACTAAAACTATACCTACTAAATTGTTCAACTGGGCTGCTCGAAAAGCCTCTGGAATTTATTTACATGATTTTAATTGTGGATTAAAAGCATATAAAAATACAGTTGTCAAATCTATAGAGTTACATGGTGAGATGCATAGATATATTCCTGTTTTAGCAAAATGGGCTGGTTTTTCAAAAATTGCTGAAAAAGTTGTTAAACATCAAGCTCGAAAGTATGGTGTTACAAAGTTTGGGGTGGAGCGTTTTATAAATGGATTTCTTGATTTACTTACCATAACATTTGTTAGTAGATTTGGTAAAAAACCAATGCATTTTTTTGGTGTTTTTGGAACAATAATGTTTCTATTAGGATTTATATTGTTTTCATATATTGGTGGTCAAAAATTGTATTATATACTAAATAATTTGCCTGCAAAAAACATTGCTGATACATCTGGTTTTTATGTAGCCCTTTCGTCAATGATAATTGGTGTTCAGTTATTTTTAACTGGATTTATTTCTGAAATGATTTCTAGAAATGCTTACGATAGAAGTAATTACCAAATTGAGAAAGAAATATAATTTTGAAAAAGCGTAAGATTTTAATTGTAGGCCCTGCCTATCCTTTTAGAGGGGGTATTGCTCATTTTAATAATGCATTAGCAATGGCATATTCAAAACTTGATTTTAATGTTCAAATTTTTTCTTTTTCATTGCAGTATCCTAAATTTTTGTTTCCAGGAAAGTCTCAATATGAGACTGGAGTAGCACCATTAGGAATAAATATATATTCTATTATTAATTCAATCAATCCATTTAATTGGATAAATATTGCAAGAAAAATAAATAATGAAAGACCAGATTATATTATTATAAGATATTGGTTACCATTTATGGCTCCATGTCTTGGAACAATAGCAAGATTAGTTTCAAAAAAAATTAAGATAATCGCAATTACGGATAATATTATTCCTCATGAAAAAAGAATAGGTGATCATATCTTAACCAAATATTTTTTAAAAAGTTGTGATGCATTTGTAACATTGTCTAAATCTGTTTTAAANGATTTATCTCAATTTGTTGATACNGANTTAAAGNTTTTTATNCCTCATCCTATTTANNATATTTTTGGAGATAAAATTNCAAAAAAGANTGCACTATCAAATTTAGGTTTAGCAGATAATAAAAAATATTTATTGTTTTTTGGTTTTATTAGAAAGTACAAAGGACTAGATTTATTAATTAAAGCTTTATCAGACTCAAGATTAAGAAAATTAGATGTTAAGCTTATTATTGCCGGAGAGTTTTATGATGACCAAAAAGACTATTTAACTTTGATTAATAAATTAGACTTGAGAAATCAAATTATTATAAATAGTAGCTTTATTCCAACAGAAAAAGTAAAAGATTTTTTCTGTGCTTCAGATTTAGTCGCTCAAACATATCGCACTGCTACACAAAGTGGAGTCACACAAATTGCTTATCATTTTGAGCGTCCCATGCTAGTTACAGATGTAGGAGGTTTGTCTGAAATAGTTTCTAACCAAAAAGTTGGTTATGTAACTGCTAAAGATCCAAAAGCTATTGCTGATGCTATTAATGATTTTTATATAAATAAAAAAGAAAATGAGTTTGTAAAAAATACAATTGAAGAAAAGAAGAGATTCTCATGGAATAATTTTGTAAATGAGATAGAGAATCTTAAAGAAATTTTGTAATTGTTTTTATAAATTATAAAAGCTCATTTCTTTTTATATTTGTGAAAATTGTTTTTATGAAAAAAAATATTTTTTTTATCTTTTTTGTTGTAATTCCTATTTTATCATTTTCACAGGAGAATTTTATTGATGAGTTTGGTAGAAAACAAGGTAAATGGACTGCAAAGTATGATAATGGAACAATAAGATATAAAGGTGATTTTAAAGATGATAAACCTCAAGGAATTTTTTATTTTTATTACGATAATGGAAATTTACATATAACTCAAGATTTTTTTCATGATGGGAGTGCAGCTGCAACTCATATTTATTATAAAAATGGATTTCTTAAAGCAGCAGGATTATATATTAATAAGTTAAAAGATAGTACTTGGAATTATTACAGAAAAGACAGTACTATTATAATGAGTGAAAAATATGATAAAGGTGTTTTAAATGGGACTACAAAGACTTATTATAATAATGGCTCAATATATGAAAGTCAAAGATGGATGAATGGAATGAGAAATGGTCCTTATAAGCAGTATTATCTAGCTGGTAATATTCAATTTGAATGTTTTTATGTTAATGATAAAAAAGAAGGTGAAGTTAGATCATTTCATGAAAATGAAAAAATATATTTTCAGGGTAATTATTTAAATGGAAAAAGGGTAGGTAAATGGAATTATTTTGATAATAATGGTGTCCAAGATACAATAGTTAATTATAATGAGTAAAGGAAAAGTGTTAATGGCTATGAGTGGAGGTATTGATAGTACAGTTGCTGCTATGTTACTTCATGAATCAGGCTATGAAGTAATCGGTTTAACAATGAAAACATGGGATTATGAAAGTTCAGGGGGTAACAAGAAGGAAACAGGATGTTGTAGTTTAGATTCTATTAATGATGCAAGAAAAGTTGCAGTTGAATGTGGATTTCCCCATACTATTTTAGATATAAGAGAGGAATTTGGAGATTCAATTATTAATAATTTTGTTGATGAATATATTGCTGGAAGAACTCCAAATCCATGCGTTTTATGTAATACATATATAAAGTGGGAAGCACTGTTAAAAAGAGCAGACATGCTTAATTGTAAATATATTGCAACAGGACATTATGCTCAGATTAGAAAAGAGAATAATAGGTTTGTAGTATATAAAGGAATAGATTCAAAAAAAGATCAATCCTATGTTTTGTGGGGTATTAGTCAAGATTGTTTATCAAGGACAATTTTTCCTATGGGAAAATACCATAAAGATGATATCAAAAAGATTGCTATAGAAAGAGGTTATAAATCTCTTGCAGAAAAAAGTGAAAGTTACGAGATATGTTTTATTCCAGATAATGACTATAGAGGGTTCTTAAAACGCAAAGTTAAAGGGCTAGAAAAAAAAGTAAATGGAGGAAGTTTTATGAACACCAATGGGGAAGTAATTGGTAAGCATGAAGGTTATCCATTTTTTACTATAGGACAAAGAAAATTAGGAGTTTCTTTTGGAAAAGAACCATCTTATGTTATTGATATAGATCCTGATACAAATGTTGTTACTATTGGAAAAAAAGAAGATTTATTGAAACAAAAAATGTATGTTAAAGATATTAATTATGTGAAAACTAAACAAATTGATAAAGAAAAAACATATTTAGTGAAAGTAAGATATAAACATCAAGGGGAACTAGCATTTATTGAACAAACAGAAGAAATATTAAAAGTATTTTTTATTAATAAAGTGAATGGTATTGCTCCTGGACAATCTGCAGTTATTTATGATGAAGGGGATGTAGTTGCAGGAGGTATTATAATGAAGATTTAAGTGGAAAAAAACTATAGATTTCAATATGACTATTTAAATAGTACTTCTGATTTAATAAAAGATTATATCAATCAAGCTGATAATTTAAAATCATTTGTTAATCATTTCCCTACAATTGAAAATTTTGGAAAGCAAATTAATTTAAAATCCAAGTATAAAATTAATCGTAATATTTTGTTCAATGTAATTAAAAGTCAGAATAAAAATTTAGTTTTATCAGAAGAGTCAAATAAAAATATTAATTTAATAAAGTGTGATAATGCTTTCACAATTACTACTGGACATCAATTATGCTTATGTACAGGGCCTGTTTTTTTTATTTATAAAATTTTTTCAGTTATTAATTTAGTTAAAAAAATTAAAGTTAATTATCCGGACTATAATTTTATTCCAATTTTTTGGATGGCAAGTGAAGATCATGATTTTGAGGAAATTAATCATTTTAATTTTTTTGGAAAAAAAATAGTTTGGGATAATGGAAGTCAATCAGGAGCAGTTGGTAGAATGAGTTTATATAATATAAATAATGTTTTAGAGGAAATAAAGGATGATTTAGTAGGAAATAAAAATGGATTATATATTTTTAATCTTCTTAAAAAAACTTATCAAAACCATCAAAATTTAGCTGATGCAACAAGATATCTTATTAATGAACTTTTTGGAAAATATGGATTAGTTATATTAGACGGAGATGATAAAAGATTAAAAAAATGTTTAGTTAACGTAATAAAAAAAGATATTATAAGACAAGGATTTTATGAAGCGTTAAAAAAAAGTAGTGATAAAATTAGTAAAGTATATAAGCTTCAGGCATTAGTAAAGGAAAATAATTTTTTTGAATTAACAGAAAATAATCGCATAAAGATAAATAAGAATTCTTTTAAAAAAATTGATTCTAATCCTGAAATATTTAGTCCAAATGTATTATTAAGACCATTGTATCAAGAAATGATTTTACCTAATATTTGTTATGTTGGAGGTCCTTCTGAAGTTTCTTATTGGCTTCAACTTAAAGAAATGTTTGATCAAGAAAAAGTACCATTTCCAATTTTAATTTTAAGAGATACAGTATTTATAGCTAAAGAAAAAAATCTTAAAAGATTTAAAGATTTGGGATTTAATATTATGGATATTTTTAAACATGAACATTTACTACAAAAGGAATATGTAACTAATAAATCTTCCTTGAGTGATTTACTTCATACAGAAAAAGAAGAAATTAGATTGATTTATAAAAAAATTTTAGATAAAAATATTGAGAAATCATTAACTCCAAATATTAATGCTCTTTTAAAGAAACAACTTAATGCTTTAGAAAACATTGAGTCCAAGATAATAAGATCTCTCAAACAAAAAAATGTTGATGCTGTTAATTTTATTTCTAAAATAAAGAAAGATTTCTTTCCTAAGAATACTACACAAGAAAGACATGAAAATTTTATTACATTTTATTTGAGGTATGGAGATGGATTTATGAATATAATTGAACAAAATATTGATGCTCTAGATCCTAATTTTGTAATTTTGAAAAAATAGATATTTATATGAAAATGCATGAAAAAATACTAATAATTGATTTTGGATCACAGTACACTCAGTTAATTGCAAGAAGAATTAGAGAGTTGAATGTTTTGTCTGAAATTTATTCTTATGATAAGATACCAAAGATAAATAACTCTTACAGTGCGGTTATTTTATCAGGATCTCCTTTTTCAGTTTTAGATAAAAATTCACCAATTGTAGATTTAGAAAAGATTAGGGGAAAAGTTCCTTTATTAGCAATTTGTTATGGAGCACAACTGATTGCAAAGATAAGTGGTGGGGATGTTTTGCCGTCAAAAATTCGTGAATATGGGAGAGCAAATTTATCTTTTGTTGATTCTCAATGTAAGTTGTTTTCTAAAGTATCCAAGAACTCACAGGTTTGGATGAGTCACGGAGATACAATTTCTAAAATTCCAAATAGTTTTCAAATTATAGCTTCAACTAATAATGTTGATATAGCCGCTTACAAAATTAATGATGAACAAACATATGGTTTGCAGTTTCATCCTGAAGTTTATCATTCAAAAGAAGGTAAGAAGATATTGCAAAATTTTTTAATTAATATTTGTAATTTTTCACAAGATTGGACTCCAAATTCTTTTGTTGAAGAAAAAGTTTTAGAAATAAAAAAAACTGTCAAAGAAGATAAAGTTATTTTAGGTCTTTCAGGTGGGGTAGACTCGTCAGTAGCAGCAATGTTGTTACACAAAGCTATAGGTGATAATTTATATTGTATTTTTATTGATAATGGTCTCTTAAGAAAAAATGAATATGAACAAGTTTTGTCGCAATACAAAGATATGGGGCTTAATGTAATAGGTGTAGATGCAAAAGAAGATTTTTATAATGCACTTAATGGTATTTCTGAGCCAGAAGTTAAAAGAAAAATTATTGGATCAGTATTTATTAATATTTTTGAAAAAGAAGCTGAAAATATTAGAGATGTAAATTGGTTAGCACAAGGAACAATATATCCAGATGTTATTGAATCAGTATCGGCAACTGGTGGACCATCTTCAACAATTAAGTCACATCATAATGTTGGTGGATTACCAAAACATATGAAATTGAAAATCATTGAACCTTTGAATACTTTGTTTAAGGATGAAGTTAGAAGAATAGGTAAATCTATTGGTATAAGTTCAAAATTATTAGATAGACATCCTTTCCCAGGTCCTGGTTTAGGTATCAGAATTATAGGAGCGATAACTAAAAGAAAGGTAGAAATTTTACAAGAGGCTGATGAAATTTTTATTAGTGCTTTAAGAAAGGAATCACTATACGATAAAGTGTGGCAAGCTGGAGCTATATTTCTTCCAGTTCAATCTGTTGGAGTAATGGGAGATGAGAGAACTTATGAGAATACAATTGTTTTAAGAGCTGTAGAATCAACTGATGGAATGACAGCAGATTGGTTTCATTTACCGCATAATTTTCTTGCTAGTGTTTCAAACGATATTATTAATAAGGTTCATGGTGTAAATCGTGTAGTATATGATATTAGTTCAAAACCTCCAGCTACGATTGAATGGGAATGATTAAGATAATATTATTTTTGTTGCTTAACTTCTGTTTTTTATCTTCATATTCACAAGAAAAAACCGATACAGTTAAATTTAATAATTCTTTGTTTATTAAACATATAGTTGATGCTGGAGAATCATTAAAAATAATTTCTAAAAAGTATAATGTAACTGTATCCCAAATTTTAGAAGCTAATGAAATGGATAGAAACTTATATTATAATCAGACTTTATATATTCCAATAAATAATGTTAAAAGAAATTTAAAATCTAGAAAACAGTTTTTAGAAACTGAACAAAACAAAAATATTACAAATATAGCTTTACTTTTACCTTATTACATTACTAAAAACGATACAATGTTTAACAACTTCGAAGATACTTCAGTGATTTCATCTTTGTATTTTAAAGCCTCTGATGTTGCTCTATCTTTTCATATTGGTGTTCAGCTAGCAATAGATTCTTTAAGGAATTTAGGCAAGAATATTGTTTTACACACTTTTGATACTAACAGAGATAGTGTTAAAACACAAAAAATAATTAATTCTAATATTTTAAAAAACATGGATATAATTATTGGTCCATTACATGCAAATAATTTTCGTGTTTTGTGTAAAAAGTATGGAAACGATAAAAGTAAAGTTTTAGTTAACCCTTTATCTAGAAAAACAAATAAAATAAAAAAATATAATTCAGTATATCAAATTTCTATAAATAATAAAGAACAAAGTAAAATTATTGTTAATCATATAGTAAAAAATTACAAAAATAAAAGAGTCATAGTTTTGTTTAATGATAAAGAAGAGGAAATTGCCGGATATGTTAAGCATCTCTTTAGAATGCAAAAAAAAACAGTTAACTTATTTAAAATAAAATATGCAAATGTTGATTCAATACGTAGTTTATTTAATGAGTTTCAAGTTGTTTTTATTCCTTCAATCAATAAGCCATTTGTTAGTAAATTATTATCATCAATTGGAATTATGGATTCAGTTTCAGTTGTTTATGGTTTAGATTCGTGGAAACAATATGAAAACTTAGATATTGATAATTTAATGGAGTTAGATGTGCATTTGCCTATTTCTAATTTTTACAATAATCAGAATAATTACGAAAAAAGTTTTTTAAACTTATTTGAGAAAAAATATAATACCAATCAAGGAAAATATACTTTTTTAGGATATAATATAGTTATGCATTTTTGTTTAACTAAAAATATATTCTCTTTCAAAAAGCATAATCTTGGAATTAACGAAAATATTTCTGCTCCTATATTTCATTATTTAGATTATCGATTAATTAAAGCGGACTAATATTATCTAAGATCTATAATTTCAATATTAGGATATTCTTTTGTGTTAAAATTAAAAGGAGGGATTTTAGTGTTAGTATTAAATGAGTTGATTTTATAACTATAAGATCCTCCATTTTTATCAAATATTTTTATGTTTGTGATATCCAGATTTTTAGATTTTAATTTGAGTTCTATTTTCATAAAACTTTCTTCTTTCTTAGGATATAATTCTATTATTTTAGTTTTGTTATTTGACTCATAAACTTCATCTATATATTTACTTTTGTACTTCTCATTACTAAAATCAAGTAAGTCAGAAAGATTAAAACTACCATTATAACTTTCATTGTTTATTATTTGTAATTCGTTCACACTCTTCAAATATATCCATTGGGTTTTGCCGTCATTAATAATTAGTTGATCATTAATTTCTAGTCTAAATTTGTTTTCGCTTATGATAACACTTCCAGATTGCTCTTCTTGTATTTTTTGATTCTTAAAGTTTAATGTGAAATTAATACTAATGTTTTCGTAATTTAAAATTTTACTATTAACTTTTTCAATTATAACTAAACTTTCATTATTATTAATTGTTTGGAAAAAAATAAATAAGATTAGGATTTTATTCATCATTTAATTTTTTAAGTATTTCTTCTAAAGATACATCATCTTTAATTAATACTTTTCTTGCTTTGCTCCCTTCAAATGGTCCAACTATTCCAATACTCTCTAGTTGATCAATGATTCTTCCCGCTCTGTTGTATCCTAATTTTAGTTTTCTTTGAATTAGTGATGTTGATCCAGACTGATGTTGAATAACAATTCTTGCTGCTTCTTCGAATAGTTGATCTCTTTCGTCCAAAGTTTCCGAATTTGCCGAGTTATTTGATTCTTCATGTGTATATTCAGGAAGGAAATGTGCTTGGGGAAATGCCTGTTGTGATCCTATATAATCGCATATTTTTTCCACCTCAGGTGTATCAATAAATGCACATTGTAATCTAGTTAAATCACTTCCGGTTGATATAAGCATGTCTCCCATTCCAATTAATTGTTCAGCTCCTTTTGAGTCAAGTATTGTTCTTGAATCAGTTGATGATGTAACACGAAAAGCTACTCTAGCNGGAAAATTAGCTTTAATAAGTCCAGTAATTACGTTTACTGATGGTCTTTGTGTTGCAATTATTAAGTGAATACCTATTGCTCTTGCAAGTTGTGCAAGTCTAGCAATCGGAGTTTCAATTTCTTTACCTGCTGTCATTATTAAATCAGCAAATTCATCAATCACCAATACAATATATGGTAAATATCTATGCCCCATATTTGGATTTAATTTTCGTTCTACAAATTTTTTATTGTATTCAATAATATTTCTACAATGTGCTTTTTTACATAATTCATAACGTTCATCCATCTCTATTCCTAATGATTTAACAGTGTTAACCACTTTTTTTGTATCNGTTATAATTGCATCTTCGTTATCAGGAAGTTTAGCTAAATAATGTCTTTCAATTTTATTAAATAGTGTTAGTTCTACTTTTTTAGGATCTACAAGTACAAATTTTATTTTGGCTGGNTGTTTTTTATAAAGTAGAGANGTNAATATAACATTTAGTCCAACAGATTTNCCTTGTCCAGTAGCTCCTGCCATTAAAAGATGAGGCATCTTTGTTAAATCTACAACATGTGTTTCATTTGAAATGTTTTTTCCAAATGCAATTGGAAGCTCCATATTGTTNTTTTGAAATTTTTCAGATTGGAGCACCTCTAACATTGATACAGTATTTTTATTTTTATTTGGTACTTCAATACCAATAGTTCCTTTTCCTGGAATAGGAGCAATTATTCTAATTCCTTCAGCAGCGAGACTTAAAGCAATATCATCCTCTAAATTTTTGATTTTTGATATCCTAATNCCTGCTTCAGGAACAATTTCATANAANGTAATAGTAGGTCCAACTGTTGCAGTTACTGATGAAATTCCAATTTTATAATTTCCTAATGTTTCAACAATTCTATTTTTATTGTTTTCAAGTTCACTTTGGTCAACTTCGATTTTGTTTTTCCCATAATTATTTAGAAGTGAAATTGTTGGCATTTCGTATTTAGACAATTCTAAAGTAGGATCAAAATCTCCAATTTCTTTTAATTTTTTTTCTATTTCAGATTCACTTAGAATTATTTCATCATTTTGTTTATTTACATCTACCTCAATATTCTCACGTGATGTTATATTTTTCTCTTTAGAATCATTATTTAATGTTGCCTTTATATTTTGATTGTCAATATCTTCTTTTTCGTTTGTTTTTTCATCACGAGCATCATAATTAACATTATTGTTTATAGTTTCGTTTGTTTTTTCATCATGAGCATCATAATTAACATTATTANTTATAGTTATTTCTTTTANATTTTGTTTTTTTAATTTTAATTTATCTACAATTGATTTAATCTTNTGGAATCTAATGTTCAGAGAAATTATAACATACAATAAGATTATTGTTAAAATTAGTAGTGTTGTACCAATTTCACCAAGGCCAATAGATAAAACTTCATTTAAGCCAATACCAATTTTACCAGAAATTATTGGTTTTTTAAAAAAATGAAAGATAGATACTGGTACTACTAATAATATAATTAAAGAGTGTTTTAATATAGGTAATAATCTTATGCGTGAAAAACCCATAATTTTAATCCCAAATAAAAAAAATAANATAGGGATAANAAATGTAGTNATTCCNAATCCTTGTTTGATCAATAAGTTAGAAATGTATGCTCCAAATCCACCTATTTGATTATTAATATTGTTGTCTTTCATTACATCTAATATAGATTTGCCTGCAACTATACTATCATCAGTTTTCCATTCAGAAAAAAATGAGATAAAAGCAATGATTAGATAAACAGAAAATAGTATAACAGATGCTGATATTAAAATTCTATTATTACTATTCGTTAAATATGATTTTATTTTAATAAAATTAATTTTTTTTGCTTTGCTTTTTGACATGTTTTCAAATATACACGTTTGACTTTTAAATATATCTNNATATCACNTATTGTTTTACCATAAAATTGTTAATAAACAATTTGCATTTAAAACTCTTTAACTTTAAAATATTAAAAAGATAAATACTTATTTAAATTTGCATTTATGATAGATATTTGCGTAAAAAATGAAATAGATAAAATTGAAACTGTTTTGCTTGGTATTGGAGATGATTTTGGAGATATTCCTAATCTAAATTCTTGTTATGATCCTAAATCTAAAGAACATGTTATTGCTGGTACATTTCCTAAACAAGAGGATATNAATGTAGAAATAAATAATTTNTTAGAAGTTTTTAATAAGTACAATATTAATGTCATACGTCCTAAAAATTTAAAAGGATTGAATCAGATTTTTGTTAGAGATATTTGTTTTGTAATCGATAATAAATTAATAATTCCTAATATTATAGANAATAGAAAAAATGAACAGTTGGCATTAAATGACTTAAAAAATAATATTGGTATTGAGAATATTATTTATATGCCAGAAGAAACTTATATTGAAGGTGGTGATATAATTTTACACAATGAGTATATTTTTATTGGATATTCTAAAAAATCAGATTTTAATAAATTTTTAGTTGCAAGAACTAATCTAGAAGCAGTAAAATTTATTGAAAAAACATTCCCAAATAAAAAGATTTTTGCTTTTGAGTTACATAAATCTGATGAAAAAGCTCAAGATAATATTTTACATTTAGATTGTTGTTTTCAACCTATTGGAAATAATAAGGCTATTATATTCAAAGATGGTTTTAAAAATTTAGATGATTTTAATTTTTTGAAAAATATTTTTAGAAAAAAAAATATTATAGAAATAAACAGAAGNGAAATGTATAACATGAATGCTAATATTTTTTCAATTTCAGATGATATTATTNTTTCCGATAAATCATTNGTTAGATTGAATAAAGANTTAGTTAAAAACGGATTTAAAGTAGAAGAAATAGATTTTAGAGAAGTAGCTAAAATGGAAGGTTTATTAAGGTGTTCAACAATGCCATTAAAAAGAAGATCATGTCACAAATAACAAATAATATTATGATGATCAGACCTGTCGCTTTTAGATTTAATGAGCAGACAGCAATAAATAATTATTATCAAAAAAATCAAAATAATTTATCAGTTGATAAAATACACAGTAAAACTATTTTTGAATTTGATAACTTTGTTGATAAACTTCGAAATATTGGTGTTAATGTAATCGTAATTAATGATAACAATAATTATGATACTCCTGATTCAATTTTTCCTAATAATTGGATATCATTTCATCAAAATAATTCTATAGTTGTTTATCCAATGAATGCTGAAAATAGAAGAAACGAAAGAAGAAAAGATATTTTTAAAATTTTGAATGATAAATATTTATTTAATTTTAAAAGAATATATGATTACTCAAAATATGAAAAAAACAGTAAGTTTTTGGAGGGTACAGGAAGTATGGTATTAGATAGAGTGAATAAAATTTGTTATGCTGCAATTTCTGAAAGAACAAATAAAAGTTTAGTAAAAGTTTTTTGTAAAGAGTTTAAATACAAAGANATATGTTTTTCTGCTTATCAAAATGTTTTAGGTGAAAGAAAAAAAATATACCATACTAATGTAATGATGTGTATTGCAGATAAGTTTGCTATAGTATGTCTAGATGCTGTTGAAGATTTGAGTGAGAAAAAAAAATTAGTATCTAGTATTCAGTCAACTGGAAAAGAAATAATATCGATAACAAGAAAACAAAAAAATAATTTTGCAGGAAATATGTTACAAGTTTTGGGAAATAAACCACACATTGTTATGTCTAAAGCAGCTTACTTATGTTTAACTTCTTTACAGAAAGAAAAAATACAAAAATATTGCCCAATTTTATATAGTGATTTACAAACTATTGAAACTTTTGGTGGAGGTAGTGCTAGATGTATGATGGCAGAAATTTTTTTAAGTAAAAAATGATAATATTAAAATTAGAAAATTTAATTAAAGATGCAATTCTAAAATTGTATAATGTTTCTTTTAATAATGTTCAACTTCAAAAGACAAGAAAAGAATTTGAAGGTGATATTACATTGGTAATCTACCCTATTTTATCTGTCTCAAATAAAAAACTAGATATTACTGCAAAAGAAATTGCTGAATATTTAAAATTGAATTTAGATAAAATAGAAAGTTATAATATTGTTCAAGGTTTTTTAAATATTGTAATATCTAATGAGTATTGGGTTAATCAATTTATAAATATTAATAATATAAATGATTTTGGAGTTGTAAAAGCTAAAAAAGAAAGCCCATTGTATTTGGTAGAGTTTTCATCTCCAAACACAAACAAGCCATTGCATTTAGGTCATATAAGAAATAATTTACTTGGTGATTCAATATCAAGAATAATAAAGGCTAGTGGTAAAAATGTTAAAAAAGTACAGATAATTAATGATAGAGGTATTCATATTTGTAAATCAATGATAGCTTGGCAAGAATCAGGAAAAAATGAAACACCGAAATCTTCTGGAATGAAAGGAGATCATCTTGTAGGAAAGTATTACGTAGAATTTGAAAAAATAAAGCAAAAAGAAATTGAAGAGTTAGTCGGTTCAGGACTTTCACAAAAACAAGCTGAAGAAAATTCAAAAATAAATATCAAGGCTAAAGATATGTTAAGAAGTTGGGAGTCTAAAGAAAAGGATACTATAGATTTATGGAAAAAAATGAATAGTTGGGTTTATGATGGGTTTTCTAAAACATACAAAAAATTAGGTATTGTTTTTGATAAGAATTATTATGAAAGTGAAACTTATTTGTTAGGCAAAAATATTATTGAAGATGGTCTTTCAAAAGGTGTTTTTTATAAAAAAAGTGACGGGTCTGTTTGGATTGACTTGTCTGCAGAGGGATTAGATGAAAAGTTAATTTTAAGGTCTGATGGAACATCAGTATATATAACACAAGATATAGGAACTGCCGTATTAAGATATGATGATTTTAAATTTTCTAATATGATTTATACAGTTGGAAATGAACAAAATTATCATTTTAAAGTTTTGTTTCATATTTTAAAAAAAATAGGTTATAAGTGGTCGAAAAATTGTTTTCATTTGTCTTACGGAATGGTTGATTTACCTTCAGGGAAAATGAAATCTAGAGAAGGAACTGTTGTTGATGCTGATGATTTAATAGAAGAAATGATTAGTACTGCAAAAAATATTTCAAATGATTTAGGTAAAAAAGAATATTTGTCAGAAAGTGAGTCAAAAAAATTATATAATCTTATTGGTTTAGGTGCTTTAAAATATTTTATTCTTAAAGTTGATCCAAAAAAGAAAATTTTATTTGACCCCTTAGATTCAATTGATTTTAATGGAAATACAGGGCCTTTTATACAATACACATATGCAAGAATTCAATCTTTAAAGAGAAAGAAGTTGATTAATATTTCAGAAATTGATCCAACAATAATCATTTCGAAAAAGGAAAAAGAAATTATTAAATTGCTTTTAGATTTTCCTGATGTAATTCAAGAAGCATCACAAAAATATGCACCATCTCTAATAGCAAATTATATTTATGAATTAGCTAAAGAGTTTAATAATTTTTATCAAAATACACCTATTTTAAATGATCAAAATAAAATTTTAGTTAATTTTCGTCTATGTCTGTCAATTAAGTTAGGTGAAGTTATAAAAACATCAATGAATTTACTTGGAATAAGTATGCCTGATAGAATGTAGATTTTATTATTTTTTATTAAATATTCTGTTAAGAAAATCTTCTAATTGTTTTTTTGTTCTGTTTTTAAACATGACACCATCTTTAACATAAGTGATATCTCCTCTTTCTTCTGAAACAATAACTGCTATAGAGTCATTTTGTTCTGTAATGCCTACAGCTGCTCTATGTCTCATTCCCAAATGACCTGGAAAATCTGTACTATTAGTAACAGGAAGAACACATCTGACACTTACTATTTTATTGTTTTTTATAATAATTGCACCATCGTGAAGAGGACTATTTTTATAAAATATACTTTCAAGAAGTGGTGATGATAAATTTGAGTTGATTTTCACACCACTATCAATAAAAGGTTTTAAGTTATCATTTTTAGAAATTATAATTATAGCACCAGTTTTGCTCTTACTCATATTGTAGCATGCTTTTGAAATTTCCTCAGTTTTAAGCATGTTTTCTTCTTTTGTTGCAAAATTTACTTTGAAAAAATTTTTGTTTTTGAGAATATTTCCTTTTCCTAATATAACAAGAAATTTTCTCAACTCTTGTTGAAAAATAACAGCTAAAATAAATACTCCAACTCCTATAAATTGCCCTAAAATCTCACTAAGTAAATGAAAATTTAGTGCTGAAACAATTTTCCATATAATATATATTGAAGATATTCCTATAAAGATATTTATAGCCACAGTTCCTTTAACTAACCTGTAGATTTGATAAATTAATAAAGCAACTAAACTAATATCAATAAATTCTAATAGACCAATTTTAAAAAAATCCATAGTTTATTTTTTCTTAGAAAGAAAGTTTGTTATTTTAATACATTCAACTGCCTCTTTCACATCATGAACTCTAAGTATATTTGCTCCATTTAGTATAGCAATTGTATTGATAATACTAGATCCATTAAGAGCATTTTGTGGATTTGTTTCAAGTAATTTATATATCATAGATTTTCTTGAAGCTCCAACAAGAATTGGGAGTTTAAATTTTTTAAATTTTTTTAGTTTTCTTAGTATTTCATAGTTGTGATTTAAATTTTTTCCAAATCCAAAACCTGGATCTATAACTAGATTATTTATTTTTTTCTTTTTTAGTAATTTGATTTTTTTTTCAAAAAATACAATAATGTCATTAGTTACGTTTTTATACTTAGGTTGATTCTGCATAGTTGTTGGATTTCCCTGCATGTGCATTATTATATATGTAACATTTAATCTTTTAATTGTATCAAACATATTTTTGTCAAATTTTCCAGCGGATATATCATTGATTATTTCTGCTCCAACTTTTACGCATTCCTCGGCTACTTTTGATCTATATGTATCTACTGAAATAATAATATCTTTAAATTTACTTTTTAACAAAATTATATTTGGAATTAGGATTTCTAGTTCTTTTTTTTCAGTAATTGGTTTAGATCCTGGCCTTGAAGATTGAGCTCCTATATCTATTATAGATGCTCCTTCATCTAGCATTTTTTTGGTTTGTTGGATTAATGATTTTGTGTTGTTATATTTTCCTCCATCATAAAAAGAGTCCTCAGTAATATTTAATATACCCATTACTATTGTTTTTTTTGTTGAAAAATTATTGTAATGATTTTTATTTTTATTATTACTTGGTATGATAAATGATGTATTTTTATGCATTATATATTTTATGTACAAGACGATTAATGAATATGATTCAATAATAAAAAAATGTAGTGACATTTTTAATAAAAAATTGAAAGATTATGGAACTGCCTGGCGTATTCTTAGAATTAGTTCGTTAACAGATCAGATATTTATAAAAGCACAAAGAATTAGATCTATAGAGCAAAAAGGTTCTCAGAAGATTGAAGATAGTTCTGTAAATGAGTTTATAGGTATAGTAAATTACGCGGTTATTGGATTAATTCAACTGGATATTGGAGTTAGTGAACAAGCAGAAGAATTAGATCATAGTAAGGTGAAAAAAATGTTTAGTCACCAAATAAATACTGCAAAAGAGTTAATGTTGAATAAAAATCATGATTATGGAGAAGCTTGGAGGGATATGAGAATAAGTTCGCTAACTGATTTGATTTTACAAAAATTATTAAGAGTAAAACAAATTGAAAATAATGATGGGTCAACTATTATTTCAGAAGGTATAGATGCAAATTATTTAGATATGTTAAATTATGCAGTTTTTGCGTTAATTAAATTAAAAAGTTAAATATTATGAAAAATTCAATTCCAATAATTATTCGTTATATAATTTCAATTTTATTTTTAGTATCTGCAATAGCAAAATTATTTCCATTTGAAATGATGACTGGTATAGAAAAAGGCTTTGTGCAAGGTCAGTTAATTCCTATGGGTTTTTCTGAAACGTTAGCGTCATATTTTTCAAGATTTATTATTGCTATAGAGTTTTTTATAGCATTTACAATCTTACAAACTAATTATCTAAAGAAACTTATTATTCCTTCTTCAATTTTGTTAGTTTCTCTATTTTCTTTACACTTGTTATATAAGATTATATTAGGAGATAGTGGAAATTGTGGTTGCTTTGGTGAGTTAATTCCAATGACTCCGTTAGAGGCATTAATTAAGAATATTTTAACCATAATTGCTCTAGTTTATCTTTATAAAAATACTGTTGAAGAGAATATTAGTTTTAATAAATTAGTCATGCAATTACTTGCTTGTATGTTATTTATGTATTCTCTTTTCCCAGTTAATACTAATGCTAAAAATCAAAGAGTCTCTTCTTTCTCTAAGTATGTCGAAAGTGAAATCGATATTAATTATGATAAAAAGATTTTATGTTTTTTTGATGCTGGTTGTGAACATTGTATGCAGGCAGCAAAATCACTGAAACTATTATCAGATTCAATAAAAGATTTTCCTCAAATACATATTATATTTTCTGATTCTGAAAAAGATAGGATACCTGATTTCTTTACCTTTGTAGGTAAAGAATATTCTTACCAAGTAATCCCTTTTTATAATGATGATGATGAAATAAATTCATATTTAGAAATCGTAGGCCTTGAATATGATAATCCGGTGATTATTTATCTTAACAATGGTAATCAGATAAGATTTTATGACGGTTCTGGTAAAAACAAATTGAATTCTAGGGATTTAAAAAATATATTAGAGTAAATTAATTAGTGTTTATATTCTTAATAAAAAAAATATTTTATGGAATACTCGTTTTGTTTGGAGTAACTACAGTTATATTTTTTTTATTTAATATTCTTCCAGGTGATCCAGCAAGAATGATGCTTGATCAAAGAGAAGATGCAAAACAGTTAAAAGTTATAAAGGCTAAATATGCATTTGATAGACCTGTTTTCGAACAATATTTACTTTACTTAAACGATATATCACCAATATCCATTCATTCAAAAAAAGATGGTGCATTTTCATCTCTTAATAAAAATAAATATAGTTACATTGCATTATTTTCAAATTTGAATTATTCAATTGTTCTTAAAAAACCATATTTAAGAGACTCATTTATAAGAAAAGATACTCCTGTTTTGTCAATAATTAATGATACATTTAAAAACACTTTTATTTTAGCCATATCTTCTTTAAGTATTGCTACAATTATTGGTTTATTGTTTGGTATATTATCAGCATTGTATAAAAATACGTTTGTTGATAGGTTTATCTTATTCTTATCTGTTTTGGGAATGTCTATACCTTCTTTTTTTGCTGCAATAATTATTGCATGGATTTTTGGATTTTTACTTACTTCATATACAGGACTATCAATGACAGGAAATTTATTTGAAGTTGATGATTACGGAGATGGAGTTTATCTTAAATTGCAGAATTTGATTTTACCTTCAATAACTCTTGGAATAAGGCCATTGTCTATTATTGTGCAATTTTGTAGGAATTCATTAATAGAGGTTTTATCTATGGACTATATTAGGACTGCATATGCCAAGGGTTTACATAGAAAAAGTGTTATCTTTAAACATGCAATTAGAAATGCTTTCAATCCTTTGATTACTGTTATTTCTGGTTGGTTAGCATCATTGTTTGCTGGATCTGTTTTTGTTGAATATGTTTTTGGTTGGAATGGGATTGGTAAAGAAATAGTTGATTCATTAAACAATATGGATTTACCAGTCATAATGGGTATAGTTTTGTTTATTGCATTGATTTTTGTAACAATTAATATTTTAGTTGATATAATATATACTTGGATTGATCCACGTATTAAAATTAAATAGATATGAGAAAAAAAATTTTAGCAGGAAATTGGAAAATGAATTTAAATAATTATGAAGCAAATAATTTGGCTAAGGAAATTTTAGTTAATTCTCAAAAGAAAGAAAAAATAGATATAGTTTTAATTCCTTCATACATATACTTAAGTAATGTTGTTTCATTGTGTGTTAATAGACCAGATATATTTGTTGGATCTCAAGACTGTAGTGCTTATGCTTCAGGTGCATATACATCAGAAGTTTCAGCTAACATGTTACGCAATATTGGTGTAAAATATGTTTTGTTAGGTCATTCTGAAAGAAGGAGTTATTCTTTTGAAACAAATGAAAAAATTCTTCAAAAAATTCATCAAGTTATAAATAATAAGATGAATGTAATATTTTGCTGTGGAGAAAGTATTGATCATAGAAACGAAAACAAACATTTTGATTGGATAGAAAAACAGATTAAAGAAACTATTTTTTATTTAAGTGCCGAGGAAATCAAAAATGTCATAATTGCATATGAACCAATTTGGGCTATTGGTACTGGAAATACTGCTACATCAAGCCAGGCACAAGAAATGCATGCTTTTATTAGAAATTTAATAAAATCTAAATATGGAGAATTTATTGCAAAAAGTATTTCAATTTTATATGGAGGTAGTTGTAATCCATCTAATGCACATGATTTATTTTCAAAAAATGATATTGATGGAGGGTTAATTGGAGGAGCTTCTTTAAAGTCAGATGATTTTATACAAATTTTAGCTTCTTTTAAATGATATATTATCAAGTTGAAATAGTTACTTTTGGTAAAGAAGACTATTATGAAATAATAATAGCAATGTTAAATGAAATTGATTTTGAGTCATTCCTTCAGGAAGACAGTAAATTAACAGCCTATATTCCAAAAGCTTTATTCAATAATGATCTTTTTAATGATACTATTAAACAATTAGAAACGAACATTAAATTAGAATTTAATATTTCTGAACTTGAAGAAAAGAATTGGAATCAAGAATGGGAAAATAATTTTACTCCAATAAAAATAAATTCACAATGCATTATACGTGCTGATTTTCATAAAAATTTTCCCAACATAAAGTATAACATTATTATTAATCCAAAAATGTCTTTTGGAACAGGTCATCATGAAACTACCCAATTAATGATTGATAAAATTTTTAAAATTAATCATTGTAATAAAAAAATATTAGATATTGGAACAGGAACAGGAATTCTAGCAATATTAGCGTCAAAATTTAAAGCAAAAAAAATTTTTGCAATTGATAATGATAAATGGGCTTACAAAAACGCTATTGAAAATGCAAAACAAAATAATTCCAAAAATATATCTTTTTTTTTAGGAGAATTGTCTCAAATAAAAAAGCAAAATTTTGATATTGTCTATGCAAATATTAATAGAAATATTATTTTAAGAGATTTAAAATTGTACTATAGTTTTATGAACAAAAATTCAGATCTTTTATTAAGTGGTTTTTTAAAGCAAGATTCTCAATTAGTAATAGAAAAATCACATCAAGTCGGCTTTAATTTATTATTTAAAAACACTCAAAAATGGCAAATTTTACATTTCAAAAAAAAGTAGTTTTTCTTTTTATTTATTTGTTTTTTGTTTCTTTAGATTCTTATACTCAACAAAAACCAAATTTTAAAAACTTTTCTAGTGAATATGCTGAATTTATTGATGAAATGAAAATTTTTATGAAAATTAATTCAAATACCCAACTAAAAAGTAGTTATAAAGAATTATTGAGCATTTCTGAAGGGATTGAGGTTGAGGATAAAAAATTAATTATTCAAATCTCTAATTTAATGTTGAATAAAAAAATGAAACCAAAACCTCATTTTATAAGCTTTATTGAATCTTTAAATATTCTTAAATCAAATTCTAAAAGAAATAAAATTATTAATGAATGGTTAGTAGTTTTAGACCACATACTTAGACATTCTTCAACTAAGCGGTTTATGACTTTTTGTGACTTTACAAATGATTTGATTGTCTCAAATAACTTAAGATCTACTAAATCAGTTTCATGGAAAGTTAATTCAATGGATTTTAATTTTTCATATGTTAATAACGAACCTGCAGTTATTTTTCAAAAAGAAGTAGATTTATTTTGTTCATCAAAAGGTGCTAACATTAAAGTGTATAAAACAACAGGGTCATATTATCCTATTATAAGTAAGTGGGAAGGTGTTGGAGGTATTATTAATTGGCAAGATCATGGATTATCTTCAGATTCTATTTATGCAACTATAGATAAGTATCAGTTAGATACAAGAAGAAGTAAAGTTGTTTGTGACTCCGCAATATTTGTAAATAAGTCACTTTTTAACAAAGGGATTATGGGACAATTAGTTGTAAAAGGAGTTTCAGGAACTCAATCCGATAAATATCCAATGTTTACTTCTTACAGTAAAAACATTCAACTTAAAGATATATTTCCAAATATTGATTACAAAGGAGGTTATAAATTGGTTGGTAAAAATTTTATTGCAGATGGTGGAGATTTAGCCAAGGCAAGAATAATTTTTAAAAAGAACGGAAAAGATCTATTTATTGCTAATTCTAAAAAATTCACTTTAGATTCTGATAAAATAACATCTAAAGAAACAGGTGTAAAAATATTTTTTGACAATGATTCAATATATCATCCAAATTTAAAATTTAAATATATTAATAGTAATAGAAAATTGGAGCTGCTTAGTGATTTAAATAGAGCTTTAAGATCTAAAATGTTAAATACCTATCATAAAATTACCATGGAGTTTGAATTATTAGAGTGGAAAATTGATAGTGAAATTATTAATTTCGGTTCACTTCCTGCTAGTGCTACTTCGCAAGCAAATTTTGAATCTTACAATATGTTTGATAATAATAGATATAACTCTTTAAAAGGTATTGATAAAGTTCATCCGCTAATATTAGTTAAAAGATATGCCACAAAAATCGAGAAAGAATCTTTTTATGTAAAAGATTTTGCAAATTATACTGGATTTCCGTTGCATCAAATCGTTCCATATTTTATTAGGTTGGCCGGAGAAGGGTTTGTATTTTATGATTATGGAAAGGAAAGAATTACAATTCAGCCAATGTTATATAATTATATTAGAGCTGCTTCAGAAATTGGAGATTATGACGTTTTAGCTTTTAGGTCTTCTCTAGATGTTCGTTTTGATAAATTAAATGAAAATAAAAAATTAACAAATGCAATATTAAATATTAACACCAAAGATTTGCAAATATTTGGTGTTAAAAAGGTTCCTCTTAGTAATAAAAGAGGAATTATGATTTTTCCAGAAAATAAAGAGGTGATATTAAAAAAGAATAGAGATTTTAAATGTAAAGGTGAGTTAAATGCTGGTACAGGAAGATTAAAGTTATTTGCTCAAAATGTTGTTTTTGATTATGATAAGTTTACTCTTGAATTTAATGATATTGATTCTTTAAAAATTAAAGTGCCATTTGATCCTCGTAAAATAGATATGCGAGGAAACGATATTTTAACTGATGTAAAAACTATTCTTAAATTCGATAAGGATACAACCCTACTAGTTCAAGCTGAATTAATTATTGATCATCCATTGAATAAATCCGGAAATAATAATGATTTATATGGTGACTATCCGAAATTTGAAACTTTTGAAAGATCATATGCTTATTATGATCAAAAAAACTTATATAATGGAGTGTATAACAGGAACAATTTTTATTTTAAAGTTGATCCTTTTACTATTGATAGCGTAAATACTTTTAGTAGAAAAGGACTTGATTTTCCTGGAACATTTTATTCTGCTGATATTTTTCCAGTTTTTAGAGATACATTATCAGTAATGAAAGATAATTTTTTAGGTTTTAATAGGAAAACATCAGAAGCAGGTTTTGCAATATATAAAGGTAAGGCAAATTATAAAGAAGAAATACGTCTTGATGGGTCTGGTCTTAAAGGTTCTGGAGAATTTTCATATTTGAATTCCAATTCATTAGCAAATGATATTATATTTTTTCCTGATTCTACCAATTTAGTTACAAATAAATTTAATATCACAAAAGAGACGCTCGGGATTGAATTTCCTACAGTTTTTAATGATATTACTCATACTCATTTTTTACCATATAAAGATGAACTATATTCAAAAAATAAAAACAATAAATTTCAAATGTATGATAAAAAGTCTAGCTTTTCTGGAGATTTATTAATGAAACCTACCGGATTGACAGGTTCCGGAGAAATGGTTCTTGAAAATGCTGAGATAACTTCAAATATTTTTAAATATAATGCAGATTGGTTTCAATCAGACACGTCAAATTTAGTGATATATGATACACAAAAAAATATAGCTCTTAAAGCACTTAATTTACGTTCATATATTGATCTTAGTTCTAGAAACGGTATATTTAATTCGAATGGAGATATCTCTTTAGTAGAATTAATTGCAAACCAATATGTATGTAATATCGATCAATTAAATTGGAAAATGGATGAGGAAATGTTTTTCTTTAGTAAAGAAAGTAATAACTCAAAACAAAATTTAGAATTTATTTCGATGCATCCTAATCAAGATTCTCTAAGGTTTTCTGCATTAGATGCACAGTACAGCTTAAAAGATTTTATTATTCATGCTTCTGGAGTAGAGGAGTTAAGAATTGCTGATGCGATAATATTACCTGATTCAGGAATTGTAAAAGTTGATAAGAAAGGAATAATGCATACTTTATTTGATGCAAAAATAATTGTAGATGATTTAACCTCTTATCATTCATTTACAAAAGCAATAGTTGATGTTAACTCCGCTTTTAGTTATGTTGCAAGTGGTGATTATAGTTATAAAGATGCATTAAATAATGAACAAATTTTATTTTTTGAAAAAATAAGTGTTAATAGTGATACAGTTACTTTTGCAAAAGCAAGTATTAAGGAAGATACATTATTTAATATTAGTTCTAAGTTTGATTTCAAAGGTGATATTGAGCTAACCAGTGATATAAAGAACTTGACATTTGATGGATTTTTTATGTTAAAACATAAGTGTGATTTAATTCCTGCTGAGTGGGTGAAATTTAAATCTGAAATTGATCCAGAAAATATTTATTTTAAGTTAGATAAAAAAATATATAATGATAAAGGAGATTTACTTTCAAGTGCACTAATGATGAGTAAAGATTCATCTTTAATGTACAATACATTTTTAAATCTAAAGCGTCAAAAAAATGATTACCAGCTTTTTAATATAAACGCAAATTTAAAATATGACTATCAAAAAGAAGCTTTTATTATTGGAGATACTGATACTTTGGCTAATTATTACATGTTATATGACAATGTATGTAAAGTAGAAGGTTATGGAAAAGTAGATTTGAATCTTGGTTTAAGTTCAATTGATATTCAGTCGGTAGGTTCTTTTTCTCATGAAATTGAAAAACAAAATGTTATGTTTAATGGTTTTATGTTAATTGATTTTTTCTTTTCGGAAGATGCAATGGATTTATTAGTTGAAGATATTTTAGATAATGATTTAGGTGAGACACTAGAAGAGAGTAACCAATATGAAAATAATTTGCAAATTGCAATAGGAAGTTCTATGACAATTGATGAATATTATAGTTTAGAAGAAGGTTCTAAAAATTTTCCAAAGAACTTAAATAAATCATTTGTTTTTGTAGAAAACACATTTGTATGGAGTCAAAAAAAGAAACAACTTTTGTTAGCAGGAGATATTTGGGTCGGGAATGTTTATAATAAACCTATTAATGTTTTGCTTGAAGGGTATCTTTTAATTGATAAAAGTTCTAATTCTAATTCATTTAATTTGTATTTTACAGAATCTGCCTCAAATTATTTACAATATTATTTTGAGTACAAACAAAATAAGATGAAGGTTTGGTCTGCTAATAGCAATTTTAGAATTTTGATTGATGAATTACCAGATGGGAAAAGAAAAGTAAAGAGAAAGAAAAATAGAAATCCTTTTTCTTTTAACTTAGGAAAAGAAGAAGATATGAACAAATTCCTTTTTAAAGTTAAAAATAACAAATTATAAAATAAATGGATTATACTGAGATTTATTTATATGCTTTTTTATCTTATTTGACAGGTTCATTTCCATCTGCTGTTTGGTTTGGAAAATTGTTTTGTAGAATTGATGTTAGAAAATTTGGATCAGGAAACGCTGGTGCAACAAATACATTTAGAGTGTTAGGTAAAAGAATTGGAGCTTTAGTGCTATTTTTTGATATTTTTAAGGGCTGGATGTCTGTTAATTATGTTACACTGATATCTCAAGGTATAAATAATGATTTTATATCAACAAGTTTATATTTTGAGCTNCAGTTGATGTTTGGTTTTTTTGCAGTTATCGGGCATTTNTTNCCTTTATTTGCTAGATTTAGAGGTGGAAANGGAGTTGCAACAATTCTTGGNNTATTATTAGCTNTTCAACCANTAGTAGCNTTGTTGTCATTAGTNATTTTTATAATAGTNNTTTTCNTATTTAGATATGTTTCTTTGGCATCAATNATAGCTTCAATTTCCTTTACTATTTTTATTTATANTTTTTCTCAAGTAGATAATAGATCATTNGAAATATTTGCGATATTTGTTCCATTGTTAACGTTAATAACTCATTCAAAAAATATTAAGAGATTAGTCCAAGGAGAAGAAACAAAAGTTAAATTTGAAAAAAAATAAATACAATGAATGGTACATCAAAATCAAAATCACAGCATAATTTAAATCAAGTTAAGCAAAATAGGTTAGTCTTAATTAATGATGATTTTAATACTTTTGATCATGTAGTTGATTGTTTAGTTTCTCTTTGTGATCATACTCCTATTCAAGCGGAACAATGTGCTTTGTTAACTCATTATAAAGGTAATTGTGAACTTTTAGTTGGTGAATATCAAGATCTTGAATTAATTAAAGAAGATTTGTATTTATATGGGCTAGATACTCAGATTGTATAATCAAAATAGAATCATAGGCTCTGTAGCTTAATTGGATAGAGCACCTGACTACGGATCAGGAGGTTGGGGGTTCGACTCCCTCCAGAGTCACAATTCTTTAAATTCTAATAATTTTCCTTTTATCTTTTCGTATATTTGTAATATGCCAAAAGTTTTTTTAAAATATTTTATTTTTTTTCTTTTTTTTACAAATAATTATTTTGTTTTTTCACAAGGGCCTGGTTGTCCAAATATTCAATTAAGTAATGCAAATATTAATTGTTTAAACCCATGTGTTGACTTAGTTGCTTCATATTTAAAAACAGGCGAAACAACTAGCTATTCAGTTTCTTCTATTCCTTTTTCACCACCACATCCTTTTACTGGTGGTGTTTCAGCTTTTATTAATACTGATGATGTCTTTTCAGATATTTTAACTTTACCATTTACTTTTTGTTTTTATGGAAATTCATATAATCAGTTAGTGGTAGGAGCAAATGGTGTTATTTCTTTTAATACATCACTTGCTAATAGCTATTGTGCATGGTCTTTTAATAGTCCTATTCCTAATTCTAATATTCCATATCCTAATTCTATCAACGGTGCTTATCATGATATTGATCCTTCAGTAGGAACAGGACCGTACGTGAATTTTGCTGTTTGGGGAGCTGCACCATGTAGAACTTTTGTAGTTAATTATGTTAATGTTCCCCATTATTCATCATCTTGTAACACTAGCTTGTTCACAACGCAACAAATTGTTATTTATGAGTCAACTAATGTAATTGAAGTATATATAGACCAAAAACCAACATGTACATCATGGAATAGTGGTAATGCTGTAATCGGAATTCAGAATTTAAATGGAACACAAGGAATATGTCCTCCTGGAAGAAATACAGGCCCCTGGAGTGCTTCACAAGAAGCATGGCGATTTACACCTGATGGCAATCCAAATTATATTGTAGAATGGTTTGATAATAATGGTGTTTCGCTTGGATTTGGAGATACATTAAATGTATGTACACAGACTCAAGCAAATTATACTGCTCAAATTTCATATACTAGTTGTAATGGAAATATAATTAATGAATCAGCTACAAACACTGTATTTGTAACTGGGGGTTTTCAAAATATTCCAAATATTACGAATGTTGATTGTAATGGAAATAATAATGGAATAATTTCAGTATCTTCAATTGGATCTGCTGGACCCTATAGTTATTCATGGACAGGTCCTAATGGTTTTTCTAGTACTACACAAACTATAAATAATTTAGCTCCTGGTAATTATGATGTTCAAATTACTGACGCATCTGGTTGTTCTATTAATGAAACTTATTCAATTACTGAACCAACTGGAATAAATATTACTACAAGTTCAGTTAATACTAATTGCTCAAACACCAGTAATGGTTCTATTTCTGCTAATGCAAATGGCGGGACACCTCCGTATCAATTTTCTTTAAATTCAACTTTTGCATGGCAAAATTCAAATATTTTTAATAATCTATCATCAGGAACATACTCAGTTGATGTATTAGATTCTGATGGATGTATTTTTAGCTCAAATACTAATGTTGGAATTGTTCCACCTTACACTGCCAATATTTCATCAGTTGATGCAACATGTGGTGGAGGTGATGGATTAGCTTATGTTACATTGCAAGCGCCCACATCAGGAATTTCTAATTTAACATATTGTGACTCTAGGCCAATAAGAAGTGATTATTCTAATATTGAATTAGTCCATCTTGTAGGAAATTCTGATAGTATTTATAATAATACCACAGGCTTATGTGACTCTATTCATAACTACACTAATATGTCTGCAGATTTAACTATTGGTAATACTTACGTAGTAAATCTAAATCTAGGTAGTTGTGGTTTATCTATGAGTTCTGGAGCTAAGGTGTTTATAGATTGGAATATTGATGGGGATTTTTTAGATAATAATGAAGAAATAGGGATGATATCCCTCTCAAATAGTCCTTCTGTTCATTCTTTAAACTTTACCGTTCCTAATTTTGCTAACCAAGGTATTACAAGAATGAGAGTAGTTGCTCAATATGATGAAGACATAAATATTGGTTCTTGTGATGTAGGGTTGTTAACACTTTCAACATCTACTCCGCCTTGGTTTGGGGCAACAGAAGATTATTCAATAGTTATTGATGGTAACGTAAATGGAAATTATTTATGGTCAAATGGTCAGAGTAATGATACTATTTTTGGACTTTCACAAGGAACTTATTCTGTTAGTGTAGTTGACCCTCTAGGTTGTTCTAGTAATTTATCTGTAAATGTCAATGGAAGTTCTTCTGGAATGACTGTTCAAGAGTTAATTAATGACGTTACTTGTAATGGGGGAAGTGATGGTAGTGTAACACTGAATATTTCTGGTGGTGTTCCACCGTTTTCAATAAGTGCATTTGGATATAATCTGATTTTACCATCTGGTATGAATACTTTTACAACTCCAGTTGGAGTACCAGCTGGAATTTATCCATACGATATAATTGATGCTGCACAGTGTACAGTAAGTTCTGTAATAACAGTAAACCAACCAGCACAGATAACATCCAATACAAGCCAGTCAACTTGTGGATTATTTAATTGGAATGGAAATATATATACAGCATCAGGTATTTATCAGCATTTTATGCCAAATGCAAGTATTGATGGATGTGATTCCACAGCAATATTAGATTTAACAGTCAACCCTTCTTCTTCAGGATCAAGTTTAATTAGCGCCTGTGATTCTTATTTATGGGATGGTGTTGTTTATACTGTAAGTGGAATTTATGCTAATGTTTATAACAACGCACTAGGTTGTGACTCTATTCATTCATTAAATTTAACTATAGACAATAGTAATAGTGGTACAAGTGCAGTTAATACTTGTGATAGTTACTCTTGGAATGGTATTAATTATACACAAAGTGGAATTTACACACAAATATTAACTAATGATGTTGGATGCGATAGTACTCATACATTAAACTTAATAATTAATTCTTCTTCAAATGGTGTTAGTAATGTGACTAATTGTGGTTCATATCTATGGAATGGATTAGTTTATACAACCAGTGGCACTTATACAAATACTTATACTAATACTGTTGGTTGTGATAGTATTCATACATTAAATTTAGTAGTTAATGATATTTATAATTATAATTTAATAGATACTGCATGTGGGCAATATATTTTTAATTCAAATACTTATGTTAGTTCTGGAGTATACATTGATTCTTTAATTTCTACATCAGGCTGTGATAGTATTATTACATTAATTTTAACTGTATTTCAAGATAGTTCAGTGACTTATTTAACAGCATGTGATAGTGCTGAATGGGGTGGTATATGGTATTATAGTTCTGACA
>PBQB01000020.1 GCA_002724895.1 Flavobacteriales bacterium
TCTTTTAATTTACATCAGAAGTATACCCTTCAATATATTTTAATAGTAAATCCTTAACATTTTTCTCATCTTGACTTTCTCTTGCTTCTTTAATAAATCCTATAAAATTTTGAATATCTTGCATGGAAAGTTTTCCTTCTTTAGCTTGCATTATTCTTGGGTGTTCTGATTGAGTAACATTATTACCTATTAACAATTCTTCATATAGCTTCTCTCCTGGACGTAAGCCTGTATATTCAATCCTAATATCTCCATCTGGATTTTCATTGTCTATAGGTGTTAATCCACTCATATGAATCATCTTATATGCCAAGTCAATAATTTTAATGGGTTCACCCATATCTAAAACAAATACATCTCCTCCTTTTGCCATGGCTCCAGCCTGTACAACTAGTTCTACAGCCTCAGGTATTGACATAAAATATCTTGTTATATTTCTGTGAGTTACTGTAACAGGACCTCCTTTTTTAATTTGCTCTCTAAATAATGGCACTACTGATCCAGCAGAATCAAGAACATTTCCAAATCGAACCATTGAGAAACACGTTTTACTTTTTTCAGCAAATGCTTGAAGAATTAACTCTGCCATTCTTTTTGATGCCCCCATTACGTTTGTTGGTCGCACAGCTTTGTCTGTTGATACTAAAACCATATTTTCAACTTTCAGCTCATCTGCTGCTTTGGCAACATTATATGTTCCTACTACATTATTATATGTTCCTGAAACTATATTTAACTCAACCATTGGCACATGCTTATAGGCTGCAGCATGATAAATTGTATCTATGTTATTTGTAAAAATTATTTTTTTAAGCTGATGAAAATTTGTGACTGTACATAAAGATGGCACAATCTTTATATTACTATCATAAGAAGTTAACTCTAAATGTATGTTATATAAATTAAACTCTGAATTATCCATTAATACAATTTTATTTGGAGATAACTTCATTATTTGTCTAGCCAGCTCAGACCCTATACTACCTCCTGCTCCTGTAATTAAAATATTTTTTTTAGTTATATTTCTTTCTAAAAGTTCTTTCTTTGGATGAACTGCAGTTCTTCCTAGTATATCACCAACTTCTAAGTGTTGTATTTTTTCAATTGACAAAACACCATTTGAATAATTACTGGATGATGGCAACACCTTTACTTCAATCGGATATTTTGATAATTTTTTAAAAATATGAACTCGTTTCTTATGATTTAATGAAGGTATAGCAAAAACTAAAACTTTAGCAGATTTTTTCTTTATGAGTTCATCAATATAACTAAATGGAAATACTTCAAGATAATTTAAAATTGTTCCATGTTTAGATTTGTCATCGTCAATAAAAGCTATAGGATTATATAAGGTGTTTTTTTCTAGTCCTCTTACTAATTTAGCACCGGTAGAGCCCGCACCATATATGATTGTTGGATACTTAGATTCAGTAAACTCATCCCAAGAATACAAAATACCTTTGAAGAAAAAACGAGAAGTTATAATAAGTACATTAATGATGAACCAAAAAATTGGTATTACAGAACGAGGTAAATTAGATTCCCGAAAAAACATCATTAAAAAACCAATTATCAAACAACTAATTGTAGTTGCTTGAAATGATGTAGTTACAACCTTACTTCCAACATGCTGTAATACTGCCCTATATAATCCAAGCCTAATAAATAATGGAATCATAATTAAAGGAGCAACTATAAAAACCCACCATGATTGCAGAAGATAATTAGTTGGTGTTGCATCTCCAATTCTTAAAACAAACGCAAAGTATAATGCAGATAAAATTGTAAAAACATCAAACATAAGCATTATAAATTGTTTATAAATCCTTTGAAGGTTTTTTAATCTAAATCTCATATAGCTCTTGGATTTTATAAATTATTCTTTGTAAATCACTGTCTTTTAAATTAGTTCCAGAAGGTAAACAAAGACCATTATTAAATAAATCTTCTGCCACTCCATTTAAATATGATTGACATTTTTTAAATATTGGTTGTAAGTGCATTGGTTTCCACAGCGGTCTTGATTCTATATTTGCTTCTTCTAAATATAAACGTAATTTTTCTCTATTTATTAATTTATTTTTTTTTAAAATAATTGTTGTTAACCAATAATTAGAAAAACTACCTTCAGATTCATTTATAAACTCAACTTCAGAGTTTTTTGCTAATTTCTTTCTGTAATAAGAATTAATCTCTCTCTTTTTTTTCACTTTATGATTAAGAGTTTCTAACTGACCTAAACCTATCGCTGCACATACATTACTTAACCTATAGTTATATCCCACTTCTAGATGTTCATAATATGGTTTATCTTCTTTTGATTGTGATGCAAGTTTTCTTGCCCTATTAATTAGATTTTTATTTTTTGATATTAACGCTCCCCCTCCAGAAGTTGTAATTATTTTATTTCCATTAAAAGATAACACTCCAAATGTACCAAAAGAACCTAGTGGTTTTTTATTATACTTTGAGCCAAGTCCTTCCGCATTATCTTCAATTATGGGTATATTATAATTATTTGATATTTTTATTATCCTATCTAACATTGCTGGCATCCCATATAGATGGACTAATATTATTGCCTTTGGTCTTTTTCCAACAGATAATAAATCCTTAATTGCTTTTTCTAATAATACAGGACACATGTTCCATGTGTTTACTTCACTATCTATGAAAACAGGTTTTGCCCCTAGGTACTTTATAGGGTTAACAGTAGCTGCAAAAGTAAAAGTAGGACATAATACAACATCTGATCTTTTTACATTTAATAAAATTAAAGCTAAATGAATTGCAGACGTACCACTATTTAAAGCCACAGAAAAAGAATTATCTGTTACTTTTGAGATTCCATTTTCAAACTTAGATATATGTGGTCCTATTGGAGCAATCCAATTAGTTTTGAAAACATTTGAAATGTATTCTTTCTCTTTCCCCTCAATATGAGGCGGAGATAACCATATTCTATTTTTTTTTGTCAATTAAAAAACTTAAAAATTGTAGCAAATATAATCTTAATGTCTATCCAAATATTATTCTTGTAATAATAATCTAAATTAATTTTAACTTTATCAGGAAAAATAATTTTATCATTATAATCCTTTGGATTTTTTTTAGATGACAATATTTCTTCTTCATTAAAATATTTTAGACTTGCTGGACCTGTAATACCCGGCTTTAATGTTAAGATTTTTCNATTTTCTCCTTTTAATAAATCNACATANCCTGGCACATCAGGCCTAGGNCCAACTAAACTCATACTTCCAANAAGGACATTAATTAGTTCTGGTATTTCATCTANCTTATATTTTCTCAAAATTTTACCTACTNNNGTGATACGACTATCATTTTTTATAGAAACTACGTTTAGTGAATTATGATCGTTTATCATNGTTCTAAACTTAATTATCTTGAATATACTTCCTTTTAATCCTATTCTTTCTTGAATAAAAAAAATAGGCCCCTTAGAAGTCAATTTAATTACAATTGAAATTAACAAAAATAAAGGTGATAATATAATAATAGCAAAAACAGAAATTATTATATCAAAAATTCTTTTTTTCATATTCTCTTTCTAATTGCATTAATAACGTAAAAAGTAAAACACCAAAGACTATAAATAAAGTTTAAGTTTTCATGCTGTCTATACACAAACCAAACATCTTTAATAGCTTTAAATTTATTTGATGTGTTTGATCCTTTTACAATTCTATAACTTGCTAAATTTAACTTCAACCCATAAGCAACAAATCCTTTTTTCATTAAATTTAACCAAAGAGCCATATCTTGAGAAGAATTAATATTTGGCATCAAGAATTTACCAGTTTTTTCTTTATCTATAACAACAGTTAAACATCCAATAATAGTATTTTTAAGATATTTATCATAATTCATCTTTTTAGGAGCATGTATAATCCTATATTTTTTTTTCTCATCATTTGAAATAGGTTGATATGACGTAAATGTAAAGGCAAAATTATTTTTTATCATAAAATCTAATTGTAAACTAAGTTTATCTTTATGCCAATAATCATCTGAATCTAAAAAAGCTATAAATCTGCCTTTTGAATTTTGAATTGCAACATTTCTTGCATTAGCAACACCAGAATTTTTATTTAATATAATTGATTTTATCTTTTTAAATTTTCTACTATATTTAGTTATAATTTGTTGAGTTTTATCGGTTGAATCATCATCTACTAAAATCAATTCCCAATTTGTATATGATTGAGAAATAACTGACACTATACATTTCTCAATATATCTTGAAGAATTAAATGTAGGAGTAATAATAGATACTAGGTTTTTCATTTCAAATTATTACGTACAAGTGCTTCTTGTCTTAACACAATGGATAGCTTCCTGAAAAAATCAAATGGTAAAAAATTAAAAATTTTTCTAAATGGATACAGAATTTCTACAAATATCTTTATATGAGGATGATACATAACATTTAAAAGACAATATGCTCTTCTAAATTTAAATTTTTTTATTAAAAAATCCTGAATATTAGATTTATGTAAAATACTTCTAGCTCCATCACTAACATATTTTAATTTTTTATCTTTTAAATAAAAACTATTCATTGTAAAAAAAAGAGCATAGCTAGCATATTTATGATTATACTTTCTAGAAATCTTAATTGTAGAATAATCACATGCATTATGTTTAATTTTATTTTGACTATAACCTACTAATTTATTTTTATAAAAAACACCCCAAAATTCATAATTCCCTTTTAATGACTCTAAATATTTAGCTTCTGACTTTATTTTTAAAATAGAGTTATACTCTCGAAAAACATTTTGATATATATTATAACCATTTTTAAGAATCACTGATGATGGGACAAGTTTAATACTGAAATTTAACAATCCTTTTTTAATCTGATTTCTTGTATTTGAACTATAATCACATAATTCCATATGTTTATCATTAATAACATACCAAAAAGATGTTTTAGATTTACTGTCAAAATCTGTAATCCATCTAGCAAATAAAACATCGGATTCTTTAATTTTCTGATTTATTTCTATTTTGTTCTCTTTAATTATTTTGTGAGGAGGAAATTTAGCAATTAACGAACCATTATATTTTTTCCAATTACTTTTCATCAGTTACAAGTGGTTTATTAATTAAAATTAAAGAAATAAAGACAAACAAAATCCTTCCGTCCATAAGATCACCGCTTAAAATAGTATTTAAAAAAAGAAAAATTAAAGCATAAAACAATAACGGATACAACGATGTTATATTGCTTCTGTTTTTTTTCATCTTAATAAAAGACAAATAAAAAATATGAAGTATTAAAAATAAAAAAAGTAATCCTGCAAGAACACCATATTCATTAGTAAGCTCAAAAAACAAATTATGAGGATATGCATGAGCAATTACATAGTTAAACTTTTTATCATTTGCTGCTGTTTGCCAATTTCCACAACCAACACCAAATGGATAATCAGAAATTAAAGAAATTGATCTTTTGGTAAAGTCCATTCTAGCTCCAGTAGATTTTAATGAACCACCATGCTTAATATTCATTGTTACTCTATCAATAGCATCTGATTTTAAAATCTTTTCTCCAATTGGTGTAAAAGTTAAAACACCAATAAAAGCTACAAACAATATTATGACTTTATATAAAAGTTTAATATAGTTTAAAATAAAAAATACAAATAGAGTTATAAACAATGACAACAAAGGACCTCTGCTTCCAGTAGCAAATGCTAGCAATAAGAAAGAAATGATCAAAATTAAATTTAGCAACTTAAATTTATATTTAGGATAAAAAATTAAAATTAAAATAGCTAAACACATCCATCTTGAATATACTATAGGTCCACCTCCTAAAACACTTAATCTTCCTGAAAAATTTGAAAATAAACCAAAAAATCCTAATAAAGCTAAAAATAAAGCAAGAAGAAAAAAAATATTAATTAAAGTAGTTACTTGTCTGTATCTAAACTTTTCTATGATAATAATACTAATTGGAATAACAATAAATAAAAAATTTATAAATTTTAAAAAACCATATTGCATATGATCGTATGAAAAAGAAGGAAAAGTAAATTCAATATTTTCAAATAGAACCCATAAAATAGGTGTGACAACTATAATATATGCGTACAGTGAGTATAATAAAATTTTTGATTTCTCTATCGAAGTTTTTCTTATAGAGGATATTAAAACAAAAGTGCTAAAAAAATAAGTTAAACTTAAAATTAAAGAAAACTTTATTTCAAAAAAATCTAGCCTTTCATCATAAAATCTTCCAATGGAAAGAATAGCGGATGCCGCTAAAATAAAAATCAAATAAATTAGTTCTTTAACCTTCATTATTATAATACTTTATAAATGAATACACTGAAAATATAAGATTAATAAAGGACATAAAATACAGAATTATTAAAGATCTTTTAAAAGCAGTCCAATCATTTAGAAATAGTATTAATAAAATAATTATAAATGAAATTAAAATACCAAATAAAATGTTTTTAGAAAACTTTTTTCTAATTGAAAAATCTAAAGTAAAATAAGGTTGACTAATTATAGAAGATAGAATTAAAATTACAATAGCTCCACTCATATTCTTAAAATAAACTGCTGTTTTAAAAATATCATCATAAGTAAAGGCTCCTCTAAAATAAACTAGTTCAATAAATGATATACTATAATTTTGAGCAAATAGAAAAATTGAAATACCACAAAGAAACCCAAATAAAACTGAGTAAAAAAACCAGTTTAAATTTTTAGAAATAGACATCTTCCTTAGCATGAGTGAATTAATATTTAAAATTATTGCAGTGAAAACAACATTTAAAAACACTATAGCATAATTAAAATATGCAATATTATTATCCCCATCTGTTCCAGAAATAAATCTAGAAAGCAACAAAATCATACTTGGAAGATTAGCTAATAAAAGAACAGAAATAGAAAAATCTTTTCTAGAAATATTAATTTCATTAGAGATTTTTCTTTTTAAAATTGGTTGCACATATCTCATTGTTAAAAAAAGAACTCCTATCAACCTACTTATTGCTACTCCTAATACATTTATTATAATTGCTAGAGGATATAAAAAAACTGTAGAATAAAATAAACTAATGGCTGTTGAAATTGAATATTTTTTAAAGTTTCCTTCAGATTTTAAAACTGTTAAAAAAACTGAATTAAAAAAATTAATACTCATTAAAAAACTTAAAATAATAGATACTAACAATAGAATATATGTGTAAGAACTTTTTAGCTGTAGAATAATACAAATTTGTATTATTAGACTTATCACAAAGATATAGATTGACACTTTTCTTGTAAATACAAATAAATTATTATAAGAAACATTTCTATATTTTATAAAATGCGATGATAATTTTGGTAATAAATTTGCCTCAAGTGCATTTCCAAAAGTAAACTGGGACAAAAAATCCACAGCTGTTTTTAACAATATATAAAAAGCAAAAATTAATGAACTACCAAAAATATATGCTAAAATTATTTCTCTTATAAACCCAAATATATTCTTTAAAATATTAGAAAAGAACATATATATAAAATTTATAATAAAATTTAAAAATGAGCTCCTTTTTAGGGTCATCAAAAATTAATCTTTAACTCCTATTTGTAAATATTTAAATCCTTGTGTTTCTAAAAAATTTTTATTAAAGATATTTCTTCCATCAACAATTAAATCACCCTTCATATTTTCTTTAATAATAGAAAAATCAGGACTTCTAAATTCCTTCCATTCTGTCACAATGATTAATGCGTCAGCATTTTTTAATGCACTATATTTATCTCTACAATAGTTAATATTAAATTTTCTTAAATAATATTTTGCCTCATCCACGGCTTTTGGATCATATGCATTAACAATACCACCAGAATTAACTAAAGATGAAATTAGATTAATAGAAGGTGCTTCTCTCATATCATCAGTTTCAGGCTTGAAGGAAAGACCCCAAACTGCAAAAGTTCTTTTAGAAATACTAGATCCATAATATTTTTTAATTTTACTAAACAACACTTCCTTTTGATTAATGTTAACTTGTTCAACTGATTTCACTAATCTGGCATTATAATCATTTTCAGAGGCAAGCTTTATAAGCGCTTTTACATCTTTCGGGAAACAACTTCCTCCATAACCACAACCAGGGTATATAAACTTATATCCTATACGAGTATCACTACCAATTCCTATTCTCACATTATTAATATTTGCTCCTACTTTCTCACAAATATTTGACATTTCATTAATAAAAGAAATTTTAGTAGCTAACATTGCGTTAGCCGCATATTTTGTCATTTCCGCAGACTTGATATCCATTGAAATAAATCGATCGTTTGTTCTAGTAAATGGAGCATAAAGAAGCCTCATTATTTCTAATGTTGCTTGATCATCGGAACCAACAACAACACGATCAGGATGCATAAAATCCTTAATTGCTGCCCCTTCTTTTAAGAACTCTGGATTAGAAACAACGTTAAATTTTAAATCACTATTTCTATCTTCTAACTGTCTTTTAATAACATTTCTTACTTTATCAGCTGTGCCTACTGGTACTGTTGACTTATTAACTATTATAAGATTGTTATTCATATTTTGACCGATTGATTTAGCAACTTGCAAAACATATTTTAAATCAGCAGATCCATCTTCCCCCATAGGAGTTCCTACAGCTATAAAAATTATACTAGAGTTATTAAGACAATAATTTATATCTGTGGTAAAATCGATATTATTCTTTTTAAAATTTTCTTTTATTAATATATTTAATCCAGGTTCATAAATTGGCACAATACCTTTTTTAAGCTCAGAAACTCTTTTTTCTTGTATATCCACGCAAATTACAGAATTGCCCATTTCTGCAAAGCATGCACCAGCTACTAAACCTACATAACCTGAACCAATAATTCCAATTTTCATAATTATTTTTTAATCTCTCTCACTCTAGAAATAAACATCGCTAATAAAAAAGATATAACCCCACCAATTAGACTCCAAATTAAAATATCATCTTCTTTTTTACTAACTCTAGCAAATTCTTGAACAAAAGATAAAGGTTTTAAAATTTCTTTTTGAGTTCGAATCTTTTCTCTATACTCACTTAAAATAGTAATCTGATTATTTATAGTACTTTTTTCATAACCATTCACAACCTTTAAAGAAGAACTAAAATTTGTATTATCAACAATTCCTTTTAATCTAATTTCTTNTAATAATTTCATTTCATTATTTACATCTTCAATAACTCTTTGTTTAGATTTCTTAAATCTTTGGTACAGTTCATTAACGTAATTATTATTATTAAAATAATATATTAATCCTTCCTGAACATCTGCAATTATATTTTTATCATATACTTTTAATAGAATATTGAACTTATTTAATGTAAAAAACTCCTCGTGCATATCTTTTTGGTAAAGTTGTTCAGCTTCTATTTTTTTAATATTGCTAGCTGTTTTAATATCAATTCCAAGGGAACGAGAAAGTGCTTGATAATCTCGATTTTCTACATTAATTTCTAAATGATTTACTAAATCTATTGCGGTACGTTGCAACCAATCTTCTTCATACTCAACTCTTTCATATTCTGATATTCCAGACATACAAATAGCTTTAGTTTCGTAATAAGGAGTTTTAAACTTTTGATAAAGAATAACAGAAATTACACCAATAAAAATAATACCGAAAATTAATTTAAAATTTCTAGAAATAAATAAAATTAATCTAGTAAATAAATCCTTTAAATTTAATTCATCATTCATTTTATAACATTTAATTATTTATATACAAACAAAGAGCCCCTTGAGGGGCTCTTTGTAACTAAAATTTTCTTTTTTTAATACTCCCACAAATCGTGTTCAAGATTAAATATTTCTTCTTTGATTCTTTCTGCTTCTAGTATAGCATCTAGTCCAACCATATAATCTGCAATAGCCCTATTTTGAACATTTCCCTCTTTTGTTATAGTAGATGCAAACATTCTTTTCATAAAAATATCTTCATAGGTCTTATTTTCAGATTCATTCTTTGCCATATTAAAAGCAAGTGCATTTTTTAATACTTTACGACATTCTGGAAAGTAAACCCAAAATAATGGAATTTCTTCACCTGTAAACTCTTTTGTTACAGGATCTCGTCCATCAACTACAGGACATAAGCCTATAATTCTAACATCCATAACTGAACGCTGTTTATCAAAAAACCAATGTTCCTTTACCCTCCATTTTTTAATATCTTTTCTATTAACGGCCATCGCTTCATCTCTTCCTGGTGCATATCTAACCAAGTTTCCATTTACATCAACACTATCCTCACCATCACGATTTTCTATTATTTGACCTACTTCTTCATAGGCACCTAAAATTAAATCTTCAATTTCACTTTTTGAAAGCCATGGCCCTCGAAATTCATCATCTATATGTGCTTCTCCCCAAACTCTAATAGATTCTCCATCTTTCCCATCATTACCAACAGCTGCATCATATAAAACATCAAATAAATTCTTTCTATCAATAGTTCTGACACCCTTTCTAATTTCTTGAGGATAATATAACGGAAAATTAACTCGTTGTCTTAAATCAATTTCTCTCCAAATTTTACGAGACCACATCATATCAGCTTCTCTAATTTTAGAAAGCTGAACTTTTTCTCTTTCATTATGTTGTGCTCTATCATAAACATAGTTCATCTTTTGAGGATCTTCACTATCTTCTTTAAAAGGAGCTATAATTTCTTGTCCATGAGAAAAATGGACTAAGAAAAGACTAAACGTTATTAAAAATATTTTTTTCATTTTATTAAATTTTATGATATTAATATTATTGTATTGTAAATTGCATAATAGATTCTAATTTTTCTTCAGGACAGGCTTTACATTTATCTTGTTTTACAACTATTCTAGAAAATGATACAGTTTCATTTGCTTGCATTCTTCCAATATCTCTTTTTAAAATATCTGTAAATTTATTACCTTCTACCTTTACAGCAGGAGCACCTTCCATTTTGTAATAATAACTTTTCACACTAAAGCGAACAGCATTTGTTGGAATATCCTTATCAGCAGGTTTAGCAACTATTTTACCTGAGTTTATCAATTTAGATCCAGTTATTAAGCCATTTTGTTTTCTTGCAACTTGAGTATATATAGGTCGAATAGGAACCACTCTGAAACTTATAGGTGTTCCCATTTTTCTTAAATTTGAATTTTCATTAACATATAAATCAATGATAGGTTGTCCTGAACCAGTGGTAAATTTTGATGGTTTAACTTCCCACTTTCCTTTTGATTTATCAACTGCTCTAATTTCACCATTTCTTGTCTTAGGAACTACTAAAGAAGGGCTATATCCAGCAACTGAAACAGTGATAGGATTCCAAATACCTATATATATTTTATTCATCCAATCAGCAGATGCTATGGCAGCTATCTCTGCAACTAAATACTCACCTTTAAAAGGATAAAATTTTGTTCCAGATTCTGTTTTCATAGAAATAAGACCTCCATATTTCTGTAATCCCTGAACTGTAGCTCTATTTTTATAAATTCCTTTTCCATTTTTTATCTCGAGTTTCTGCCAATCTTTTCCTTCTTCTCCAATCATTGTTCGTGAAATAATCTTTCCATTTTCATCTAAAATACTATCATGTCTTCCAACTCTTACTTCTGTTCCAGCAACTTTTTGTGTTGCAGTTAAAAAAATATCTGACACATATTCATCTCCTTTTAAAACAACACTTTTCTTTGCAACAGTAATTCCATAGACGGAATCAAATTTTAATGTCTTCTCGTCAATATTTTCCATCAAATAAGAAATAACATCAGATTCTATATTTTTAACATCTGATTGAATTTGTGACATAATCGTTACAGCTGCAACAGCTGGCATATCATAAAAATTATACTTTTCCCATGTTTCTAATTTACCTTTTTTTGTATTCATTACATCACTAAAATCTAAAACATTTTTAATCTTTTCAATTAAAAACGTATTATCAGGAACTAATTTGATTAACATTTCTCTGTAATCGATCAATTGCTTCTTTAACTGAGTAGCTTTTTCATCCTTTTGGGTTGCTAGTGCTCTTTTAGTATCATAAAATAATGCTCCAGCTTTTGTTCTTTCTTTTTTATTTTTCAAGTACGCAATAGGTAACTTTTTTTGCTCTGAAGTTAAATCTTTCCATTTGTATGGTTCACCATCATTATTTTTGGTTGTTAAATAATTAGGGTTACCTTCTCCTGTTTCTTTATTATATATGACAGGTTTTCCTTTATTATCAATAACTAGAGAATCTGATGGATCACCGAGAACAATTTGTCCTTTATCTACAATATAAACTAACTTAAACTTCATTGATTGAATAAATTCAGAAATACTATCTGCATTTTTCTTTATAACATTTGCTTTTTCTGCTACTTCTCCAAATTTTTCCTCATTATTTCTTGCTGCATTAGCAAAATCTTGATATGCACGCTCATTTTTAGAATCAAAATTACTTGTTGTTCTAACTATTCCTGAGTTTACAGTAAAAAATGAATTTAAAACCTCTTTAGAAACATTTAATGCAAGAAGTGCAGTAAGCACTAAATACATCATGTTTATCATTTTTTGCCGTGGTGATAATTTCTTCTCTGCCATCTATTTTTTTCTAATCGTTTTTAAAAATTATAATAGTTTTATTTATTTGGATTCATTGCATTAAGCATATTAGCATAAACTTTGTTTAGCTGTTCTAAATTTTCGGCTAAATTAGCAACTTGTTGTTGGAACTTTTTAGAATCTTCAACAGATGATTGTAGATTTTGTAAAAATATAGTTGTTGCTTCCATTTGCTGATTTGAAGTTTGAAGTTGTAATTCATACAAAGAATTTAATGCATTCATATTTTTAACCCCTTCTTCTATTTGAGAATTATATTCAGAAATACTTGATGCTGCTGTAACAGTTTTGTTTAACTGTTTAGCTGATTCGCCAAATGATCTTAACCCTTCATTTAAACTTTCAACTAATTCGTTATCAATTTTAGCTTTTTCTAACGCATCATCTAACTGTTGAGCAGGTGATTTTTTAGCGGGATCTTCCATCCCAGCTAATTCAGGATATACTAATGACCAGTCTGGATCTGCTGCTTGTTTCTCAAAAGCGGAGAAAAAGAAAATAATTGCTTCTATCCCTAATCCAGCAGCTAACATAATTGATGCCCCTGGAAAATTTTCAATCTTAAATAATGCTCCTAAAATTACAATCGATGCTCCCCATCCATATAATTTTGGCATCATTAATTTATACCATTTTGCTTCTGTTACTTTTTCAATAGAACTAAAAAAACTCATATTTATATCTTTTTTATATTAGTATTATATTTTATTCAAAATCCTTTTTATCTCTTCCAAGAAAATCTACTGCACATCTAAATCCAATGTAGCTTTTAGCTGTATCTTGATATTCAAACGTGCGAGTACTTGTTTGAATAAAGTATGCAATATCTTTCCATGAACCACCTCTAATAACCTTTCTTTTCATAACTTCTTGCTCATTTTCTTGTGCATCATAATGATAATTCATATTCATATCATGAGCATAAGAAAAAGCTGATTCATCATATGCGTTTGATGTCCATTCAGAAACATTTCCAGACATATCGTATAAACCATATCCGTTTGGATTGTAGCTCATCACTTTGATTGCTTTAATACCTCCATCTGCTGTATAATTTCCTCTCAACGGNTTGAAATTTGCTAAAAAACAACCCTTTATATTTCTNGTATATGGACCTCCCCANGGNTATGGAGAATGTTCTAANCCNCCCCTAGNAGCATACTCCCANTCTGTCTCNGTTGGTAATCTAAACGCAGGCATAAGAGGTTGTTGTAACTCTTTCAAATATTTATTCATCATTTTTGTTCTCCAATCAGAAAAAGCTACAGCTTGTTTCCAATTTACTCCTACAACTGGATAATCATCAAATGCAGGATGATGAAAATACATTCTTACATAAGGNTCATTAAATGAATAAGAGTAATCGTGATTCCAAACTAAAGTGTCAGGATATGCTTTAACTTCATGAGTTAAAAAATATTCTGTCCTATCTCTTCCTCCTTCAGGCATAGGACTTTTTCCTCCATCCAACAATCTTTTTCCTTCTCTAGTTGATTTNATTGCAGCTACATTTGTATTTAAAGTTTGATATGAATAAATATATTCTCTAGTATCAAATTCTCTCACACTATTTAATCTTTCTCCTTCAGGTAAAAACATAACTTCTTCAAGTATTCCTCTTACTTCTCTACTATCCCAATCTATTCTCTTATTCCAATCTAAGATTATTTTTCCTGTAGGCTCCTTTGAATTTTTACCTAATCTACTTGTTTGATAAGAAATTACTTCTTTTCCATACCCAAGTTCAGGATAGTCTTGAGCTAAAAGTGATCTTAGAATTGAATCTCTTACCCATGTAGTAAACTGTCTATATTCGTTATTTGTAATTTCAGTTTCGTCCATGTAAAATGCTCCAACAGAAACAGTTTTTGATTGTGATACATTGGCAAAAGGTACATCTTGATCTGATGGCCCCATAGTAAAACTACCTTGTGGAATAAAAACCATTCCATACGGATCAGTAGGATTAAATTGTTTACGTTTTTGAATACCAATTAATTCTCCATTTCCTGAACCACCACATGAAGAGAGAAAGATTACAATTGTACTAATTAATATTATTTTTTTCATAGTTTTAAATTTTATCACATTATGTGAGTTATTTTTTTTATAAAAATCTAGGACTTTTATATTTTGATATTGTTTTATTTAATTTTAAGTTAAAGTTATATGCTAACAAAAACTCTATACTGTTATTACCGACTTTACTGAATACGATATCGTATGCCAAACCAAATTTAAGTGCTTCGTTAATATTAAGTCCAGACATCATTACAAGACCATCATCTAATCTATANCTAACGCCACCCCACATCTTATTATTATAAATAACACTTGTNTTAATGTCAAGTTGTGAGCTNACAGCATCTGATTTTAAATAAATTGATGGATGAAGTANTAAGGACTGGTTAAGGTCNTATGTATAACCAGCAATTAAAAAATAATGTCTAGTTAAGGGTAATTTTTGACCATCACTCCATTCAACTACTGGTTCAGTTAGATGTGATGAGGAAAAACCTAAATAAACATCTCTAGTATTGTAATAAATACCAGCACCAAAATCAATTTTAGATCCACTCACCATACCAGTAGGAATACTAGGATCATTAGAATCAGAAGCTCTGAAATCGCCACCATCAACTCCACTTTGAATCATTCCAAAAGACATCCCCATACCTATCTGTCCAAGACCTAACTGAGTTCGGTAAGCATAAGAAGCCTGTAAACCTAAATTACTAAACTCAGCTATCTTGTCTTTCACTATATTTAAACCTACACCACCATACAAAAAAGGTAACTCAGCATTTACACTAAAATTTTGAGTAGATATTGCAGACCCTCCATTATCTCCAAAACCAATCCACTGTGATCTATGAAGAACAGAAGTTTCAACNAAACCCATACTTCCAGCATATCCTGGNTTATTTGCCAATTTATTAAACATGTTTTGACTAAATTGAGGATCCTGTTGCCCAAAAATGGAAAAGGAACATAGCGTTCCTAAGATAAATATTAAAATATATCTTACAATCATATTGAAATTTGAATATTCAAAATTTGTGCTAAAATAAGCAATTTTTAATTAAGGGCAAGTAAAGAAAGACACTATCTTAGCATATCTAGCAAAAAAACATACTTAAAAAAAAGATAAACAATTGGAAATCAAATGCTTGATCAGCTTAACTTTTTATATGTTTTGATCCATTTTGGTGGTATATCCCCCTTCATAGCTAATTCATAATCCTTATATGAGCAAGCTATAAAATAATTTTCTATATCTTTATTTTTTTCTGACTTAACAGGAACTCCCATCCACCATCTACTACTTTTTTTACTTTTATAAAATATAATCTCATTTCTACCATCATCAAAAGAAACAGTATATTTAATACAATTATTTACATTAGGATTTAATTCATTCTTTCTTAATGANTAACCTTCTAAAANATACCAAATCATTTGTGAAATTAATTGAGCAGATTGACCATTTTTATCTAAATTTTGATTATATTCAAAAACACCTAGGGATGTTATTTTATCACTGATTCCGGCGTATCGCATCAACTTACATATTTCTTCACCAGATAGTCCATTTGGTCCTGAATACACATTTGCTGAAACAAATGAATTTTGTATGGCAGATAAATCAATACTTAAAAAATCAGTGTTTCTCATTATTGGTTCAATTTCATTTAAATTTGATTTAATTTCACCTAACCTATAAACATCAAAATTCATCTTTTGTAACATATCAATAGCCATTGGTGAAACAAAATATGACTGATAACATAAATTTACATAATGAAATAAATGACTAGGCTTAAAACTAATTACTTTACCCAAATGTGAAAAAGAAGCTAAATTATCATCTTGTAATCCAATATCAAATTTATTATCAACAACTGTTAATGTAATAAATCTACTTAATGAAACGTATGACTTATATATTGCGTAATTAATATCATGACCTCCTCCAATTACAATTGGAATAATTTTCGATTGTATTAATATTTCACAAACATCTTGAATTAACTTAAATGATTTTTTTCTTGAAGAATCTAATTTTAATATTCCAAGATCAACTATCTTCGGGAGATCTTCAAAGTGAAGAGAATATAAATAAGGCCTTATCTTACAAAAATCAGTACAACTACTATTTTTTGAACCCTCAAATTCAGAAACATTAAAAAAAGCTAATTCATAATTTTCATTATCTGGAAAGTGACCATTAACATAAGTATATATATTTCTTCCTATCTGAGTAGCCTCCCACCTTTCTTTATCCAAATAGTATTCGTCAACATTTGGCTCTAAAAAATAAGAATTTAAATCAGAAAAATTCACAATTATTTATTTTGGTTTTTAAATAAAGTCAAACAATCTTCTCGTGTTAATGTTTTTGGATCAGTATCTTTTGGGATTTTAATATTAATTTTTTTTCCCTTGCTAGCTTTCACTTGTATAAAAGGACCATATCTTCCATTCAAAACCTGAACTAAAGGATCTCCATCAAAATTAGAAATAATCCTTTCTTGATCTGCTTTAATTTTAGATTGAATCAATTCAATTGAACGATCTAAACTTATTGTTAATGGATCTTCATTATCACTTTTTTTAATGGAGGTAAATTTTCCATCATATCGTAAATAAGGACCAAATCTTCCTACTGAAGCTACTATTTCTCCTCCATTCCATTCACCAACAATTCTTGGGAGCTTGAATAAATTTAGTGCTTGAGAAAGAGTAATAGTTTGTATTGTTTGACCTTTGATTAAAGACGCAAATCGTGGCTTTGGGTCATTTTCATTTTCAGATTTTTCTCCCATTTGAACCATAGGTCCAAATGGGCCAATTCTAGCAATCACCTTTTTATTAGATACAGGATCAATTCCTAATTCCCTCTCTCCAGAGGCTTTTGCAACATTTCCTATAACATCAACAACTTTTTCATGAAATCCATTGTAAAATGAAGCAATCATTTCGTTCCAAATTCTTTTACCTTCAGCAATTTCATCAAATTCTGTNTCTACAGAAGCAGTAAANGTATATTCCATAACATNATTAAAATGTTCNAATAAAAAATCAGTAACAACTACTCCNACATCAGTAGGAAATAATTTTTTGGTTTCTTTTCCAATTATTACTTTTTGCTTACTGCTAGAAATAAAATCATCTTTCAACTGAATTAAATTTGCATCTAACTCTTGACCATCTCTATCTTCTTTTTCAACATACCCTCTTTTTTGAATAGTAGTAATTGTTGACGCATATGTAGATGGCCTTCCGATACCTAGTTCTTCCATTTTTTTGACCAAGCTTGCTTCTGCATACCTTGATGGTGGTCTTGAAAATTTTTCAGAAGCAAAAATTTCTTCAGTTAACAACATTTCTTTTAATTTAAGGTCAGGAAGCATACCTTTTTTTTCATCATCAACATCATCTTTACCTTCTAAATACACTTTCATAAAACCTTCAAAAGAAATAACTTCTCCCTTTGCAACAAAATCACTATTAATCTTGTCATTTCCTATNNTGATCTTAGTTCTGTCAACTATTGCGTTAGACATTTGAGAAGCAATTGTTCTTTTCCAAATTAAATTATAAAGTTTTTTTTGTGAATTATCTCCTTCNATATTCTTTTCACTTACATAAGATGGTCTTATAGCTTCATGAGCTTCCTGTGCTCCTTTGATTTTCTTCACATAGGATCTTTTACAAAAATATTTTTCTCCATAATGAAGTTTTATTTCCTTTTCGATTGCTGAAACAGCGTCTTCAGATAAATTTACGCTATCAGTTCTCATATATGTAATTTTTCCGGATTCATATAATTTTTGAGCAACCATCATAGTTTGATTTACNGAAAAACCTAACTTTCTTGAAGCTTCNTGTTGAAGTGTNGATGTTGTGAAAGGAGGAGTTGGAGTTCTCTTTCCAGGNTTTTTTTCGATATTATTTACAGAAAACGGTATCCCTTTACANGATTTTAAAAAATCTTGAGCNTCTTCAAAAGTTATAAACTTCTTTGATAAATCAGCTTTTACTATTTCCTTATTTTGATTTAAAAATATTGCTGAAACCCTGTAACTTGAAGTAGTTTCAAATTGACCTATTTCTTTTTCTTTTTCTACAATCAACCTTACTGCTACTGATTGCACCCTACCAGCTGACAGGCCTCTTTTAACTTTTCTCCACAAAACTGGTGACAATTCAAAACCTACTAACCTATCTAACACTCTTCTAGCTTGTTGGGCATAAAAAAGATTTTTATCAACTTGTCTTGGATTAGCAACAGCAGCAGTGATTGCTTTTTTAGTAATTTCATGAAAAACAATTCTTTTTGTTTTTTCGGGATCTAACTTAAGAGCTTTCTGTAAATGCCAAGCAATCGCTTCCCCCTCCCTATCTTCATCAGTTGCCAACCAAACTAATTCTGCTTTCTTTGATAAATTTAATAGTTGATTAACTACTTTTTTCTTGTCATCTGAAATTACATAATTAGGCTCAAAACCATTTTCAATATCTATAGCCATACCACCTTTACTTGGAAGATCCCTTATATGACCAATACTAGATTCAACTATATAGTCTTTACCTAAGTATCCTTGAATAATTTTCTTTTTTGCAGGAGATTCAACAATAACTAAATTCTTTGCCATAATTTTATCTTTTTCAAAAAACTGATGCAAATTAAGTGAACTTTTTTTAAATAACCCAAATTTAAAAATGCGTGGTTTTTCATGACAGTTGTTTTATATTATATTATAATATAACATTTAAAATAAGCTGTCATATTGTCAGTTTTTATTATTTTTGCAAAAACTATTATCTCAAAATATGTTTGCAGAAACTTTAAATCTAACTCAATCGAAAGATTCAGCAACTTTGATTAAAAGAATGTATATTGAAAGTTACGGATGTCAAATGAACTTTTCAGATAGTGAAATTGTAACATCAATTTTAGAAAAAGAAGGTTACACAAATACAAATGAGATTGAACATGCAGATTTAGTTTTAATTAATACATGCTCTATTAGAGAAAAAGCAGAACAAACTACCAGAAAGAGACTTGAATATTTTAACTCAATTAAAAATAAAAAAAATAAAAATATGATTGTTGGAGTCTTGGGATGCATGGCAGAAAGATTAAAAAAACGTTTTTTAGATGAGGAAAAATTGGTTGATCTTGTTGTTGGACCTGATTCATACAGAGACCTTCCATTATTATTACAACAAGTAAATGATGGAAAAAAAGCAATTAATGTATTCCTCTCTTTAGAAGAAACATATGCAGATATCAAACCAACTCGATTAATGAAAAATGGTGTTACAGCCTTTGTATCAATTACTAGAGGATGTGACAACATGTGTTCATTTTGTGTTGTCCCCTTCACAAGAGGAAGAGAAAGAAGTAGAAACCCTAAAAGCATAATTAATGAATGCAAAGATTTATTAGATAACGGATACAAAGAAGTAACTTTGCTAGGTCAAAATGTCGACTCTTATTTATGGTATGGTGGAGGCGCGAAAAAAGACTTTAATAAAGCCTCGAAAGATCAAAAAGAATCTAGTATTAATTTTGCTCAACTTTTAGAAATGATTGCAAAAATTGATATCAAATTAAGAATACGATTCTCAACATCAAATCCACAAGATATGAGTATTGAGGTTATTAAAATAATTTCAAAATACAAAAACATATGTAACTACATTCATTTACCAGTACAGTCAGGAAGTAGCAATATACTTAAACTGATGAACAGAGGTTATTCAAGAGAAGATTACATAAATTTAATTGACCAAATCAAAAAAGAGATTCCTGATTGCGCTATTTCAATGGATATGATCACTGGATTTTGCTCTGAAACTGAAGAAGACCACCAAGAAACATTAACTTTGATGGATTACGTTAAATACGATTATGGATACATGTTTAAGTATTCAGAAAGACCAAACACCACTGCAGAAAAAAAATTAACAGATAATATTCCTGAAAACATCAAACAAAGAAGATTAACTGAAATAATAAATAAACAATCACAGCATTCTCTTGAAAATATGCAAAAAAAAGTTGGAAAAATATATGAAGTCTTAATAGAAAGAACTTCCAAAAAATCAAAAGAATATTTTTTTGGTAGAACTACACATAATTCATCAGTTGTGTTTGAAAAAGGAGATGCGAAAATTGGGGACTATGTAATGGTTAAAGTTGAAAACTGTACCTCAGCTACTTTGTTTGGGAAAATAATTTCTTATGAACACACAACAAGCTAAACAAAGATTCGGAATTATTGGAAATGATTTACAGCTAAATAGAGCTATTGATATAGCATTACAGGTTGCTCCAACAGAAATTTCAGTTCTAATTACTGGTGAAAGCGGAACTGGTAAAGAAAATATTCCAAAAATAATTCATCAAAACAGTAGAAGAAAACATAACAAATATATAGCAGTAAACTGTGGAGCGATTCCAGAAGGAACTATTGACAGTGAACTTTTTGGTCATGAAAAGGGTTCATTTACTGGTGCTCATGAAAATAGAAAAGGTTATTTTGAATTTGCTGATAAAGGAACAATTTTTTTAGATGAAGTAGGAGAACTTCCATTATCTTCCCAAGCAAGATTATTAAGAGTTTTAGAAAATGGCGAATATATTAAAGTAGGGTCTTCCAAAATTCAAAAAACAGATGTTAGGATAATCGCAGCAACTAATGTAAATATTCAAGAAGCCGTAAAAAAAGGAAAGTTTCGTGAAGATTTATTTTACAGACTTAATACATTGAGCATTCAACTACCACCGTTAAGAGACAGAAAAGAAGATATTTATTTACTTTTTTTAAAATTTGCATCTGATTTTGCAGACGAATATAAAACTCCTCCAATTCAATTAAATGAAGAAGCTAAAAAAATCTTACAAAATTACTCCTGGCCTGGCAATATAAGACAGTTAAAAAATTTTGTTGCTCAATTGTCTGTAATTGAAAAGGAAAGAATAATAAATATTCATGCAATAGAAGCAATACTTCCAAAAATAAAACATAATTCTCCAATTCTTTTTGAAGACAAAAGCAAAGCTGACCTTTCTGAAAGAGAGATATTATATAAAGTTTTATTTGATATGAAAAAGGATCTGAATGAATTAAAAAAAATCACATTTGATTTAATTAAGAGAAATAATAATGAAGAAATCTTAAGTACAATAGATTCTGAAATTTTTAGCGAAACAACATCATCTAATCTTGTTATTCCTAAAGAACAAACAACAAATACTATTGAAATTGAAGAGTCACTTTCCTTATTTGAACAAGAAAAAAAATTAATTGAAAAATCATTAATTAAGCACAAAGGGAAAAGAAAAAATGCTGCTAAGGAACTTGGTATTTCTGAAAGAACACTATATCGAAAAATTAAAGATTATAAATTATAAATGAAAAAAAATATTTTAGTTATTTTACTATTAATCTCGACAAGCTCTTGTGGAATTTACTCACTTAATGGTGCATCTATTCCTGCTAATGCAAAATCAATTTCTGTTAGTTATTTTAACAATCAAGCAAATATGATAAATCCGAATTTATCATCAACCTTTACAGAAAAATTAAAAGATATTTTTATTCAACAAACTAATTTAAATCTTATTGAAGAAAACGGAGATCTTGCATTTAGTGGATTTGTCTCAAAATATGAAATTAAACCAATAAGTATTCAAGCTAATGAAACTGCTGCTCAAAACAGATTAACTATTTCAATCAACGTAACTTACGAGAGTAAGTTTGAGCAAAGTAATAATTTTACAAAAATATTTAGTAGATATAAAGATTATAATAGCTCACAAAATCTTACTGATATAGAAGAATCATTAGTAAATGAAATTACAAATGAAATTGTAGAAGACATATTTAATAAATCTGTAGTAAATTGGTAGTAAAAGCAAAAAATATTGTTTTTTATATGTCTAATCCACTTAAACTGAATTATGATGAATCAACTGTTCTACAAAACACTTTAAGAGAATACCCGTATTTTCAAACCGGGCATTTATTGTTAGCAAAAGCACTGTCAAATACTGACAGTATTTTATTTGCAAAACAATTAAAAATTGCAGCAACATATGCGAACGATAGAATACAACTTTTAAATCTCATTAATTTATATGAAAAAAATAACATCTCAATCAAAAAAGAAAGCGAAACTCATTCCTTTTCAACATGGTTATCACTCTCTAAATCTCCACAAAAAATAGAAAGGAATAAAGAAAAAAATCAGAAAAATATCTTAAAGGAATTTATTCTTAATAAAAAAAATAGTTCAACAAAATTCTTTAAAGCTTCGGAAGTTGCAAACAATTCCTTGAAGGAAAACGAAGAATTAATTACACCAACATTAGCAAAAATATATTTTCTACAAGGACATTATGATAAAGCTGAAAGAGCATATCAAAAATTATGTTTGAGATATCCAAAAAAAAATAGTTTATTTGCAGAAAAAATTAAATTAATCAAAAAAGTAAAAAAAGAATAAAATGTACACAATCTTTGCAGTTTTAATTATCATTATTTCGGTTTTATTAGTTTTAGTTGTTTTAATACAAAATCCAAAAGGAGGTGGACTGTCTTCATCTTTTGGTGGTGGCGCCGGAAATCAAATTATGGGAGCTAAAAAAACAACAGACTTTTTAGAGAAAGCAACTTGGACTTTAGCAATTATGTTAATTACACTCAGTTTACTTTCAAACTTTGCAATTCCAAGAAATACAGAACAACAATCTGCAGATATTAAATCTCAAGAGCAAATTGATGAAGCAGTAATACCAAATCTGCCAGAAACACCAGTAAGAGAAGAAAATTAATAAAATAATGTCATTAATATCTTAAAAAACTGACATAATTTCCACTCTAATTGGATTGGCATACTTTATGCAGTAATCAAGTTAAACTAAACATAAATATACAATTACTATGAAAAAAACAAACATTACACCATTAGCAGACAGAGTACTTGTTCAGCAAGATGCAGCAGAAACAACAACTGCATCTGGAATTATTATTCCTGATAATGCACAAGAAAAACCTCAAAAGGGTAAAGTTGTTGCTGTAGGCAAGGGACTTAAAGATGAACCGATGACAGTAAAAGTTGGTGACAACATCTTATATGCAAAATATGGAGGGACTGAACTAAAGTATAATGAACAAGAATATCTAATAATGAAAGAATCTGATATTCTAGCAATAATAAAATAATATAAAAATATAATAAAATGGCAAAAAACATAACATTTGAAACAGAAGGCAGAGACGCACTTAAAAGAGGCGTAGATGCATTAGCAAACGCAGTAAAAGTAACATTAGGTCCGAAAGGCAGAAATGTAGTCATTGACAAAAAGTTTGGAGGACCATCTATTACAAAAGATGGAGTAACAGTTGCTAAAGAAATAGAACTTGAAGATAGCCTGGAAAACATGGGAGCTCAAATGGTAAAAGAAGTAGCTTCAAATACAAACGACCTAGCTGGTGATGGAACTACAACCGCAACTGTATTGGCTCAAGCAATTATAAATAATGGTCTTAAAAACGTGGCTGCTGGAGCTAATCCAATGGATATTAAAAAAGGTATTGATAAAGCTGTAGAAATAATTATCAAAAATATAAAAAAACAATCTAAAGAAGTTGGAAGTTCTTACGATAAAATTGAACAAGTTGCTTCAATATCTGCTAATAATGACAATGTAATTGGATCACTGATAGCTGAAGCTATGAAAAAAGTAAAAACAGAAGGAGTAATAACTGTTGAAGAAGCAAAAGGAACTGATACGAATGTAGAAGTAGTAGAGGGCATGCAATTTGATAGAGGGTATTTATCACCATATTTTATTACAGATGCAGATAAAATGGAAGCTAGTTTAGAAAATCCATATATTTTAAT
>PBQB01000021.1 GCA_002724895.1 Flavobacteriales bacterium
TTTTGTTGATGCGGTCATTTTATTTAATGAACAAACTCCTAAAAAGTTGATAAAACAAATTATACCTGATATACTAACAAAAGGAGGTGATTACAAAAAAGAAAAAGTTGTAGGATTTAAAGAGGTTGATGAGCATGGTGGAGAGGTAGTGATCATCCCTCTGCTTGAAGGGCTTTCAAGTACAAAAATTATTAACAAAATTAATGGCTAAGAAAAAAGTACATTCAGCATTTTTTTGTCAAAATTGTGGACATCAATCATCCAAGTGGCTTGGAAAATGTCCCCAATGTAATCAGTGGAATACTTTTGTTGAGGAAGTCATAAATAAAGAAACTACAACAAAGATTAGTTTTATTAGTTCAAATAAAAAACATAACCCAACGCTAATAAGTGATATTACTTATAGTAGAGAAAAAAGAATAATTACAAATAACACTGAACTAAACAGAGTGCTAGGAGGAGGAGTAGTTCCTGGATCATTAGTTCTTATTGGTGGAGATCCTGGAATTGGAAAATCTACACTATTATTACAATTTGCTCTTAATTCTTCTAATTTAAAAATCTTATATGTCTCCGGTGAAGAAAGTGAAAAGCAAATCAAAATGAGAGCAGAAAGAATAAATAATGATTCTCAAAAATGCTATATCCTAACAGAAACATCTACACAAAATGTTTTTCAGCAAATAGATAAATTACAACCTGAAATTGTCATTATTGATTCAATTCAAACTTTAAATACAAATCATATCGATTCATCACCTGGAAGCGTATCNCAAGTTCGAGAATGTACTGGTGAATTGATGAAATATGCCAAAGAAACTAGTACAGCGATTTTCTTAATTGGACACATAAACAAGGATGGTGCAATAGCCGGTCCTAAAGTATTAGAACATATGGTAGACACTGTTCTTCAATTTGAAGGAGATAGAAATCATGTCTACAGAATTTTGAGAACAATTAAAAATAGATTTGGAGCCGCTTCAGAGCTTGGAGTGTATGAAATGACTCAACAAGGACTAAGAGAAGTTCAAAACCCTTCTGAAATCTTAATATCTGAAAGAGAGGAAAAAACAAGTGGAGTGGCAATTGCNTCAACAATTGAAGGAGCTAGACCCCTACTTGTTGAAATACAATCTTTAGTAAGTTCAGCAGTATACGGAACACCACAAAGATCTACAACGGGATTTGACACTAGAAGAATGAATATGTTACTTGCTGTATTAGAGAAAAGATGTGGATTTAGACTAGCCTCTAAAGATGTTTTTTTAAATATTACTGGAGGNATTAAAATAGACGATACTGCTATTGATTTAGCTGTCATCTGCTCTATTTTATCATCAGATCAAGATATTGCTCTAGATACTCAAATATGCTTTGCAGGAGANATTGGTCTTTCAGGAGAAATTAGAGCCGTAAACAGAATAGAACAAAGAATATCTGAAGCAGAAAAGCTAGGCTANAAAAAAATAATTGTATCTAAATACAATAAATTTAGTGCCAAAAATTTTAAAATCGATGTAATTACTTGTGGGAAAATTGAACAGGTCTACAGACTACTTTTTTAATATTCAATTACTGAAGAATTAATTTGTTTATAATCATACCTGTATCTGTTTCTATTTCTAAAAAATAAATACCCTTTTTGTATTTGTTTAAATCTATCTTTTTAATGTAATCTCCTTTAAACTCAATTAATTTTTCTTTCATGACCTCCTCTCCTATTATATTATAAATACTTAAAGAAATATCTTGATTTATCAAACACTTGGGCATGAACAATAAAAGGAAAACATAATATAATGATTATTTTTTTCACTATAATATTTGACTAGTATGTTGCTTTGTATTTACTTTAGTAATAATATCTTCAATTATTCCTTTCTCATCAATTATAAAAGTTGTTCTTANTATACCCATGTACTCTCTACCCATAAATTTCTTTAATTGCCAAACTCCATAGTTATTTACAACTTGTTGATCTTCATCAGAAATTAAGTTAAATGGTAGATTATATTTTTCAATAAATTTTTGATGTCTCTTTACACTGTCACATGAAACTCCTAAAACATCATATCCTTTCTTTATCAAATCATTATAATTATCTGATAAATCACAGGCTTGAGCTGTACAGCCAGGGGTCATATCTTTTGGATAAAAATATAACACCACCTTTTTTCCTTTATATTGATCTAAAGTTATTTTATCTCCATTTTGATCGATTCCGTTAATTTCAGGAGCTTTATCTCCAATTTTTAAGTTATTCATAATTATTATAGTTTATAAGGTTCCTCTTTTTGCTTGTTCTCTTTCTATTGATTCAAACAAAGCCTTAAAATTACCCGCTCCAAAACCTCTAGCCCCCATCCTTTGTATTATTTCAAAAAAAAGTGTTGGTCTATCTTCAACAGGTTTTGTGAAAATTTGAAGTAAATAACCTTCTTCATCTGCATCAATCAATATCCCCAGTCCTTTCAGGGTTTCAATATCTTCCTTTAATTCATGATTATGTTCCTCTAATCTAAGTGGAACAGCTTCATAGTATTCTTCAGGAGGAATAGATAAAAACTCTACTCCTCTTTCTCTTAATTTAGCAACCGTAGTAATAATATCATCTGTAGCCACAGCAATATGTTGAGCTCCAGGTCCTTCATAAAAATCTAAATATTCTTCTATTTGAGATTTCTTTTTCCCCTCTGCCGGTTCATTTATTGGAAACTTTATTCTGCCATTTCCATTGCTCATAACCTTACTCATAAGGGCAGAATATTCAGTTGTAATTTGTTTGTCATCAAAAGATAAAAAGTTTACAAAACCCATCACATCTTCATAAAATTTTACCCACATATTCATTTCATTCCATCCTACATTTCCTACCATATGGTCTATAAACTTTAGTCCTGTCGGTTCTGGATTAAAATCTGAATCCCACTTTTCAAATCCAGGTAAAAAAACTCCTTTATAATTTTTTCTCTCAACAAAAATATGAACTGTTTCTCCATAAGTATATATACCTGAGCGTACTACCTCACCGTATTGATCCTTTTCAATTGTTGGTTTCATGTAAGATTTAGCACCTCTACTTGTTGTTTCTTTCCAAGATTTTGTAGCATCTTCTACCCAAAGAGCAATAACTTTTACGCCGTCTCCATGCTTTACAATATGATCATTAATGGAAGATTTCGAATTTAACGGTGTGGTTAGTACAATTCTTATTTTATCTTGTTTTAAAACATAAGAAGCCGACTCTCTACATCCAGTTTCTAGGCCTTTGTAAGCATATGACTGAAATCCAAAAGCTGATTTATAATAATATGCTGCTTGCTTCGCATTTCCAACATAGAATTCTATATAATCTGTTCCAAGTAAAGGAAGAAAATCCTTTGCCCCTTCAAATATTTTTTCTAATCCGTAATCAACATTTTTTATTTCACTCATAAATAATTCTGTTTTGATTGAAAATTAATCTTCTATCCATGATTTATGATACTTCCCATCAGATAAATCAATAGCTTCTTGAGTTAACTTAAGTGGAGCAAAAGTATCTATCATTACAGCTAACTCGTCTGTCTTTGTTTGACCAATACTTCGTTCCATTGCTCCTGGATGTGGTCCATGAGGAATGCCTGCGGGGTGAAGAGAAATAAAACCTTCTTCAACATGATTTCTACTCATAAAATCACCATCTACATAATATAAAACTTCATCTGAATCAATATTAGAGTGATTATATGGAGCAGGAATAGATTCAGGATGATAATCATACATTCTTGGACAAAAAGAACAAATTACAAATCTACTAGTTTCAAAAGTTTGATGTACAGGAGGCGGTTGATGTACTCTACCTGTTATTGGCTCAAAGTCGTGAATTGAAAAAGCATATGGGAAATTGTATCCATCCCAACCTACTACATCAAAAGGATGAGAGGCATATGTATATTCATGGATCATCTGTTCCTTTTTAATTTTAATAATAAAGTCTCCAATTTCGTCATGGGTCTCTAAATTTTCCGGTTTTCTTAAATCTCTTTCACAATATGGTGAATGTTCAAGCAATTGGCCAAAATGATTACGATATCTTTTTGGTGTGTATATAGGAGTATATGATTCTACAACAAACAATCTATTTTGTTGAGTGTTAAATTTAAGAGTATATATCATTCCTCTAGGGATAACTAAATAATCCCCTTCTTTAAAATTAATATTACCTACAAAGGTTCTTAAAACTCCTGTTCCTTTATGAACAAAAATCACTTCATCTCCATCTGTATTTTTATAAAAATAATTTTCTTCCAAATTAGTTGGTGCTGAAAGCAAAATATTTAAATCATTATTAAAAAGAATTGACACTCTACTTTCTAGATGATCTTTAATTTTTGGCACATCAAATCCTTTAAGCAAATATGCTTTAAGGTTTTTTTCAACAGCTGCCATTGGAGCTACTGAATATGCCTCTTTAATTTCTTTAACTTGTGTTGGTCTATGTAAATGATACAGTAAAGATGACATCCCATCAAATCCAATTGTGCCAAACAGTTCTTCGTAATGCAAGCCTCCTCCATCTTTTTTGAATGTAGTATGTCTTTTATGGGGTATCTTTCCTAATTTATGATAAAATGGCATATGAATAGTTTTATGCAAATATAAGACTAAAACATAAACATCAAATAATTTATAGCATGCCTAAAATAAAATTAATAATTTTGCTTTTATAAATGAAGCTTCTCACCTATAACATAGCAAACAACTCAACTGATCAAATTGGTATATTACAAGGAGATTTAATTTTTAATCTTAATACTATTTTTGGTAATATTCCATTAATCGATTTGATTCAAATTGACAATTATCAGAACAAAATATTATCTGCTTTAAAAGAATCAAACATATTAAAACATAATATTAATAAAATTAAGTTATTACCTCCTATCCCAAAACCAAATTCATTTCGTGATGCTTATGCCTTTAGAGAGCATGTAGAAACATGTAGAAAGAATAGAGGGGCAAATATATTATCAGAGTTTGATCAATTTCCCGTGTTTTATTTCTCAAATCATAATTCCATGATAGCAAGTACTGAAAATATAGAGTTAATGCCTGATCATTTTGAAAAACTAGATTATGAACTAGAATTTGCAATAGTTATTGGGAAAGGAGGTAAAAATATTCTTTGTAAAGATGCCGAACAACATATTGCAGGTTTTTGTATTTTAAATGATGTCAGTGCACGCACACTTCAAATGGAAGAAATGAAATTAAATCTTGGTCCCGCAAAAGGCAAAGATTTTGCTAATGTAATTGGGCCATACTTAGTTACTATTGATGAATTAGACGCACATTCTATTGACACTCCTTTTGGTAAAAAATATGATTTAGAGATGAAATGTTATGTTAATGATAAACTGCTTTCCAAAGGTAACACCAAAGATATGAATTGGACTTTTGCAGAAATAATTGAAAGAGCATCATATGGAGCAGAACTGTTTCCAGGTGATATTATTGGATCTGGAACCGTAGGAACAGGTTGCTTGTTAGAACTAAATGGTTCAGGCAAAAGAAAAAACAATAATTTTGAAGAAAAGTGGTTAGAAGAAGGAGACATAATAAAAATGGAAGTTGAAAAATTAGGGGCAATCAAAAATAAAATTACAAGATCAAAAAGTAAGCACTCATTATTAAGTATTAAAAAATGATTAAATCAATAAATNTTAACTCTTGCGAAACTGCTGAAATATATAAATACTTGTCTAATAGTATTACTCCAAGACCTATAGCTTTTGTAAGTTCTNTTGATGAAAAAGGNAATAAAAATCTTAGTCCTTTTTCCTTTTTTAATGTTTTTTCTGTAAANCCTCCTATCCTTNTATTTTCTCCAGTAAGAAGAGTAAGAAATAATACATCCAANCATACTTTAGAAAATGTTAANGCAGTAAAAGAATGTGTAATATCTTTAGTTACAGAAGAAATGGCACAACAAGTATCCTTATCTTCCTGTGACTTTAAAGAAGGAGTAAATGAGTTTGAAAAAGCTGGATTTACTGAACTTAAGTCTGATAAAATCACACCACCCAGGATAAAAGAATCTCCAATTAATTTTGAATGTAAAGTCAATCAAATTATATCACTTGGTAATGATGGGGGTGCTGGAAGTTTAGTAATATGTGAGGTATTAAAGATCCATATTAATGAAGACATTATTGATGAAAATAATGATTTAGACCCAATGAAACTTAAGATCGTTAGTAGATATGGAAAGAGTTGGTATGGCAAGACTACTAAAGAATCGCTATATGAAATTGCTAAACCAATCTCTAGAATAGGCATTGGTATTGATAAGCTTCCAAAAGTCATAAAAGAATCAGAAATATTAACAGGAAGTGATTTAGCTATACTTGCATCAATTGAAAAAATACCCAACAAGCAAGATTTCCCGCTTCGAAACAATAAAAATACATCAGAAAAGCATATTTTAGCAAAAGCTTTTTTAAATGAAAAAAAGTTTGAAGAAGCTTGGCAAATTTTATTATAATAAACTTAAAAAAAAATACTATGTCATTTAAATTACCAGAACTACCTTACGATTACGATGCTTTAGAGCCACATATAGATGCAAAAACAATGGAGATTCACCATAGTAAGCATCATAATGGATATACTACTAATCTAAATAATGCAATTGAAGGGACCTCATTTGAAAATAAAACAATTGAAGAAATTTGTCCTTCACCAGATCTTCCTTCTGCTGTAAGAAATAATGGTGGAGGATACTACAATCATAATTTATTTTGGAAATCAATGTCTCCTAATGGTGGTGGTGAGCCCTCAGGAAATTTAGCTGAAGCTATCAAAAATAATTTTGGTTCATTTGAAGAGTTTAAATCAGAATTTTCCAAAGCTGCTGCAACAAGATTTGGTTCTGGTTGGGCTTGGTTATGTGTCAAAGAAAATGGGCTATGTGTTTGCTCAACTGCTAACCAAGATAATCCTTTAATGACAAACAGCTGTGGAGGAACTCCTATATTGGGTCTTGATGTATGGGAACATGCATATTATTTAAATTATCAAAACAAAAGACCAGATTACATTAATGCTTTTTTTAATGTGATTGACTGGAATGAAGTATCACAGAGATACAATAGTTGTTTATAATATTTTTATAAATTTGCATCTCTTAAATTAAAATTTATACAAAATGAAAAAGCAATTCGCATTATTAACATTACTAAGTCTATTTACTATATTTTCTTTTCAAGTTTTTGGTCAAGATGATACTGCTATTGTTCAAGAAGATACTGCTGTTGAACAAAATACAATAATAGAAGAACAAACAAGTAGCCCAGAAGAGACCGTTGAAGAGTCAGCTACTTTTCATCAAATTATTAAACAAAAATTTATTGAAGGAGGCCCAGGTTTCATGGGAATCGTTTTGTTATGTTTAATATTAGGCCTTGCTTTAGCCATAGAAAGAATTATTTATCTTAATATGGCAACAACAGATACGGACAAATTACTTAATAATGTAGAAGAAGCCTTAAACTCTGGAGGCATTGACGCTGCAAAGGAAGTTTGTAGAAATACTAAAGGCCCAGTTGCATCTATTTTCTATCAGGGTCTTGACAGATCAGACGAAGGAGTAGATATGGTTGAAAAATCTATATCCGCTTATGGCTCTGTTCAAATGGGGCTACTTGAAAAAGGATTATCATGGATTTCTCTTTTTATTGCTCTTGCTCCAATGCTTGGCTTCATGGGTACTGTGATTGGTATGATAGGTGCTTTTGATGCAATTGAAGCTGCTGGAGATATTTCTCCATCATTAGTAGCTGGAGGTATTAAAGTTGCACTTTTAACTACAGTTTTTGGTCTTATCGTTGCAATGATTTTGCAAGTATTTTATAATTATCTTATTTCAAAGGTTGATTCTATAGTTAATTCAATGGAAGACGCATCAATTTCATTAATTGATCTACTTGTTAAAAAGAAATAATAATGGAAAATTTAATTAATATAGGTCTTATTCTTACCTATCTAATGATAGGAATAGGAGCGCTTACAGCTGTTTTTTTTGGAATCAAAAAAATTTTTCAAGACAGTAAAAATGCTAAAAAAACAATTTACTCATTAGGTGGGCTTTTAATTATTCTCATTCTATCATATGTTTTAGCATCTAGTGAAGTTTTAGCCTCTTATGAAAAGTATAATATTACTGAGGAAGCTTCAAAGCGAGTAGGAATGGGTTTAACAACCTTTTATATTCTTTCAATTTTGGCAATAGGAACAATCATATATACTGAAATTTCAAAAGTTTTTTCTAAGTAATGGCAAACAACAGAAGAGGATTACCTGAAATTAATGCTGGATCTATGGCAGATATAGCTTTTTTACTACTAATTTTCTTTTTAGTTACTACTACAATGGATGTAGATACTGGAATCTCTCGAAAATTACCTCCAATGCCAGAAGAAGAGCAATTAGAAGATGATTCTCAAATCAAAGCAAAAAATATTTATGTTGTTTTAATTAATGCAAATAATCAATTACTAGTGGAAGGTGAATTAATGGATATATCTCAACTTAAAGAAGGAGCCAAAAGATTTATAGATAATAATGGATTAGATCCAAATTTATCCGACAACCCTCAAAAAGCAATAATATCGCTACAAAATGATAGAGGGACAGAATACAAAACATATATAAGAGTTCAAAATGAACTTGCTGCAGCATACAATGAAATTAGAAACGATATTTCATTAAAAAAATATGGTAAAAAGTACACAAATTTAAGTAAAGTAAAGCAAAAAGAGATCAGAAAAATGTATCCTCAAAAGATTTCTGAAGCAGAACCTAAAAATATTGGAGGCGATTCATAATGAGTAGATTCAAGAAAAATGGAAAAAAGAAAATAGGTGCAATCTCAACAGCATCACTTCCTGACATAGTGTTTATGTTATTGTTTTTCTTTATGGTTACTACCGTAATGAGAGAAACAACATTGTTTGTCTCCGTAGTAACTCCTAAAGCTACAGAAATAAAAAAACTTGAGAAAAAATCTTTAGTTAGTTATATTTATATAGGTGAGCCTATAAAAAGATTACAAGCCTCATATGGAACTTCTTCTAGGATTCAACTTAATGATGCATTTGCAACTGTTGATGAAATTCAAGAATTTATTGCCGCAGAAAGAGAAGCTAGAGATGAAAAAGAAATCCCGTATATGACAGCTTCAATTAAAGCAGATGAATCTGTAAAAATGGGAATAGTTACAGACGTGAAACAAGAGCTTAGAAAAGCTAATGCTTTAAAAATTAATTATTCTACAAGGAAAGGAACCTACTAGTCCTCAATCCAAATTGACTTTGTGGTTCTTTCTATTTTTTATCACATTATACAATAAAAAAAGTAACAACACTATTGATATGAAACTAAAAAGTGCATGTACAAAAGTTGTTTTATAATCAGTTACACTAGAATAATTTATGAAAGATGTATATGAAAAAATTACAACAAGAGCATTGTTAACAAAATGAGCAAATATAGGAATCATTATCGAGCCACTTAATAAAAATAAATACCCTAACAAAATTCCTAGAAAAAATCTTGGAAAAAACCCATGAAATTGTAAATGAATTGCACTAAATAAAAATGCTGAAAAAATTATTGCTAAATGAGCATTTTGAAGCCATTTACTAAAAGACTCTTGAAGATATCCTCGAAAAAGAAGCTCTTCTCCAACAGCTGGAATGATAGCTATCAAAATTAAATTAATTCCTAAATCTAGNAAANTNTCCATTTTAATAAACTCTNTAGTTAGTTGTTCTGCNCTTTGCTCNTAAGATAGTGCCCATTCTGGAAGATTAATTTTTTGATTTAANTCATATATATAAGAAATAAACGGATAACTAAGAATAATAATTCCGCATACCAATAATAANTCTTGTCTTTTGAAATTAAATTTAAATTTCAAGTTGAAGTCAGTTAAATAAGAATATAAAAGAATTGGTATTATAAAAATTCCTATACTATTAAAAAATTGCAGGAGCTTCAAGCTTTCGATAGAAAAGTACTGACCATTATGAAAAACTGATTTTTCAAATTTAAAAAAGAATGTATCAATACTATAAGCAAATAGATTTGTAATAAGAGCTGAGATAAGTATTAAAAAACACAATATAACTATTTTTAAAAAATTTGTTTTTTGTGAAAAAAATCCTCTTTTTATCATTTTATTAATTTTGTAAAATATGAGTGTAAAAATAGGAAATATTGAATTAGGTGAATTTCCTCTTTTATTGGCCCCAATGGAAGATGTTAGTGACCCTCCTTTTAGAGCATTNTGTAAGCAAAATGGTGCAGATGTAATGTATACGGAATTTATTTCTTCTGAAGGGTTNATTAGAGATGCTAAAAAAAGCACTATGAAGCTTGATATATATGATTTTGAAAGACCAATTGGAATTCAAATATTTGGGCATAATATTGATTCAATGAAAAGAGCAACAGAAATATGTGAAAAAGCTAATCCTGAATTTATTGATATAAATTATGGTTGCCCTGTAAAAAAAGTAGCCAATAAAGGAGCCGGAGCTGGAATTTTGCAGGATATACCTAAAATGGTGTCTATGACAAAAGAAATAGTTAAATCTACCAAGCTACCTGTAACTGTAAAAACTAGACTAGGTTGGGACGAAAGCACTAAGTATATTGTAGAAGTAGCTGAAAGACTACAGGATGTTGGAATACAGGCTATTTCTATTCATGGGAGAACCAGAAAACAAATGTATAAAGGTGAAGCTGATTGGTCTTTAATTGGAGANGTTAAAAATAATCCTAGAATGCATATTCCTGTTTTTGGAAATGGAGATGTTAACTCTCCTGAAAAAGCAAAAGAAATGAAAGATCGTTTCGGCGTAGATGGNGTGATGATAGGAAGGGCNTCAATTGGAAATCCATGGATTTTTAATGAAATAAAGAAGTTTCTAAAAACTGGTAAACATAGAAAANGACCGAAAATTAGTGATAAGGTTGTGGCATGTAAACAACACATAAATCATTCTATTAAATGGAAAGGAGAAGTTTTAGGGATTGCCGAAATGAAAAGACACTATTCAAACTATTTCAAAGGTATTCCCAATTTTAAAGACCTAAGGATTCAACTAGTAACATCAAATATTCCAGATGAAATATTTCATACGTTAGATCAAATAAAGGTCAGATATGGAGATAAGATTATCTAAATAATTTTTTAGTTAAAATTTTAGCTGGAATCCAAGANGAGAAAACACCTATTATAAATACTGTAGAAAAAACAAGAATAACATCTGAAAAACGGATAGATACTGGAAAAGAATCCACTACAAAATTGCCATCTCCTAGCGAAATCAATCCAAAATTTTGTTGTGCAAATGCGATTGATAAGCCCATTAACAAGCCAATTAAAACTCCAAACAAAATAGTAAACATATTCTTTTTAAAAAAGATCTTTTGAATTTGAATCTTATTTAGCCCTAAACTTTTTAATGTAAAAATATCTTTTCTTTTGTCCAAAATTAACATTGTCAATGAACCAATAATATTAAATGTTGCAATTAAAATGATGAACAAAAAAATAATAAAAACAGCTAATTTTTCAGAATTTAAAATTTTATATAAAAATTGTTGTTGTTCAAATCTATTTTGAATTAAATAATTATTACCTAAGCTATTTTTCAATAATTGTTGTAAGTCATACATCTCTTTAGGGTCTTTTAACTTGATTTCAACAGAGGATATTCTATTCTCTCTATTAGAAATTTTTTGAAGAAAAGAAAGTGGTGTTATGAAATATTCACTGTCNATTTCATTTTGAATATTAAAGATACCTACNGGAACTATATTGTGTTGCTCAAAGGCTTTTTGTATATTTAGTAATGTTTTCTCTTCTCTTTTTGGAATATATAATTGTATGTTTTCAAAAACAGAGCCTAAACCCATTGAAAGATAATATGCAATTCCAGAGCCCATTACNGCTACATTATCCATANCNGAACTGCTAAGTCCTCTCCCTTCNACTANTAATGAATCAAAATGTATTGCCTTTTCATAGTTATCGCTAACCCCTTTAGCTATTGCTATAAANTCTTTGTCATTGTAATTTAACAANACCTTTTCTTCTAAGACAAAAATGTTTTCTTCTATCTGATCATAAGTGGACAATTTTTTTTCAATTGGTTCCCTTTCAAAGACCTTCCCTTGTGTTGTTTGAATTTTTATATGAGGATCAAAAGAATTATACATGTTTAAAACTAAATCTTCAAATCCATTAAATACTGAGAGAACCAAAATTANAGCAGCAGAACCAACCATCACTCCAAAAAAAGAAACTAAAGAAATAAAATGAACAAAATTATTTTGGCTTTTTCTAAAAAAATATCGTTTAGCTATAAAATAAGAAATATTCATTAGAGTTATTTTTTTAATAATCTGTCTATTTGTTGAGCATACTCACCAGAATCATCAATAAAGAAATTTAAGTCTGGTACTATTCTTAATTGATTTCTCACTTTTTCTCCAAACTTTTTTCTAATAACTTTTTTATTGTTTTGTATTGCTAAAAGAGTTTCTTCTGCATTGTTGCTTGGAAAGATACTTAAAAAAATATTGGCATTTCCTAAATCTGGTGAAACGCGTACAATAGTCACAGTTATCATTTCCTTAAATAAGAATCCTATATTATCTTTTTGAAAAACAAATGACAACTCTTTTTGAATTAAACGTGATACTTTTCTTTGTCTTGTTGATTCCATTTTACAAAAGTAAGGAATCCTTTTTTATCTTTGTAATATGAATTATTTCTTTAGAATATTTAGTTATTTAAATCCTTATAAAGGATATGTTATTTTAAACATTATTTCTAATATACTTAGTATCCTTTTTTCACTTGTATCATTAACAATGGTTATTCCATTTTTAGGCATTTTNTTTGGAACACAAGAAAAAGTATACAACACAAGCCCTCTAAGTCTTAATGCAGAATCAATTAAAGATCATTTCTACACAATAATAAGTAATATTATTGATAATAATGGAAAAGAAGAAGCTCTTATGTTTATTTGCATATTAGTTCTAATAACTTTCTTTTTCCGTAATCTTTTTAGATATTTAGCTCTTTTCTTTTTAACTCCTATAAGAAATGGTATAGTGCATGACATGAGAATAGATTTACATAAAAAAATGATTTCACTACCAATAGGATTCTTTTCTGAAAAAAGAAAAGGGGATTTAACAGCAAGGATGTCTTCTGATTTAGTTGAAATTGAATGGTCAATAATGAGTTCTTTAGAAATGATTGTTAAGGACCCTATATCCATTATTACATATTTAAGTGCACTAATAATATTAAGCCCTAAACTAACAATATTTGTAATTATCCTATTTCCAATCACTGGAGGCTTAATTGGCGTTATTGGAAAGTCTCTCAAAAAATCGTCAGATAAAGGGCAAGATAAAATGGGAGAAATTATGTCAATTATCGATGAAAATATTTCTGGACTACGTATAATTAAAGCTTTCAATGCTCAAAAATATATTAATGATAACTTTAACAAAGAAAGCAGCAACTATAAATCTATAATGAACTCTCTTTTAAGAAAAAAAGATTTGTCGTCACCAATGAGTGAGTTTTTAAGTACTATAGTGCTCGTAGTAGTTATGTGGTTCGGAGGGCAATTAGTATTAAATGGAGAAAGCGCATTAAATGCGCAAGAGTTTATAGGTTATATTCTTATTTTTTCACAAATTATTCCTCCTGCAAAATCTCTAACTACTGCATACTATCGTATTCAAAAAGGAAGTGCTGCAGCACAAAGAGTTTATGAAATTAAAGATTTAAAAGAGTCTATTACAAATATTCTAAAACCAAAATCAATTACTAAACTTAATGATTCAATCAAATTTAATAATGTTTACTTTTCATATGAAAATATTGAAATTCTAAAAGATATTAATTTTAAAATAAATAAAGGAGAAACAATTGCTTTAGTTGGTAAATCTGGCAGTGGAAAGTCTACAATTGCTGATTTACTTCCTAGATATTATGACTTGAATAGTGGAAATATTACTATTAATGATATAGATATAAAATGTTTAAAAATTTCAGATTTAAGAAGTTTATTTGGGATCGTTAATCAAGAGTCAATTTTATTTAATGACTCTATACTTAATAATATTAAACTAGGCAATTTAAATGCTAATGAAAAAGAAATTGTTTCAGCTGCAAAAATTGCCAATGCACATGAGTTTATTATTAAGAAAAAAGAAGGATATCAAACTAAAATCGGAGATAGAGGGAATAAGTTATCAGGAGGAGAAAAACAAAGAATTAGTATTGCCCGCGCAATACTAAAAAACCCAGANATTCTAATTTTAGATGAAGCGACTTCTTCTTTAGATACAAAGTCTGAAAAGCTTGTGCAACAAGCAATTGAAAAATTAATGAATACTAAAACTTCATTAGTTATTGCACATAGACTATCTACAATTAAAAATGCAGATAAAATTATTGTTTTAGATAAGGGGATAATTGTTGAACAAGGAACTCATGCTGAACTTATGAAAAAAAATGGTTTTTACAAAGAGTTGCTTGAACATCAATCATTTTCTTAGTATAAAAAATTATTATAAGGGTACCTTTTTTCATGTAGTTTTTTAATCTCATAATATAGATTATCTTTTAACTCATCAAAATGAGTTTTATTGAGCGCCGAAATAAAAATAGTATTATCATTCATCTTTGAAATCCAGGTTTTTTTTAACTGATCAAGAGACATATTAGCTTTTGTCATCGGTAATAAATCATCCTCATCTTTTTTAATAAATTTATAATTATCTATCTTATTAAAAACTAAAAGAGCAGGCTTATTTTGCACTCCTAACTCCTTTAAAGTTTCATTCACTACATTTATATGTTCTTCAAAATTTGAATTTGAAATATCTACCATGTGTACTAAATAATCCGACTCTCTGACTTCATCTAAGGTTGATTTAAATGATTCTACCAATTGATGTGGAAGTTTTCTTATAAATCCTACTGTATCTGTTAATAAAAATGGCAAGTTTTTAATCACAACCTTTCTTACTGTAGTGTCTAATGTTGCAAACAACTTGTTCTCAGCAAAAACTTCTGACTTAGATAATTTGTTCATTAATGTTGATTTACCTGCATTCGTATAACCTATTAAGGCAACTCTTATTAGATGGGCTCTTCCCTTTCTTCTCGTAAAAGACTGTTTATCAATCTTTACTAACTTCTTTTTTAAAAGAGAGATTTTATCTTTGATAATCCTTCTATCAGTTTCAATTTGGGTCTCTCCAGGCCCTCTCATTCCAATACCTCCTTTTTGTCTTTCTAAGTGAGTCCACATCCTCGTTAATCTTGGCAAAAGATATTCATACTGTGCTAATTCAACTTGAGTTCTTGCCTGGGCAGTTTGAGCGCGTGAAGCAAAAATATCCAATATTAAATTACTCCTATCTAGTATTTTTTTCTTTTCAAAAATTTTTTGAATATTCCTAAGTTGAGAAGGATTTAAATCATCATCAAAAATAATTATATCAACTTTCTCTCTTTTAACATAATCTCTAACTTCATTTATTTTGCCTTTTCCAAGAAATGTATTTTTATCTGGCAATAATAGTTGCTGTGTAAATCTTTTTGTAGGAGTAGCTCCAGCAGTTGTGGCTAAAAATGATAACTCATCTAGATATTCATTAACATTTTCTTTTGTTGTTTGAGGAGTTATCAAACCAATCAAAATGGCTTTCTCCTTCATTTATAGAAAATCAATTATCAAGATTTCTTTCTTGCTTTAATAAAACTCTTAATAAACGTTATCATTGCAATAATTCCCGTAAGAATCATTGAGCCAACTCTAAATATAGATAACTCTCTTCCTTCTGAAATAGCAGCTTTAAATGGCATAAATAATCCAAGAAGACCTATTAATGTAATTAACACAGCAATATGAGCAATTACCTTGTTCTCATTTCTTATTCCCTTTTGACAGAGTAATAAAATCACACCAAAAAATAGTGGGATGAAAGCTGTTACTGATTGATGAGGTTTTGCATCAGTAGCTTCAAAAGTAAAAAAAGCCCATGCTGGCATTATAATTAAAACTAATGCATTTATAAAGTTTGCTTTTTCTGTTTTCATAGTTATTTGAAATGTTCATGCAAATTTAATATAATTTTAATAATTTCACAGCATAAATGTAAATATGAAATTAATAATACCTTTTCTTTTTTTAATATTTAATTTCAACACATTATTATGTCAAGAAACATTTCCCATCAATGGTGTTAAAGATAATTTTAATCCTATTTATGCCTTTACTAATGCACACATTTTTATTTCTCCTGAAAAACAAATCAAAAATGGAACATTAATTATTCATAATGATAAAATTATTAGTGTAGATAGTAATCTAATTGTTCCCAAAAATGCAATTGTATACGATCTACAAGGAGACCACATTTACCCTTCTTTTATCGATCTATATTCTAACTACGGAATAGTAAAAACTAACTTGAAGTCACAAAATGATAATATCCCTCAGTATAGAAGCAATAAAAAAGGAGCATATCATTGGAACCAAGCTATACATCCAGAAACACAAGCTAGTCACTTATTTTCTAATAATCAAAAAGAAGCTGAAAAATATATAAATATTGGATTTGGTTCTGTTTTAACTCATTATCAAGATGGGATAATGAGAGGTAGTGGTGCTTTTGTTTTATTGTCAGAAAACAATCATACAAATATCATAAGTGATTTTGCTGCTAGTTTTTATTCATTCAAAAAAGGTTCTTCCAAACAAAAATACCCAACCTCATTAATGGGAAGTATTGCTTTAATTAAACAGGTTATGCTAGATGCAGAATGGTACGAAAAGCAAAAAAAACAAACAAACTTATCTTACATTAGCTATAACTTGCAAAATAAATTACCTAAAATATTTGAAATTAGTGATGTATTAGATTACTCAAGAGTTTTTAGTATTGCTGACGAATTTGAAATCGATTTTTTAATAAAAGGGAATGGTAAAGAATACAGTAGAATGCACGAAGTGAAAGGCTCAACATTTCCAATTATAATTCCTTTAAATTTCCCGAAAGCATATGATGTTAGTAATCCTGAATCAACAGAATGGATCAGTCTAAACCAATTAAAAGAATGGGAATTAGCTCCGTATAACCCTGCATTTTTATCTGATAATAATATAAAGTTTTGTTTTACATCATCTGATCTAGAAGATAAAAATGATTTTTTAAAAAATCTCAAAAAAACTATAGATAAAGGACTCAATAAATCTGACGCATTAGCTTCACTCACTACAATACCCGCTTCTCTAATTAATATGTCTAATAAATTGGGAACATTAGAAAGTGGGAAAATTGCTAATTTTATAATTACATCTAGTGATATATTTGAAGATGGAGTGATTTATGAAAATTGGATAAATGGTAAAAAACATATAGTTAATAAAAAAGAAAAATATGACATTTCTGGATATTACACATTCAAATCAAAAAAAATTAACAATTCCAAGGTTATCATCAAAGGTCAACAGAAAAATGTAAAAATTTCAATTAACAACTTGGATTCAGCTAATTTAACAGGTAAAATTAGTGGCGACAATTTCAATTTTAGTCTACCTAATGGTCATTTTAGAGCTAATGGAGATATAATAAATAATGATACAATTATTGGTTTTTACCAAGATGAAAATGGAAATATATTTGATTTTTTATTATCTAAAGACTCAGTGTTAAAAGCAGATAATAATAAAAAAGATTCAGATACCACTACTAATAAAATAATTCAAAGCAATATTCCTGAAGTTTGGCTTCCAAATAAATCTAATGGTTTTAGAAGTTTACCAATAGCACAACCAGTTTTATTTAAAAATGCTACTGTATGGACTAATGAAAAGCAAGGAATTATTAATAATACTGATGTAATTATTGATAAGGGAAAAATTGTTGCTGTAGGCACTCTTTTAAATCCTTTAGAATATATTACAAATGAAAAAGTTAAAATTATAGATGCTTCAAACTTACACCTGACATGTGGCATTATTGATGAGCACTCACACATAGCTATTAGCAAGGGAGTTAATGAAGCTAGTCAAGCTGTAACTGCCGAAGTGAGTATCGGAGATGTTATTAATCCTAATGATCACAATATATACAGACAGTTAGCCGGAGGGGTTGTAGCTGCTCAACTCTTACATGGATCAGCTAATCCAATTGGAGGAAGGTCTGCGATTGTCAAATTAAGATGGGGGGCTTCTGCTGAAGAAATGAAGATCTCAGATGCAAAAGGCTTTATAAAATTTGCATTAGGTGAAAATGTAAAACAAAGTAATTGGGGAGACTTTGAAAACATTAGATTTCCTCAAACTAGAATGGGTGTAGAGCAGGTATTTTATGATGCTTTTTTTAGAGCAAAAGAATATGAAAAAAAATGGCAAGATTATAATAAACTTAATTTAATTGAAAAAAGAAAAACAGTTGCTCCAAGAGAAGACATAGAACTAAATGTTCTAGTGGAAATTCTAAATTCTGAAAGATTTATTACTTGTCATTCTTATGTTCAGTCAGAAATAAATATGCTAATGCACGTAGCTGACTCAATGGGATTTAAAATAAATACATTCACACATATTTTAGAAGGTTATAAAATTGCAGAAAAAATGAAGAAACATGGTGTTGGAGGGTCTACCTTCTCTGACTGGTGGGCTTACAAATTTGAAGTTAATGATGCAATTCCTTATAATGCAAGCCTTTTAAATGAGGCGGGAATAGTTACAGCTATAAACTCTGATGATGCAGAAATGGGTAGGAGACTAAACCAAGAAGCTGCAAAAGCTATTAAATATGGTGGAACTTCTGAAGAAGATGCATGGAAAATGATAACTCTGAACCCAGCAAAATTATTATATTTAGATGACAAAATGGGAAGTATTAAAATTGGTAAAGATGCTGATATTGTTTTATGGTCTGATAATCCCCTTTCCGTTTACTCAAAAGTAGTTCAAACATATGTGGATGGTAAACTAATGTATGATGAAAATGTAGATGTCCAAAACAGAAAGAGAGATTTAAAAGAACGCATGAGAATAATAAAATTAATGTCAAAAGATAAAAATCAAAACAAGATAAAACCTACTGCACCAGCAGAAGAAAAGTTATATCATTGTTGTAAAAAAAGATGAAAAAGAAAATAATATTTTTTTTACTAATAAATTTAATTTTTATTGCTGAATCAAAATCAGAAAAACCTATTTTATTTGTCGGCGCCACAACTCATGTAGGAAACGGGAATGTTATTGCTAATTCAATAGTTAGTATGCATAATGGGAAATTTGAAATTATTGGTGATGCATCTACTGTACGTATCGACCCTTCAGCTTTTGATACAATATTTAAAGTGTATGACAAACATATTTACCCATCATTTATTCTTCCTAATACAACTCTTGGTTTAACTGAAATTAGTGCCGTAAGAGCTACCAGAGATTATAAAGAGGTGGGTAAATTTAATCCGCATGTACGAACGCTTATTGCATATAATACAGATTCTAAAATCCCTAAAACCATATTAAATAATGGGATTATGATTGCTCAGGTAACTCCAAGAGGAGGAACTATTTCTGGAAAATCCTCAATCATGCATTTAGATGGTCATAATTGGGAAGACGCCCAATTAAAAGCAGATGATGGAATTCATCTAAATTGGCCAAAATCATTTTATTCTACTGGTTGGTGGGCTGAACCTGGAAAAATTAAAATAAATGAAACCTATAAAGAAAGAATTGAAGAGATAAATCATCTATTTGACAAAGCATGGGCATACAGTAATTCAACCGACAATAGCATAGATATTAAATTAGAAAGTATGTTAGGGCTATTTGATGGATCAACAACCCTATTTATTCACAGTAATAAAGCCAATGATATGCGTGATGCTATAAAATTTGCAAAAAAATATAGCATAAAAAAAACAGTTCTCGTGGGAGCTGAGGATGCTCTAAAAATAATTAATATTTTAAAAAAAGAAAATATATCATTAATTCTAAAAAGAGTGCATAGACTTCCTATTACACAAGACAGACATATTGATGAACCTTACTCTCAAGCTAAGAAATTACATAATGAAGGAGTTCTTTTTTGTTTAAGCTATGAAGGTGATATGGAAGCAATGGGGTCTCGAAATCTTCCATTTACTGCAGGAACGACTGTGGCTTACGGACAAGAATATGAAGATGCTGTAATGAGTATTAGTCTAAATACGGCAAAGATTCTTGGAATAGATCATATGGTAGGGTCAATTGAGAAAGGTAAAGATGCAACTTTTTTTATTTCATCTGGAGACGCTTTAGATGTTAAATCAAATAATGTAGAAAGGGTGTTTATTAGAGGAAAAGAGATTGATCTATTAGATCATCAAAAAAAACTTTATTACGAATACAAGAAATGATTTTTAATTAATATCCAATTTTTGATCTAATTCTTGCCAAGACTTGTTTTGCAATAGTTTCAGCTCTCATTGCTCCTTGTTTTAATTCTTTATCAAGAATTGTTTTTTCACTCATTAAGGCATTATACTTTTCTCTCTGTATTGAAAATTTTGTAAGGATTAATTGGAAAAGCTCTTGCTTTGCGTGTCCATATCCAAAATTTCCTTGCTCATATTTGTTTCTTAGTAAATTTGCTTGTTCTTTATCTGCAATTAAATTATATAACTTAAACACATTACATTTTTCAGGATTTTTTTTACTTTCCATTGGTGTAGAATCAGTTTTAATACTCATGATTTGTTTTTTGAGAATGCTTTCTGATTGAAAAATATCAATAGTATTATTGTGTGATTTACTCATTTTTTCTCCATTAGTACCTGGAATAATCATCACTTTTTTATCAATTTTGATTTCTGGCACAATAAAAGAGTTTGGAAACTTGTAGTTAAATGATTTTGCAATATCTCTTGTTATTTCAAGATGTTGCATCTGATCTTTACCAACAGGAACTATATTTGCATCATACAAAAGTATATCCGCAGCCATAAGAACAGGATAAGTAAATAATCCTGAATTAACATCAGCTAGTCTATTAGATTTGTCTTTGAATGAATGTGAATTTGCTAACATTGGAAATGGAGTGAAACAATTTAGATACCATGAAAGTTCACATACTTGAGTAACATCAGATTGTCTGTAAAAAATATTTCTTGAAGTATCAAAGCCAAATGCAAGCCAGGCAGCAGCAGTTGCATAAGTGTTATCTCTTAATTCTTTAGGATCTCGAATTGTTGTAAAAGAATGTAAGTCTGCAATAAAAAATAAACTTTCATTTTTTTCAGATTTAGAAAGTTGTATTGCTGGAATAATAGCTCCTAGCAAGTTTCCTAAATGTGGTCTACCTGAACTTTGAATTCCTGTTAAAATTCTTGCCATTGTTTTTATTTGTAAAAATAGTAGATTTTTATCTTTGTATAATGAAATACATAAACTATCTTTTCAGCACTATATGGAGATTGTGGTTTTTTATTGTTTTCCTTTTTACTTTTTTTAGTTTTTTACCATTACTCTTCATTTTCACAGGGTTATATAAAAAAGAAGAAACAGTTTGCTATATAGCAAGATATTGGTCGAAAATTATTTTATTCACATCTTTTATTTATCCAAAAATTGAATGGGAGGAAAAAATTAATCTAAATCAGCCTTATATTATTTGTGCTAATCATGCTTCATCATTGGATATCCCTTTTATCCTATCAATAATTAATTTACCAATACAATTCATTGGAAAAGTTGAACTAAGTAAAATACCATTATTTGGTTATTTTTTTAAACATAATTCTGTAATAGTAAATAGAAAAAATAAAAAAGACGGATATAATGCATTTCTTAATGCTAATAAAAAACTCCAAAAAAATATTAGTATTTGTATTTTTCCTGAAGGAGGTATTCCGCCAAAAAATATTTTTCTTAAAAATTTTAAAAACGGGGCATTTAAGTTAGCTTCAGAAAATAATATTAAAATAATTCCTGTTACAATGCCTGATAACAAATTAATGTTTCCTCAAACATATTATGATGGATACCCTGGAAGAGCTAGGATTAAAGTTCACAAACACATTGATCCTACACGAATTAAAAAAAATACGCCCGACAATATGAAAGAACTTGTTTATAATATTATATTTGATCAATTAAAAAAATATGAAAGTAACAAATAAACTCATTTCAGATTTAGCAGAACTTGCCAAGTTAAGATTTAACAAATCAGAGAATGAAAAAATGAAATCTGATTTTAAAAATATGTTAGGTTTTATTAATAAGCTCTCCGAAGTAAATACAAAAGATATTGAACCATTGATTTATTTAAGTGATGAAATAAACTCGTTAAGAGAAGATAATATATCTATTAAATTATCAAAAGAAATGGCTCTGAAAAATTCAACATCAAGTAACTCTGATTATTTTACTATACCAAAAGTTCTAAAAAAATAGTCTAAATAAACTTGTTAAGTTAAATAAGATTACAAAAGCTTTTTATTTTTACTAATTGTTTCGATTTATATTATTTAGAAATCTATCTTGAAAACACATATTAATGATTTATATTTTGTTTGACAATAGTATTACTTTTTGAAACCTCAAAAGTCGTCTCAACACCTAAAATTAATGCCATATTATTATTAATATGTCCTGATGGAAAGTCAAAACATATTGGAAAATCATAATCTTTTGTATAATGAGAAATGATTTCAATTGCATTTTGTTCGTATGGAACAATATTATCATTCATATCTTTCATGCCACCAACAATTAATCCTTTTAAATTTTTAAATTTATTATTTCTTTTTATATTAATAATCATCCTGTCTATGTGATATAAATATTCATCCAAATCTTCAATAAATAATATTTTATTTTTTGTATCAATATCAGAGCTAGACCCTAACAAACTATAAATTATTGATAAATTCCCTCCAACAAGTTCTGCCTTAGCTTGCCCACACCTATTAAATTTATTTGAAGATATTTTAAAAGAATTACCTTGACAAAAAAGAGTGTTGTATAAACTTTGCAATGATTTTCTTGTATTGCTATGAAAATTAATGGGCATTGTTGCATGAATACTTGAAACTCTAAGATTGTTTAAATGTGAATGTAAAACTGTAACGTCACTATAACCAACAATCCATTTCGGACTATTCTTGAAATTGTTAAAATTTATATTATCAATTATTTGGACTGTTCCATAACCTCCTCTAGCACATAAAATTAATCTAATTGAAGAGTCATCTAACATATTTTGCAAATCCTCTTTCCTTTGTTGTTTTGTTCCAGNAAATTGATTNTCTTCACAAAACAAATATTTACCAAATACTATNTCTAAGTCCCATTGTGTTAAAATAGAGATAGCNTGTTTAATTTCTAATTCTGGATATTTTTCTTGCNGTTGATATAATNCCTACTTTATCTCCTTTTTTTAACTTTGGGGGTATTATCATATTAAGCTTGATTCAATTACATTATATTTGCTAATATAATTGATTCCTATTAAATGAGTAAAAAACATATTATAACCTCTGCTTTACTATATGCAAATGGACCTATTCATATTGGTCACATAGCTGGNGCATATTTGCCTGCTGATATTTATGTGCGATTTTTAAAATTAAATAATAAAGATGTTATATTTATTTGTGGTTCGGACGAACATGGTGCTGCAATTACTCTTCAAGCAAAAAAAACAGGTTTAACTCCAAAAGAAATAATAGATAAATATCATGATTTAAATAAAAAAACTTTTGATGAATTTGGTATCGATTTTAGTATTTATCATAGGACATCAGACAAAATTCATCATGACACTGCTAAAGATTTTTTTACATCATTAGAAAACAATAATTCATTTGAAGTAAAAAATTCTGAACAATATTATGATGATTCGATAAAACAATTTTTAGCTGACAGATATATAGAAGGAGAATGTCCAAAATGTGGATACCAACATGCATATGGAGATCAATGTGAAAAATGTGGCTCTACTCTTAGTCCAAATGAGTTAATTAATCCAAAATCTACTATAAGTGGTGACAAACCAGTACTTAAAAAAACAAAACATTGGTATCTCCCAATGGCAAAGCACGAAAAATGGTTGCATAAATGGATAAATGAAGGTATGCTTGACAATTCGCAACATCATGACGTCAAGCTTTGGAAAAATCAGGTTTTAGGGCAGTGTAATTCTTGGATTAAATCAGGTCTTAAATCCAGAGCTATAACTAGAGATCTAAATTGGGGGATACCAGTTCCTCTAACTAATGCGAAAGGGAAAGTGCTATATGTTTGGTTTGACGCNCCAATAGGATATATATCTGCAACAAAACAATGGGCAAAAGAGAATGATAAAAAATGGGAAGATTATTGGAAAAGTAGTGATACTGAATTAGTGCATTTTATTGGCAAAGATAATATAGTTTTTCACTGTATAATTTTTCCAATAATTTTAAAGCAACAAAAAAATTATATATTACCTAAAAATGTTCCTGCTAACGAATTTTTAAATTTGGAAGGCAATAAATTATCAACTTCCAAAAATTGGGCAATATGGCTTCATGAATACTTAATTGATTTCAAAGATCAACAAGATGTACTAAGATATGCACTATGTGCTTCCGCTCCTGAAAACAAAGACACAGATTTTACCTGGAAAGAATTTCAAGCAAGAAATAATAATGAGTTAGTTGCAATTTTTGGAAATTTTGTTAATCGAGTTGTTGTTTTAACAAACAAATATTGGGGTGGTATTGTGCCTGAAAAAGATGTAACAAATGATCAAGATAATCATATTATATCATCTCTTGAATTGTTTCCAACAAAAATTGCTGANTCAATAAATAAATTTCGTTTTAAAGAAGCACTTAGTGAAATNATGAATCTTGCAAGGTTAGGAAATAAATATCTTGCAGACTGTGAACCATGGAAAATTGTTAAGNCTGATGAAAANAGGGTAAAAACAATTCTAAATATTTCATTGCAAATTACGGCTTCACTTTCAATTTTAAGTGAACCTTTTCTNCCTTTCACATCAAAAAAATTAAAAAGCATTTTAAATTTAAAACATCTTAAATGGAAAGATGCGAATAAAAATATAATTAGCNCTGGTCATAAAATCAATACCGGAATACATTTATTTTCAAAAATAGAAGACGATAAAATTCAAAACATGATAGATAAATTAAATACTTATAAAAATGAAAATTAAAACACTTTTATTAGTGTCACTTTTTTCTTACAATTTGACATTTTCTCAATGTAATGGCAGATATATAAATGAGATTTTTAGCTCTGTTACAAAAACTACTGTCAATTATTCTGATCAGCCACAATACCAAGATATATTTCATGAAATGGATATTTATACTCCTGATGGTGATACAGCTAAAGATAGGCCTTTAATTATTTTTATTCATGGNGGTAGTTATTTAGGTGGNACAAAAACAGAANTTGATTGTATAGATTTTTGTGAGCATTTTGCAAAAAAAGGTTATGTTACAGCATCTGTGAATTATCGCCTAAGCACTAATCAGCTAAACTTTATTTTATATCAAGAAGAGCAGTATTTAACTGTTTTAAACTCAGTGTCTGATGTAAAAGCTGCAGTCAGATATTTTAGAAAAGATTACAATAATGGAAATAATTATGGTATTGACCAAGCTACAATATTTGTTGGGGGCTCATCAGCAGGAGCAGTAACAGCTGTCCATTTAGCTTATGTTGACGATATTTCAGATTTACCTAACACAAGTACTCCAAACGGAACAAGTATACAAACACTAATCAACAATTCTGGTGGATTAGAAGGAGATGTTGGAAATTTTGGCTTTTCATCTAAAGTTAATGCAATAATAAATTTTGCAGGNGCTATAAATACATTAAGTTGGATTGATNCTCAAGATGAACCTATTGTTAGTGTTCANGGAGATGCTGATGAAACAATTGACTTTAATTGTGCCCCTGGTCTTGGAATTCCAACTGTACTTAATCTTTGTGGTAGCAATGAAATACACAGTCAAGCTAACAATTCAAATATATTAAATGATCTTCTTATATTTAATAATGCTGATCATGATTGGTTTCAATCTGGCAACGCAGATTCTAGATTTGTTCAAGCATTAAATTTTACAAGCTCATTTTTATTCCCTTTACTACCCTGCTCTCAAACTACAAATACATTTGAAGCTAATGGTAATAATAAATATATCATTAAAACAGTAAATGTTTTAGGGCAAGACTCTAAATCATCATTAAATAACACTACATTTTATATATACAATGATGGTAGTGTCGAAAAAAAAGTAATATTAAAATTTAATAATTAGATTATTTCAATAATTAATGAAAAAAAATCATAAACTAAATTCTAACTTAGCCATTAGATTAAATAAATTCATTGCTAACTCTGGAGTTTGCTCTAGAAGAGAAGCTGANATCTTTATAAAAGCTGGNGTAGTTACTGTAAATGGGAAGGGTGTCACCAAAATGGGAGCTAAAATTAATGAAAATGATATTGTTAAATTTAATGGAGAAACAATCACAACAAAAAAACAAATCTATATCTTATTAAATAAACCCAAAAATTATTACGATGAAGTTAAACTAAACAATGCTAGAAAAAATATATTTTCTTTAATTAAAGAAAATAAGAATTTATTTCCTGTAGATAAAATGAAATCTTACTACACTGGACTATTACTACTTACAAACGATATTGATTTAAAAAATAAACTGTCTAATAAGAAAAAAAAAATAAAATCAATTTATCAAATTTTAATAGACAAAGACTTAAAAGAAAATGATTTACAAAGTATTAGAAAAGGAGTAATGATAAACAATAAAAAAATAGTTTTAAAATCAATACAATATATAGATAATAAAAATGAAATTGGTATAGAACATAATAATGGAGGGATAGAAATTATTATTAAATTGCTAGAGAAGTTTAATTATNAAATTTTAAAATTAGATAGAGTTTTTTGGGCTGGNTTAACAAAAAAAAATCTTCCAAGAAAAAAATATAGAGCCCTAAATGAGTCTGAGGTTAATATTTTAAAACGAATTTAAAATACGATANNGATAAAAAAANCGTTATATATTTATATTGAAAATGAAAAGAAAATATAAATTATTNATTATTATCTTAACTNTTATTGTTTCAACTTTTGCTTTAACAAGCAATAAAATAATTTCTATCTATAATGATAAAATAACACTTTCAATAAAACACTTATTTGAAAAAAATATTAAAACTGAAGTAACAATTAATAGTATTAATACTACAATATTTAAAAGCTTTCCATACATTTCTGTAAAAATCAATNACTTAACTATTTATGAAGACTCTTCATTTAATTATGACACATTAATATATGCTCAAGAAGCAAAAATTAGTGTAAGTCTTTTTAATATTTTTACTCAAAAAAATGATATAAATCAACTTCATTTAAAAGAGGGTCAAATTAATATACGATTCAACGAACAACCTAATTATCTAGTTTACAACTCTAACATTAATACCGATGAAAAAAAATCAATTGTTAAAAAAATTAAACTAACCAATATTGACTTTAGATTTATAAAAGAAAAAACAAATTTGTACTGGTATTGTAAAAACACTGTAATTACTCCAGAAAAAAATGTTTTTAAATTACAAAATGATTTTTTTTCAACTAACCTAAATATTGGAAGCATAGATTATCTAAAGAGTAAAAACTGTTTTTTAAAAACAAAAGTAAAAATCAGCTCAGATAGTATTAATATATATGATGCAGATATAAAAGTAGAAAAAATGAACATAAACGCCCGTGGCTATATTTTAAAAAGTGGATTTTTAAGTTTAAATGTAAATAGTACAAGTCAAAAATTAGATGAGGTAATTAGTCAATTGCCTACAAACATTAAAAATTTATGTNCTCCTTTTATAGCAACTGGAATTATTAATTATAATGCTATCATTAAAGGCAATACAAAAAATTCTAATCCAAAGTTAAATATGGATTTTAATATTGTAGATGGTACTTTTTTACTAAAAAAGAATCCATTTCAAATGAATAAAATTNAATTAAATGGGACNGTAACAAATGGTNCAAAAAANAATCTAAAATCTACTAAAATAGATGTAAGNAGTTTTGAAGCGCAACCTGAAAANAGTAAAATAANAGGNANTTTTNTTATTGAAAATCTAAANAAAATGTATCTNAANACCANTCTTAAGTGTGATTGGGATCTTTCTGTACTTAATAACTATTTTAAGGATTCTCCATTTTTAAACCTTTCTGGAAACATGAAAACTAATACAAATTATAGTGGAGAATTTTCATTTAATTCTCTTTTTAAAAAATATTTTTTAAAAGCCAAAAATCATTTAACACATACAAAACTGAATAATGTAGATTTTAATTACTTAAATTCTGATTTATATTATTCAATCATTAACAGCACTGTAAATATTAATAAATCTAAAACATCGATTTTAAATAGTGATATTATTATTTCAGACAATAAGTTTAGTTACGAAGGCGAAATACAAAATTTAATCGAAAATTTGTTAAACAAATCTAAAATGATTGAAGTTTCTGGTGTAATTAATTCTCCCACAATTAATCTAAACAAATTAAAAAGTAAATCAAAAAACAAATCAGAATCAACATTTCCTGAATTTATTAAATTTGATTTAACCACAAACATTGCAGAGTTAAAGTACAAGAACTTTACAGCAAAAAATATTTTTAGCGACATCAAATATAAAAACAATTCTATAGAAGTGACAAATCTTTCAGCAGAAGGGCTTGATGGTAAAATCTATTCAGACTTTACAATTAAAGAGCCTACAAAAAATTACTTAGTTCTTAACTCACAAATTGATTTTGATAATATAAATATACGACGTGCTTTTAAAGAATTTAACAATTTCAATCAACAATTTATTAAAGAAAATGAAATCAATGGCNTTGGNACTGTTGAACTAGATGTTGAAGCTCATTGGAAACCNGGNATGATTTTTGACAATANAAAACTAAAAATAAACTCTCATCTAGTAATNGAAGAAGGAGAACTTATAGATTTCAAACCACTAGAAAACCTTTCAACCTTTATTAGTTTAGATGACTTAAAACANGTGAAATTNTCAACATTAGAAAANACTATAAANGTTGAAAATCAAACTATTACTGTTCCNGCTATGGAAATAAAATCAAGTGCNTTATCATTATTTATNTCAGGNAAACATTCATTTAATCAANATATTGACTATAAGATTAAACTGCTTCTCTCTGAGTTATTATTTAATTCTTTTAGAAAAAAAAATACATCTGTTGTATCTGAGTTTGGGGAGTTTAAAGCAGAAATAGANAATTTAAGTACAATATATTTAACTATGAAGGGAAATACAGAAAATCCTAAAATTGCTTTTGATGGGTTAAGGTTTAAAGAAGAATTACAAAATACTATATCAACTGAAATCAAAACTATAAGCGATATAATTAAAGAAGACGTATTAAAAAGTAAGGACTCTAAAAAGNAAATTAATAATGATGAAATAATTATTGAGTGGGAAGAAATAAATAAAGACGTGCCTAAATATTAAATTATAAATGGATATATATACTAAACAAAAAAAATGGAAGTTTGCTTTATTAATATTTGCAGTTATAATTGGATTTTCATCATTATTTGTGACTAATCGACTAGTAAAAAAATTAAAAAATGAAGAAAATAAAAAAATTGAATTGTGGGCAGCAGCAACTAAACATTTAGTGAAAATTAGTGGTGAAGGAGATTATTCATTAGCAATAAAAATTATTAATGAAAATAAAAATATTCCCGTAATTCTTGTAGATGAATGTGATAGTATTTTAGAATCAAAAAATTTTAATATTTACAATAATATAGACAGCTTACTATTTAAATTAAAAATACGTTCTCCTAGATTAATAACACAAAAATTTTTAAGAANAGAATTGAATTCAATTAGAGAAGATGGAGATGATCCTATAGAAATAAATATAATTGGAGATAAGCAATGGATTTATTATAAAGACTCTGCAATGCTATATCAACTAAGGTACTACCCTTTTTATCAACTAGCATTTATTAGTATTTTTATGTTTATTGCGTATTTTATTTTTAGTGCTAGTCGCAAATCTGAACAAAATAAAGTTTGGGCTGGAATGGCAAAAGAAACAGCTCATCAAATTGGAACCCCATTATCTTCATTGATGGCTTGGGTAGAACTTTTAAAAGAAAAGACCAAAGAAAAAAATTTAGTTGATGAAATGAATAAAGATGTTCTAAGATTAAAAACAATTGCAGATCGCTTCTCTAAAATTGGTTCTAAGTCTGAATTAGAGCAAGTTAATATTGTTATGATAATTGAAGATGCCATTGAATATCTAAAATCTAGAATGCCTAAAAACGCAAACTTTAAAATAGAATATGTCAATAAAAATATTAAGGCAAATATTAATATTACATTATTTGCTTGGGTAATTGAAAATCTAATTAAAAATGCGGTAGATGCAATTAAAGGAAAAGGAGAAATAATACTGTTAATAGAAGAAAAAAACTCTTATGTTAGTATAAATATTTCTGATAATGGTGANGGAATTAACTCTAAAATAATAAAAAGTATTTTTAAACCTGGAGTAACCTCAAAAAAAAGAGGATGGGGACTTGGACTCTCTCTTTCTAAAAGAATAATAAAAGAATATCATAAAGGAGAAATCTATGTGTTAAAATCAGAAAAAAATCAAGGAACGACATTTACAATTAACCTTCCTAAAGTAGATTAAAATTTATTTTCAAATATTATCTTCATACAACAGAATATTAAAAAAAATAGGATTTTTCAAGATTTTGTTTTTTTGAAGTATCATTTTTTCTATTGTTAACTTTTGTTTTTTATCATTACATAAAATAAGCAGTCTATTGGTATTTTTTTTTAGAAAATTTGTAGATGCATATATTTTCCAAAAAAAGTTTAATATAGTTTCAANTGTTGTTTTTTTTGAATTAAAATAAAATTTTAAGAAATTTATATTAGTCTTGTTAATAAATTCAATATTATCAAATATTGTTTTTTTAACTTTATTAACTTTACATAAATAAACTCCTTCTAACTCTTTTAATTTTTTTTGAAAAAACCATAAATTTTCTCCTCCTAAAATAATTTGTTGTAGCTTTTGATGGTCTACAAATCTTATACTTAATGAATTAACNCAATGTCTGACATTTTTATCTGTAAATTTCTCTCCAACAAAAACATGACCTAAATGACCTCCACAATTTACACAACAAATTTCGGTCCTTACTCTACCTAAACTTGTATCTCTAAACCTTTCAATTGCTCCTGGGATTTCATCATCAAAGGAAGGCCATCCACAACCTGAATCAAACTTACTTTTTGACTGGTATAGCGGGGAATTACATGCTCTACATACAAATATTCCTGATTTATAGAAATCATTATATTCACCAGAAAAAGNAGATTCTGTTCCTTTATGCTTTAATATATTTTTTTCTTCTTCTGTCAAATGANAAAAATAATCACTACTCATAATTAATTTTTATAAAAATTCTTTACATATACCTTTGGAGTAACCCCATATCTTTTTTTAAATGATGATATAAAATGGCTTGCTGTACTATATCCCAATTTAATACTAACCTCATTAATATTATAATCCTCCTCTATTAAAAATCTTTTTGCCATAGCCATTTTATATTCTAATAAGAATTGAAATACTGGCTTGCCATATATTTCTTTAAATCCTTCCTTTAACCTTCTTAAGCTCAAATCCACTCTTGATGAAAGTTCTAAAAGTGTTGGAGGGCAGGAATACTCATTAATAATAATTTCTTTTGCAAGATTAATTTTCTTCAAATTATTGTCATTCATCATNTAGGGACATGTAGTATTTGGTTGTGATGAATTTGAATCAAAAAGTAAGCTGAATAATTGGTAAACTTTGCCTTTTAAATAAAGTTCTTTTGTGGAAGAATCAACATTATATTTTATTATTTGATTTAACACTAACAACATAGTATCATCCATAGCATGTTCCTTGTAATATTTTTTATTGATGTTTTCTTTCTTCAAAAAGGGGATTTCTTGGTGTTCATTATAAAATAATTTATGAAATTCATCAATAGTAATCAGTAATGTAACAACACTAGCATTAGGCTTTNCTTTAATACTTATTGGAAGTTCTTGGTTTGGATTAAACAAAATAAGAAATTTATTCTTACTTATTTCTAATGTGTAATTTCCATCATTAAACATAAACTCAACTGTATTTTTCAAAATAAAATGAAATTGAATAAACCTACTTTTAAGGTGTTTGTCAATCTGCTTAACAGTTTTTTCATTGTTTGTAAATCTTATACAAATAAATTTGTCTGCAAAATATGTTTCAGAGAAAAAATTTTCCATTAAANTGAGTNTTTAATAATGCAAATTTAAACATATTAAAGCATATCATTAACATGNAACATTAAATAAACAGCTATAGTTACTACTATTTATATTAAATCTAGTACTTTTGGTTTTATTTTTGAACCTGTAGCGTTACTTTTTTGTTTTAATATTATTTATTTTTGCAAAAAATAGTTATTATGAAAAATAAATTATTATTACTATTGCTTATCTCTTTTATAAGTATTAATGCTAAATGTCTAAAAGGTCAAAACAAAACCATCGTTCTTGGTCCTAATTATCAAAGTCAAAGTTTTTATAGCTTAGAAAACGGAGAAACACAAAATATTTTAAATGACAACTGGGATCTNGCTATGTCTACGGATGCCTATTCTACAACTATTAGAATAAACGGTGGAAAAGGGGTAGAACTTTATTTATATCATTTAGGAGATACTAGTAACTGGACAAATATTAGTAGCTCTATAGTAAATAATCTTACAGAACCAGTTAATAATAGTGATACCGGATGGAGTATTGGCGCTTTTGACATGAGTAAAGATAACAATAATTCTCTTGACTATGGTTGGGGTGTATATAGTATGATTACACACAAAGTTGTTGGAGATTCAATTTTTATTATTAAAACTGTTAATGGAAACTGGAAAAAGCTNTGGATTCAAGAAAAAGTTCTTGGTGATTATAAAATTAGATTTGCAAANCTNGATGGTTCTAATGATTATTCAGAAATTATTAACGCTTCAACTTATGATGATAAGCACTTTGTTTACTACTCTTTAGAAAATCAAAGTGTATTAGATCGAGAACCAAATAAAAATAACTGGGACCTAACTTTTACAAAATACATTACTGATTATCCTTTCCAAGGCNCCTTTGTCCCATATTCCGTTACTGGAGTGCTCTCAAATATTGGTGTAGAAGTCGCTAGAGCTGAAAACATCACATCACCTACTAGTTATACTGATTATAATAATCACACCTTTAATACCGAAATAAATACGATTGGATTTAATTGGAAAAATTTTGATGGAACTGGATATTCAATAGACCCATATCTTTGTTATTTCGTTAGAGACTTAAATGAATCAATATGGAGAATAATTTTTACAGGATTTTCTGGCATGGCATCAGGATCAATAGAATTTAATGCTGAAAAATTAGAAGCTAGCTCAACAAGTCAAAATTTTTCATCGATACGCTCATTTAATATATATCCAAATCCTATAAATAGTCAAGACGCAACACTATTATATGATGTGGAAGGTGACGTTAAAACTTTACAAATAATTTGCCCACTTGGAAAAACTATTTTTAAAAGTAGTTTAAACAATAATAATTTTAATGCACTTAAAATTCCTACTTCAAATTTTAAAAGTGGTTTGTATGTAGTTTTATTAAACGATCAGTTTAATAATACAATTATAACTGAAAAGATTTTAGTATACTAGTCAATATTAAATATGCCAACATTACATGAAATACTGTTA
>PBQB01000022.1 GCA_002724895.1 Flavobacteriales bacterium
TAATAAATGTTACAAACCTGCCTCCACAAGGAGCTAATTACAGAATTATAAGAACAGTAGCTAACCAAAATTGGTATTTTGCTCCTGCACAGGCTTTATCATTAGGGCTAAATATAATAACTGTAAATGCTGTCAATTTTGATAGAACTGTGAAGTTTCAATTTAGTAGTGGCGCTGTTGAATTTAATGCTATTTCACTAAATAGCCAAGTTGTGTATGGAGGGTCAACAAAAAAGTTAATTGGATTTGGGGGTATCGAAAATTCGTGGGGATCTGGTAAGAACGTCCGTTTTGGTATTAAGGTAGTTGCGTCAAGCCAAAACTTAGAAAATTTTTCTTTTAATAATCTTTTTATTCATGATATATATCCTACACCAGATTTAACCAATAATATTCATTTAGGCTATGGTATCAAGCTAGAAAGCCAATCAGATACTATTTCTGGACTTATCAATACTATCTCAAATGTAAAACTCACCAATAGTACAATATCAAAGACTGGACATTATGGTTTTTGGATTAAATCTTTGGGTCTTAATGGTATTGACTCTATTAAGAATAATAGTATTCGTGTTGAAGATTGTGTATTTGAACATACAGGTGGTTCTGGATTTGTTCCCAATAAAAGTAAAAATATACTTGTTCAAAATTGTATTTTTAATCATACAGGATCTTCTATCGATAGTAGAATGTGGAAAAGAGGAAGTGGCATGTGGCCTTTTGATTGTAAAAATGTAGTAGCTCAGCATAATAAATTTATGAATGCACATGGCCCAATGGATTCTTATGGATCACATATTGATTATGGTAATGAAAATGTTGTATTTCAATACAACTATAGCTATAATAATGAAGGAGGCTTCGCTGAAGTTTTAGGTGATAATATTAACTGTGGTTACCGCTACAATATTAGTGTAAATGATGGTTATCGAGAAGATCCAAATGGAACACCTTGGGACAAAAAAGGAAAAATCTTTTGGATTTCTAATTTTTGTGGTCAAAATCCAACAAGATGTCCAAATGAAGGCACTTTTCTTTATAACAATACCATTTTTGTTAATGATTCATTGAACCCTGAAATATATTTTTGGCCAAATATAGGTGATGTCCACGTATACAATAACCTTGTAATGGTTGGTCAAAATGGTAAAATTATTCCTACATTAATTGAGAATGATCTTAATGAACTTTATATCAGTCACAATCTTTTTTACGACTCTTCTAGAATAAATCTTGATAGTAAATTAGAAAACAATGCACTTTACGGAGACCCTTTATTACTTAACTCAATAAATACAGGAGAAAATAATCCTTTAGCATATCGAATTCAAAATAATAGCCCTGCAATTGGAAGTGGCTTTTTAATTAATGGAAGTAATGACACAACAAATTATATAAAGCATAATGGTGGTTTAGACTATTTTGGAAATAGTGTATCACATCATATCCCTTCAAACATCGGAGCTTTTAATGGCTCTGGATCTATGAATGTTTTAGAGGAAAAAATAGACGANATCAAACTTTTTCCTAGTGTAACTGNAGATTATGTGAATATATCAATACAAAATTATTACGGTAAAATACAAACTAAAATTTATGCACTTAGCGGAGATTTTATTGATTTGCAGAATGGAAATAAGCTTTCATTTAAAAAAATGAATTCTGGAGTTTATTTTTGCCAAATCACATATGCAGATAAAAATAAAATACTGAAAATAGTTAAATTATAATTTTTACTTTCTACTATCAAATATAATTTGTAAACAAAACTTATATGTTTTCTATTTAATTGATTTTGTTTATAATTGTATAAAAAAACAATGAAAACAAAAATATCATTATCAATAATTGGAATATTTAATATTTTAATGTCTCTTGTAATGGCTTTTGCTATTAAAGATATAATTCCTACAATGCTAACTACTCAAAGCCAAGAAGCATTTAGAATGGTTGAAATAATGCATTATGGATTATTTCCTGCTATTTTAATAATCGGATTAATTTGCCTTTTGTCTAGAAATACATCTTTAGATACTGCTAAAAAAATATTACTTTCTTATATAATTGGGACATCCATTTTAATGTTTGTGTTCTTTACAATTTTTATTAACGAACCATTAATGAATTTTAGTATTGACATGGTGATACCGGACATTATTGTATATCTTATTTCAATTATTGGATTTGTAAAAGCAAAATAANACACCCCAAATCAATAAATCTGATTTGATTNTATTTTTTACTGTAAATATTCAACTGTTTTTCTATTAAATGCAGATGGCTTATCTACATTAACAACATGACCTGCATTCTCAATTGAGCAATANCTATGTAAGTTATTTTTTGAAGCAAATNTTTTTACATCTTTTGCAAAAAGATAATCATCTTTTCCNGATANAAAAAGAATATACTTATCAAAATCTGATGGTTTTAANCGAAGAATAAATTTTTTTAAATCAGGTATTAATCTTAGCCATTGATTAAACACTTTTCTCTCTATAATTTTAGCTTCTCTTACAAACAAAAGTCTAGACTCTTTATGATTTGATTTTGGCATAATTATATATGCAAACAATTTATANAGCATCATATTGGGTAAAATATCTTTCAACAAGTTTAAACACAANAACAAAAATCTGGTAAAATGATTGAAAGAAGTTATTGCTCCAGCAAGAATCGACTTTTTAATATAATTTTCATGTGTTTTTATTAGCTTTAAAATTAATAGTGTCCCAAAAGATATTCCAATAAAATGTGAGCTTTTAATTTTTAAAAATTTTAACACATCAATAATATCTTCGCAAGCGGTATTAAGATTAAAATCTGAGTCTAAACAAACATTTCTAGACTTTCCATGTCCTCTCAAATCAATAAATAATAAATTATAGCTTTTACTTAACTTTCTAATTTGTTTATNCCAGATATTACTGCTACCTCCAAATCCATGAAGAAAAGTGATCCATGACTTATTTTCATCATTGATGTATGTTTTAAATTCTAGCACTTATCAGATATTAAAAATAGTTTCAAAAATTTAATAAAAAATAATCTCATCTACAAATTATTAATCAAAATTACTTGACAAAAGTAAAATTATAATAAATACGTATAAATTTAAAATTCAAATATTTTATAGATAATTAAAGATTTGGGTGGTTTTATCTCAACATTATTTTCTTTTCTATAGAACCATCATTATAGATATAGAACAGTAATTTATTTTTTTTCTTTTCATTATCTCTACCAAATAAATCAACGATTTTAATTAAATGTTTACTATCAAACAATAAATCACTTATTTCTGTTTGAATGTTTTGATCTACTCCAAAATTATTATAGATAAATGTCCAAGTTCCATACGCTGTACCGCTTACAGGAAAAGTATCAATTTTCCAAAACAATTGATCCTCAAATAAGCAATTTATTGAACTCCCATTTGGCAAAATAGCTGAATCATTTACTAAATAAACTGTAACATTTATTGTATCTTCTAGTGACCAATTGTGACTAAAATTACAAAAGGCGTTATCAACTATAGTATCTTGATATAAGAGAGTTCCTTGTTGGTCTGAAAAATTCCACACAAAAAAATTTTCTGATCTTGGATGAGTTAAGTATTGACCTGAGTGATAAAGACTAATACTTGTTTCTTGAGAACCCACATTAACACTCATACCTAATTGATCACAAGGAAGACAAGTTATTGTTTGTGCTTTTATTATTTTAGTTAATCCAAATATAATAATTAAAACCAATAATAATCTTAAAAAAATGTTCATACACAAATAAACATAAAATTTTATATATTTTATATTATCCTACGATAATTGATTATCAAACGTAGATAACAATATATTTATGATAATTTTCAATGTGGTGGTTTAAAACCTATCAATTTAATTCTATTACCATTTATAAATTGAAAACAACTAAATCAATTTAAAAATACTAAATTGTTAAATCCAATCTAGTTTTTTGACGGTTAGTTTTGATTTAACTTTACCAGTATGTAAAGTTGTCTTTGGCTCAAATAATAAACTAAATACAATTTCTCCATTAGTATAAGGCCTATGTTCAATTCCCTTAGGGACAATTAATATCTCACCTTCTTTTACTTTAATTGTTCTTCCATCTCTAAAATCAATTGATAATATTCCTTTGAAAACCATAAAAAGTTCATCTTCATTTTTGTGGCTATGCCAAACAAATTTATCCTGAAGCTTACATAGTTTTACATGTTGCCCGTTTAGTTCTCCAATAATTTTAGGAGTCCACTTTTCATTAAACAATGAAAATTTGTTCATTATATTGATTGGTTCAATTTTTTGCATATTGTTAATTAAAAAAATAATTTTAAAATAAAATAAACTTAAAAAAAATAAAAAATTAGCATTTATTTTATGAGTCTAATTTATAAAGGTTGATTTAAAATATACTGGCAAATGATCTGAAAATCCTCCATACCAAGAACTACCACCAAAAGATCTACTTGGATAAACATCTCCATTTTTATTTTTATATAGCATAAAATCTCTTTGAAATGCACCAATTGATAATAATTTTATATTAGGTTGATAAAAATTTTTAGAAACAATTATCTGATCTAGCCATCCCCAGTTACCTTTGTAGTTATATGACCCTATTCCAGAAGCCATATCAGAAGACATCAGATTAACAAAGTTATTCTTCGATATTAATTTCGATATACTTTCATTAGATGGGTAATCGTTAAAGTCTCCCATTATAATAGTATATTCATTTTGAGGTATATTTGAATCAATATAATCCTCTAGCACCTCAGCTACATATACTCTCTTATAATTTGTTTCAGATTGCCCACCCCATCTAGAAGGCCAATGATTAACAAATACATTTATGAACTTATTATCTAATTCTAACTTTACATAAACTATTTCTCTTGTTGGTCTTTTAGCTTTTGGATTACTAATTACAATAAAATCTTTTTTTAATATTTTGAACTTTCTATTAAACAATAATGCGCAATCAATACCTCTTCCGTCTGGACTATCTCGGTGTATAATATTATATTTTTGATTTAAAAATATCGGAGTACTAGCAAGATCTTCAATTACTAATCTATTTTCCACCTCACACAAACCAATAATATCAGGCATCTTGTCATTATTTTCATTTTTAGCAAGACTTGCAAAGACTCTTTCTAATTGCTTTAATTTATAATTATACTTGTTGGAATTCCAGCTTTTATTACTATTAGGAAGAAATTCATTATCGTTTGTATGTGGATTATCTATTGTATCAAATAAATTCTCGACATTATAAAACATCACAAACAGTTCTTTATTATCCAGTTTTTCTTTTTTATTTTGAGAAAAAAGGAAAAATGGAAATGTAAAGAGTAATAATACTATATTTTTCATACTCAAAAATAGTTATATTTTTTAATTGAAAATAATTTTCTTTTCTACTGTACCATCATCATAAATATAAAGAAGTAATTTATTCTGAATAATATTTGTTTCTCTTCCAAAAAGATCTAACACTTTTATATGCCGCTTATAATTAGTTTTCTCTCCTGTTAAAGAAATATTATTATTAAAATATAATTTTAATCCAATAGGCCTGTGATCTGAAACATTAGCATCATATTCACTCCAATTTTGCATGTAATCATCAATTTTAATGACTGAAACAAGAGAAGCCGGGTGTTGAAACATTGCAAATAGCTCATTGGAAATAAGTATATGGTCTAAATGAGAAGGCCAATTGGGAAATGACCAATTCAAACTACTTCCTTGTGAAATAAGTAAGTCAACAAAAGTGAAATTTAAACTGTCTAATATAAACTCTTCAAATACATTATTCTCAATATTATCTGATAAATCGTCATTTAAATCACCTAATAAAATCACTTTCTTATCAGAGTAATTATTATCAATATATTGTTTTAAAAAAGAAACAGCTTGTAATCTTCTATGTTCCTCATCTGTATAATTAGTAATATCTAAAAATCCATCTCCGCAACACTTAAAATGATTATTCAATATAATATATTCCTGACCAGCAAATAAACAATTAAATATTTTTGGAGCTCTAGGAAAAGCATTGTGATATTGTTGCGAAAAAAAAATTTCATGAATTGAATTTACTTGAACAGTATTAGAGTTGTAAATATAAGCCAATCCACCATAATCAAAACTTTCAAAATGACACTCATAATAAGGTATATTAGCAACGACTTGTTTTAACAAAGTCGTATCCTCTATTTCTTGAAGAGCATATATATCCGCATTTAATTTTTCTAATATCTCTCTAACTAGATTTGGTGTATTATTATTTTTAGGAAACCATTCAATGTTCCAACTAACAATATCAAAAGTTGTATCAGTTCCAAAATCCAAATTTTGTAAACTTTGAGCATATGAAAAATTAAAACAAAATAGTAGACATAAAAATATTCTTATCATATTGCAAAATTACAGAATAGTTAATAGAAATATATATTTCAAAAAAATTTAAATTATACATAGAACTTAAAAAAAAAATAATATGATTTAATTATTTTTGTTTCTTTTATCTCTTTGAAACAACTTTTAACATCATATTTAAAAATAGAAAAAGATGTTCTTTTAATGATAAAAGCAGAGTTTTTTATTCAACTAATTGGAGCATCATTCTTTTTAATATTAAATATTTTTCTAGCTAAACAAGGGTTTTCAGATCCAGAAATCGCTAATTTTATTTCTTATAGATTTTTAGCAGTAATGACACTAGCACTTCCTTTAGGATTCTATATTAAAGGCAAACCTTTAAAACCTTTTTTCATTTTAGGAATTTTAGGAGTTCCAATTTCTGGAATTCTATTAGTTATTGCAATACAAAATTCATTTAAAGAATCTCTTCCAATTCTATTCATTTTATGGGGAGTTGCATTTACATTATTTCAAGTAAGTTCTTTACCATACATAATGCGAAATACAATTAAAAAAAATAGATCTTATGCTATATCATTAAATTATGCAACACATAGTTTTGGAACTATTTTAAGTGGCATTATTATATTTGGTAGTTTTAATATTATAAGAGAAATAAATGAAGGAACTATTTTACTACTTATTAGTTGCATTGGTTTTTTTGGGTTAAGATATTTACTTAAAATGAAAAATGAGGCAACTGTCATTAACGATAGCGAATTGAAAAAAAAATCTTACGATTGGGTTTTAATAATTAAAGCAATAATCCCAACTTTTATTATTGCAATTGGAGCAGGCCTAACAATACCGTTTATTAATTTATTTTTCTTCCATAACTTTAATGTGGACTCATCAGGATTTGCTGTCATAGGATCAATTGCAAGTGTGTTGGTTGCAATATTTGCTTTATTTGTTCCTAATGTTAAAAATACGCTTGGATTTAAACATGGTATTACCATAACACAAGGAGCAGCTATTATTGCACTTGTTGCTCTAGCTTCAACTGAATTCTTTAAGTCATACTCATGGGCTCTCGCTATTGCAATAATATGCTTTTGGATTAGAGCTCCATTAATGAATATGGCTGCTCCTATGACATCAGAACTTACTATGAACTTTGTAGGAAAAAAAAATCAAGAGATGTTAAGTTCTATTACTGCCGCAATTTGGAGTGGAAGTTGGTTCTTTAGTTCACAAATATTTAGACTTTTAAAATCAGAAGGATTGTCATATGCCTATATTTTCTACATAACAGCTATTCTATATTCTTTTGGTGTATTTCTTTACTACCGACTTGCAAAAAACTATACAAGTAAACAAAATACTTATTAATTGTTCTACAATAATTCAAAAAACATCCTTAACAGATTTACATAAGTTTTTTTTAATTTTACAAAAAAATCAATGTTAAAAAACCTTCCATTTATCATCTCAGTAGCTATTGTAGCTATTATCTTATTTCAATCAATACTAATTGCACCTGCTATAAATAAATTTATCAATATCAAAGAAGCAAGTGTAATATTAAGATTTATATGGCCAATTTTTTTTATTATTATTTCTGTTTTATCATTTGTTTCTATTTTATCAATGTATATAGTAGATTTAAATCAAACTTTAGCTAGATTGTATATGATTGTTAGCTTGGGTTTAATGATCTCTTGCTATTTAATTACTCCAATAATTAATAATGCTAAAGATACATCAAATGATCAATTATGGACAATATTACATCTATTTACAATAATTGCTACAGCTATAGCACTATTAGTAAATATTTTAAATATTATTTATTGGGAAATAAACAAGTAATAATATAAAATAGTTCTAATGAAACTTGATGAAGTAGCAGTAATTTTTGGAGGAACAGGATTAACAGGAAAGCATTTAGTATCACTGATTTTAGGGGACCCTAAATTCAGTGAAATAATTATTGTTAGTCGAAACAAAATAAATTTAAATCACAAAAAAATAACAAATAAAATTATTAATTTTTCAAAATATGAAGAAATTGAAAGTTCTATTTTAAAAAATTCAATTGTTTTTTCTTGTATTGGAACAACAATGCATCAAGTTAATGGAAATGAAAAAAAATATAAAAGTATTGATTTAGATATTACTGTTAATATAGCTAAAGCTAGCAAGAAAGTTGGTGCTAAAAAATTCCTTTTTATTTCTACAGCTAGAGCAAATAGCTTAAGCAAAAACTTTTACTTAAAATTAAAAGGTGATATAGAAAATACGGTCATTGATTGCAATTTTAAATCGGTTTTTATTTTTAGACCTTCACTTCTTTTGGGAAAAAGAAAAGAAAAACGCCCAATTGAAAAAATTGTTCAAATAATAATGAGTTATCTCTCATTTTTATTTCCAAATTCTATAAAAGCAATAAATGCATCAGATGTAGCTAAACATATGATACATATTGCAAAATCTAATTTAAGTGGAATCAATATTATTTCAAATAAAGATATTATAAATCATTGTAAATACTAATAGTCTATTATTAATTTGATTTTTTTATTTTTTTTAATTTATATTTGTTTTATAATTTTTTTTTATGATATCAACAACTTTTATAAATATTATTATTGCTTTCACATTACTAAACGTTTGGATTTTAAGATTTAATAAAAAAACTAAATATCGTGGTGGAGATGCTACATCTATGAGCGAAGAATTCTCTGTATATGGGTTGCCAAACTGGTCTATGTATATTACTGGAGCACTTAAAATAAGTATAGCAATATTATTAATTACTGGCCTTTGGATTAAAGAGTTAAATATTTATAGCTACATAGTACTTAGCATACTAATGATTGGAGCGATTTTAATGCATATTAAAGTTAAAGATCCTATTATTAAATCTCTTCCAGCACTATCAATACTATCTCTACTCTTAGCTCAATTAAGTAGTATTTTATAGTTATTTGCTTTAAAAATTGTTTTTAACTATTTCTAAGATTAGTTATGATTTTAGCTCATTAGATGTAATGATTAAATTAACACATTCACTAGCCAGGTTATGAAATATGTTTTTAAATTAGCAGTTATTACTCTTAATAAAACAATTAAATTTTTACAGTTAACAAATCAGAAAACTGTGTAGTATAGCAAGGAGATAATTGTTGTTGTTTAATCGCCCATCTTTTTTGAACTCCTTGTGAAGCTAAATATACTTTATCTCTTCCCATTATCATATTAATTCTATCTACTGAACACATTAACTTTCTTTTTTTACGTCGATCAACTGTATCAAATAAAGACATTTGAACTTCTTCTTGTGAGATGATATTCTTAACTATTACTCCAGCTTTTTTATATAAATAATTCTTTTTATAAATCATCTTTAAAGCATAATTTGCTTTACTGACTATTTCAATACTATCATTTGTAGGGGTTGAAAAATATAAATCAATACTAGGACAATACTGAGAAGTTTTAGTATTAAATTTATTAGTTGTCAAAAAAACAGAAATGCTAGAGCAGCAACTCTCTTCTTTTCTTAGTTTGGTTGCACAAGAATTTGCAAAGTTACTAATTGCCTCTTTTAATATCATATAATCTTGTATTTCTTGCCCAAAAGAACGAGTTGTACATATAGTTTTTTTTCTTGGTAAAACAGACTCTATACTATAATGTTTTATCCCTTTTAGTTCATCTTGTAAACGTACTCCATTTATAGAAAAATTTCGTTTTATCCAATCCGTATCTAAATCTCTAAATTGCAAAGCTGTATAAATACCAGCATAATTAAGTTTCTTAGCATATTTAATACCAATTCCCCAAAGATCTTCTACAGGAAAAATATTTAAAATTCTTTGTAAATTATTATTATTCAAAATAAAAACTCCATTTTTAGTATATTTTTTAGCAATATGGTTAGCAACCTTTGCCAATGTTTTAGTTGGTGCTACACCAATAGAAATAGGAATTCCCGTCCATCTTTTAACCTTTTCTCTAATAGAAATTGCTCGTTCAGCATTTATAAAATCTGAAAAATCTAAAAATGCTTCATCAATAGAGTAAACTTCTATGCTTTTAACTTCTGATTTCAAAATTTCCATTACTCTATTTGAAAAATCTCCATAAAGTGCAAAATTTGTTGAAAAAACATTAATATTATATTTCTTAATCAGTCCCTTTATCTTAAAAGCAGGCTCTCCCATCTTAATTCCTAATAATTTAGATTCATTACTTCTAGCAATTACGCAACCATCATTATTAGATAATACTATAACAGGTTTATTCCTTATACTAGGCTTAAAAACTCGCTCACATGAGGCATAAAAATTATTACAATCAGCTAAACCTATCATACAAAGTGATGTATTACATGAGCGACAACGCCAAATAATTCAAAATCCATTTCTGTTGTAATTTCAATATGTCTATAATTCTCATTCGCCGCCTGTAAAAACATTTTATCTTTTTTCTTAATAATACGTTTAACAGTAAAATCACCATCAATATATGCAACTACAATACAATTATTTCTAACTTCTAAAGATCTATCAACTACTAATAAATCTCCACTCATTATTCCTGCATTAAGCATACTATCTCCAACAACACGTACATAATAAGTAGCTGATGGATTTTGTACTAATAAATCATTTAAATCTAATTTAGTGTGTAGGTGGTCATCTGCAGGAGAGGGAAATCCAGCTGAAACCGTTGATTCAAAATAAGGAATATTCAGCTTGCTATTTAAGTTTGAACTATAAAAATCTAAAAATGGACTAGTATAAATCTTTTTCAATTTCATTAACAAATTTAAAATCTTAAAATTACATTTTATTCAAATGTAAAATAACTTTGTTAATAAATAATTATCTTATCTACTCAACATTTTTTTTTCTACATAACCATTATCATAAATATAAAATAGTACTTGATTAGTAGCATTTGTAACTTCTCTTCCATACACATCTACTATTTTGAGTAATTTAGTTGATTTAAAAATACTATATTCACTAAAATTTGCTGTCATCGGATTGGATACTCTAAGAGAGACATACTGACTATTATCCCAATATACGAGCACTGGATAATAACATACCCAGGTATTAAAATTATTATCTGAAAGTTCTAATTTAAGAATATAGAATGCTGTATCTAAATTATTAATTACAAAACTAAAAACTGAATCAGTACTTAAGGTTGCACCAGCTCCGTTCCAGTCTATCCATTCAAAATCAACTCCAGTGGTTGTCAAACTAGATACGTTGGATCCAATTGTAATTGAGTCAGATGTAGTAGTCATGTTGACAACATTAGTAATACTTAAATTAACTGAATCACAGAGTACATAACATATATTCTGACAATCACTCAAAGAAGCATACTGACCTCCCCCTGTCCCTGCAGGCCCTGCATAATAACAACCCAAAATTGGATCACAATCATATGAAGGTACTGGTGTTACAGTTATCCAACTAGTTCCATCCCAAGCAATTGTATCACAAGTACTACACGCAGATCCTACAGGTGGGCTTGCTTGTAAATTATGTTGATATAAACTATCATATAAGAATACATTAGCACAAACGATAAAGGTATCACTAGCTAAACCACTAAATCCACCTATATTCACAAAACTTATTGGATTAGCATACAAAGGACCCAATAAATTAACATTTCCATCAGTTGAATAAGCCTCCCAAAAAGATAATGAATCTATAACTTCAGGAAAATTATTATTTAAATAATTAGAAAAAATTGTTAAAGTATCAAAATTATTATTAAGCTCATTGAAATCTATTAAGTTACAATCAAAAGTTGGTGTAAAGGATCCATTATATGAGTATGTACTTGTATATACACAGCCGACATTAGAAATAACAGTACAGGTATAAGTTCCAGTTGCATTTACACTTATTGTTTGAGTGGTATCACCTGTTGACCATGAATAACTGTTTGGATATGCATTTGAGCAAATACTTGTAGAGTATGAAAGATTTGCTGTTAGATTACTTCCAGAAGCTGAAATTTGAAGATCACCATATACGCATGGGTTTATCCAAAAAAGAACGTATACAGAATCAATATCCTGACAAAAATTGGATGTAGTAGAATCAAAATAGGTTACAGTTAAGGTTATATAATTAGATGTAAGATTTGATAAATCACCAAATGTATGGCAAGGATTTTGTTGAGTTGATGTTGTACCATCTCTAAAATCCCATAAATAAGAAACAGAAAAATTTGTTGACCAACCAGAAAGTATAGTTGAACTATCAGCAAAATTAACTGTTCCTCCAGAAATACCAGCAGAAAGGTAAGGATTAGAATTACATTGCGCCTGTACATTTATAAAAGCTATTATAGTAAAAAATATCAGTATTATTTTTTTCATTTTGTATATCTTTTTTTATTTAAAGTTATACAAAACTAAATACCACAATCAAAAAATAGATTAACTTATGATAAAAAATTATTTTTCAGATCTAATTCTACTTAAACTTTGTTGTGTAATGCCTAGATAGGAAGCAATATGGTAGTTTTGAGCATAGTTTTGAATTTGAGGAAATTCATCTA
>PBQB01000023.1 GCA_002724895.1 Flavobacteriales bacterium
GTTAATCTTCCAAGATGTTTCACATATTCCAGTTTGAAGTCCATTATTTGTATTTGTTGATGCCCACAGTGTAAATTTAGCTGGATATTTAGGAGCAGGAGAAAATGTTGAACTAATTAAATTGTTAAATAGGTATTCATCATTTGATGCATTTGGATTTTTAATTTCAACATAAAATTTATTTATTTTAGAATTATTTTCATAAGTAACAACTTCCCCCATTACTTTTCCACCAGAAAAATCTATATTATCCCATAATGATTTACTAGCAGGAAGTTCAACTTCTTCTGTTTCTAAAAAGTTTAAATTTCCAGTCCACTCAAATACCTCTTTATTTATAGCGTCATTAATCCAGTATTCAATGATTAATGATGTTAGAGGAGTGCTTCCTGTGTTTTGTATTGTAATTTTCGGTTTTGTACAAATAGGGTTTTTTCTAGAGTAAAGAACATTGTCTGATGGAGAAATAATATTTGTAACTGAGGCATCTAAATTATGATTTGGTGGACCATAACTAATTAATTGGCTACTAACCCAATAATTAGAAGTTCCAGATGCAGTTGTTACTCCATAGTCAATAGTATGGTTTTGACCAGGTGTAACAATGTTAGTTATATCAAGCTCTCTAACATCTGATGCTTGTCCAGGACACCAGCCAGCCCTGTCTGCAAGCCAAGTACCTCCTTGTGGATATACAGGGTTTTCAGAACACTCAGTCCAGACTTGCCATAAATCTGTATATGGAGCGCTATTGTCAATGTTAATATAATGGTTTCTAGGAACAAATTCTCCTTCTTGCCCATGTCCAGTTACTACAGTTTTTATTTTATATGCTGAAGCGTTTGGATTTAAATTCACACTTCTAGGCTCAAAAAAGGAATTGTTTAATATTGAGTTATATCCTTTAGATTGTGGCCTCCATATTTGTTGAGTGTTAATTATATCTCTTGTAGGCGTTCCAACAATAAATAAAAATTTAATATCCATGTCTTCTTGCCATTGACCTCCACCACTAACTGTAATTCTTTTTGGGCCTTTAAATACAGGAGCATAATCAGTCAAATCAAAATACCAAGTTTTACCCTCGGGTCCAAGGTCTAAACCAATGCCGTAGGGAGTAACAAAAGACATAATTTGAAAAGCCATTGGATATCTTTTGTAATAAGATAACTCTAAAATATTAATTGTTTCAGAAATTAAGATTGTATCAATATTTATGATACTTCCACTTGTATCATACGTATAGCTATATGGTGTGCTCCAAACAATATTAGTTGAAATGGTATCTATAAGATCATTCATTAATGTTCCTGGATTTGAAATAATTCCAAACTCCAAAATAGTGTCGGCAGGCAAAATAACAGAGTCAAGGTATAAACCTAATAATGTATCGTATGTGTAATAGTAATTATAGACAGGATTTGAAGTAAAATTAAATACAGATCCGCTAAAATTATTTATTTCATGACTAGAAACTTTGTTTAAAATTGAATCTATTCTAGTAGAATCATGAATATATGTGTGACAACTATAGTCCCATTCCCCACATGCAACATTATTGCCTCCCGAAGTGTTAACTTGTCCATTTTTACACCTCATGCTGTATGACATTATAATTTTTTCAAAAGTTAAATTTGGATTATTTGGGAAATGAGCAATCGTATCTCTTGGTGGACCCCAAGCTTGGCCATAGGTCATGCCATAATCAAATGTTTGAACAACGATTGTGTCTCCAGTATTTTGAGATGAAAGTTTAAAAACAAATAGAAATGAAATGATGATAATTAATTTTGTATTTCTCATTATTAAATAATTTAATTTAAATCTTGTTTGAAATCAGAAACTCCTCCAGAAACAATAAGTTTCATTATTTCACTTGAAGGNGCATCAATCGGCGTAATATTTTTCACATCAACAACAAANAAATTACCAGAAAAATTATAAGAATGAGGAATATATACTAGAATTCTTTTTTCATTAATGTTTAANGATTGCAAATCTTTATTTGTTATAAACCCTATTCTTTCAATAGAAGAATTATCAAAAATCTTTACAAANACAGCTTGTTTAAAGCCTTTTTTTTNNCCAACAAAAGTTTTNGTTAAATCTTTGACAGAAGAATAAATNGTTTTTAATAANGGAGCTTTGTTTAGAAGCCTTGAAAATATTACTTTAAAAGGAGAAGCAATAATACTTGAACTTAGTCTACCAATTAATGTGATTGTAAAAAATAAAAAAAGTATGTTTAGCAAATCATTACTAAACGGGCCTATTTTACCAATGTTTTTATATAANTATATAATCAATGCGGCAGAGACTCCAATTGGAACGATAAATATAAGCCCTTGAAGAAAGTAGTTTATAATTTTTTTCATTTTGATTTAAACCTTTCTNTTTTTTTTAAGTCATAAAAATAATAATCTTTAAAAAACTAACTTATGAAAAAATCAATTTTTAGCATTTTATTTCTAANTTCAATTTTTATGNTAACTGAATTAAATGCTCAAGTTAAAGTTAAAGCTAGAGGAAATACAACTAAAGTTAAAGTAAAAAGTAATAATCGAAAAGTTGTAAAGTCAAACAATAGATCTGTAAAGTCAAATTCNAATAGAGTAATTAAATCTAATAAATCTCGNGATAGGGTTATAAGGTCCAATCGAAACAGAGTGGTTGTTTCAAAGCCAATTAGACCAAAAAAACGAGTAGTAAGACCAAATTATATTAAAAGAGGNTTTTTTTGGATAGAAGGATATTGGAAATGGAGCCTTTTTTATGGAAAATATATTTGGGTTGAAGGTCGATGGGAGAGAGAAAGGCCAGGATACTTTTGGGTTCCTGGATATTGGGAAATTACACCTGGAGGATTTTATTGGGTAGAAGGATATTGGGGATATTAAATCGCTATTAGTTTTTATAATTTTCTGTTGAAAAGTATTGTTTAGCTTGATAATAATTAGAAAAGTTCATTTGTACTTTTGATATAAAAAAGTATGTTAAAACAAATAGGCTTTTATTTAATATTATTAGTTGTCTTCAGTGGATGTGTTACATCTAAAATTCACAACACATTACTTTCAGATTTTGAACAAAAACAAAATGAATCTAAAAACCAGGCAATAAAAATTATAGATTTAAAGGCAGAAGCTCAAGAGCAAAATAAAAAAATTGAAAATTTAAAATTGGAATTAGAAGGGTTGAAAAAGGACTCTATACAAAATGGTAGTGCTCTTAATGCAATTAAACTAAAATACGATGAATTAAGNTCTACATATGATTTACTTGCGTCCAAGAATAGTAGGCTAATAACTCAAAAAGCAAAAGAAACCAAAAAATTATTAGATGATTTAGAAAAAGCTCAATTAGATTTGCTNTCTCAAGAAGATCAATTAAATACTACTTTAGCTTCTCTTGAAGCAAAAAAAAATGAGCTAGAAAATGCTAGGTATAATTTAGATCAAAGATCAAAGAAGGTTGCCGAATTAGAGTCAATAATTAATAAAAAAGACTCCTTAGTAACAGGATTAAAAAATAGNATTTCCAAAGCATTAATAGGANTGGAAGGAGATGGCCTTTCTGTAGTTCAAAAAAAGGGAAANGTATATATTTCAGTAGAAGAGAATCTTTTATTTGCGTCTGGTAAGTATGAGCTCAATTCAAATGGAGTTTCTGCTCTAAATAAATTAGNAGCAATTATTGCTGAACAAAAAGATTTACAAATATTAATTGAGGGACATACAGATAGTATTCCTTTTAGTGGAAAAGGAATAATAAAAGATAATTGGGACTTAAGTGTCATGAGANCTACAAGTGTTGTAAAAGTATTGATAAAAAACCCAAAATTAAATCCCTCTCAATTAATTGCAGCGGGAAGAGCTGAATATGCCCCTTTAAGTTCTAACGCAACATCTCAGGGGAGACAGCAAAACAGAAGGATTGAAATGATACTTTCACCAAATTTAGATGATTTGTTTGAATTATTAAAATAAAATTTTTAGAAATGAACAAAAATATTTTTGGAGAAAAATTAATTACATGTAGTGATAGCCCATTAACTGGTTTTTTTAGAAATGGATGCTGTGATACTGATGGCTCTGATGTTGGAATGCATACAGTGTGTGTTATTGTTGATCAAGATTTTTTATCCTTTTCTAAGGCTGTTGGAAATGACTTAACAACTCCTTTGCCACAATATGGATTTGAAGGGTTAAATGTTGGTGACAAATGGTGTTTATGTGCACTTAGATGGAAGGAAGCTCTTATTAATAATGTAGCTCCTAAAGTAATTTTAGAAGCTACAAACGAAAAAACTTTAGAAGTTGTTAGTATGGAAGATTTATTAAAGTATTCTTTTAAAGAATAATATTTCTATACTATGAAAAAGAATTTATTTTTTTGTTATTATTTTTTTTCATTTCTTTTTGTGTCTTCGCAAACTTATCATTCAATATTATTGGATCACCCAGAATGGCATTTAACTTCTTGCAATAATGGTTGCGTGACAGATATTTATTCATTAAGCGGAGATACAGTTTATAATAATCAAACATATAAAGTACTTGATGGGTTTCACTATATTTCTAAGACATTTTGGTTAAGAGAAGAAGAAGCAGAAAAAAAAGTTTATATGTCATATGAGATGAATTTTGAAAGAAAAGAAGTATTATTATATGACTTCTCTATGTTAGAAGGAGATACAATAAATATTTCTAATCCTATTGCCCCATTTATTTCAAACCCTGGACCATTTATTGTTGATTCAATTGAATATATTATTTTAGATAATGGCAGTTCTAGAAAGGTTATGTTTTTATCAAGTATCGCTACAGTTAATGAAAATCCTGTGTGGATCGAAGGAATTGGCTCATTAAGTTTAATAAATGCCCCTGGAGGAACTCCAAATATAAATGGTGCTGGAAAGCTGAGTTGCTTTTTTAAAAATGGCAGTTTAATTTACTCACAATTAGATTCTATAGTGTCATGCTCAAGTATTTTAGGAGATATAAATGAAAATAAAAAAATAGATAAAAAAAGACTGATTAAAAAAATAGACTTACTAGGCAAGCAATCAACAAAATCAAATCAGTTAAATTTTTATATTTATGACAACGGGAGGGTTGAAAAAAGAATTTCTATTAAAAATTAGTAGTATTTATTCTCTTATAAAAGTTCCGTTTACAGTTTTCCCTTTTCGATTTTTTATTTCGCTCCAAGCAGCTTGTAAGCAATCTTTAGGTTCAAGATCTAGCTGATAGCATAAAATTATTAAAGTTACAAAACTGTCGCCTAGACCATCAATAAGCTCTTTGTTATTTTTCTTTAATAAAGCTCCTGCTGTTTCTCCTATTTCTTCTAGAACTTTTAACATTTGAGCCTTGCTATTTTCTTTTTTTAGTAGATTTTTTTGATCTGCCCAAACTCTTACATTTTCAATTAATTTGTCCATGATTTTTTCGGCTAAATTAGTAAAATTATAAAGAAGAGTATTTGGGTTTTATTATAAAAAGAAGTAATGTCAAAGAGTAAAAATTTTGATAAATTTTTATCAGACTCTAAAATTTAAAATATTAACATATGATAAAAAAGGGTTGTGTTTTTACAAATCTTTTTATTAAATTTGGAGTGTTAATTTAAAATAATAAAACATGAAATCTATTTTTTCTCTTTTGTTTGTAATGTGTTTAGGTNTNTTTTCCTTTTCTCAAACTGTAGATGTCACATTTCGAGTTGACATGCAATATCAAAATGTTTCTCCAAATGGAGTTCACTTAGCTGGCTCTATGCAAGGCTGGAGTACTAGCTCTACACCATTGTCTAACCCCAATGGAGATAATATTTGGGAGGTTACACTCACATTAAATACTGGCTGGTATTATGAGTATAAATTTATTAATGGTAATACATGGGGTTCTGATGAAATCCTAGCGTCATGGGAGTGGTGTCAAAATAATGGAAATAGGAATCTCACAGCTAATGGTACATCAAGCTATAGCTTAGATCCTTACGTATTTGGATCTTGTAATGTTGTAGCGGTTATGGGCTGTACAGATCCAACTGCACAAAATTATAATGCCCAAGCTACAAATGATGATGGTAGTTGTATTGCGTTTTCATGCTCTACCCCAACTAACTTACAATTACAAAGTGCGGATGATACAAAAGCATGGGTTGAGTGGGATGAGGTTAGTACTAACGTTGATAGTGTTAATTACTATAAAATTTTATATCGAGAGGTGGGAGATACCTCTTGGCTTATAAAGCAAAAAAATTATGATGGTAATCAAAGTCCATTAGTAAGAACACGATTACAGTTTTTATCTCCAAGCTCTCAATATGAAATGAAAATTAAAGCAGTTTACAACTCAGGTTGTTCTTCGGACTTTTCTCCTATAAGTTATTTTAATACTTTGTCTGAGTGTCCGAATGTAATCAATTTAGCGGTTACTTCTCCTAATTCAACAAGAGCTACTTTTTCTTGGGACACATCAGGAGTTTATAGCTTTGTTAGGATTAAAACAAGAATAGACGCAGCAGGCACTAATTGGATTAATGTTGGTGGTTTTGGAGTTCCTTATGGAACATTAAGTAAAAATAAAAATGGGTTAGTTGCTGGTGAGTCTTACAGAGCACAAGCNAGAACATGGTGTAATCCAAATGGAGGGTCATATAAATCCCCATCTTGGTCTCCATTAATCTTTTGGACACAACCAATATCATCAAATAGATTGTCTAATGGGNTNACCTTGGAGAATTTAANAGTGTATCCAAATCCTTCTAANGANAATGTTAATGTCAGTTTTACTTCAGAAGATGTAAAAGNTTGTGAAATTAAATTGTTTAATAATATGGGCGAACTTGTGTATTTCTNTAAAANTAAAATAGTTGGTGAGTTCACTAAACAAATTGAATTGTCTAATTATTCTAAAGGGCTTTATTTCTTTAAAATAACGTTAGGAGGAGAAGAGTTTAGCAGGAAAGTTATTATTCAGTAGCAAGATTTTTTTAAAGAAATATATATTTTAACATTGATAGGTAATGAGAAGTTTGATTTTTTTGATTTTATGTTTTTTTACAATTAGTTTCAAGGCACAAACAGTTGATGTTACATTTAGAGTTGANATGCAATTTGAAACAGTTTCCTTNAANGGGGTACATTTAGCAGGATCAATGCAAGGCTGGAATACAGTAGCAACTCCAATGAATAATCCTAACGGAGATAATGTGTGGGAGGTTACACTTTCTTTAGACACAGGGTCATATTATGAGTACAAGTTTATNAATGGAAATGCATGGGGTTCTGATGAAATTCTTGCTTCATGGGAATNGTGTCAAGTTAACGGAAATAGGTTCCATACTGTTGGAAACNCTAGCTATGATTTAGATCCATATGTATTTGGATCATGTAATGTTTTGGTTGTTTATGGTTGTATGGATTCAACAGCACAGAATTATAATCCTCAAGCAACGAATGAAGACAGCAGTTGTGTATATTTATTTCTAGGATGTACCGATTCGTTATCTTGTAATTATAATCCNCAAGCAATAATTGATGATAGTTCTTGTTATTACTTTGAAATTGATTTAGGCAATGACACAATACTTTGTAGNATGTCAACTTTAAATTTAGGAGTAGCAGGTAATTATTCTTATCTCTGGAATACATCTGATACAACACCAATAATTTCTATTAATAGTGCTGGAAGTTATAGCGTTCAAATCGTAGATTCATTGGGTTGCGAATTCAGAGATAGTATAAATATATATTATTNNCCTATTCCTTATGTTGATATTGGAAATGACCAATCAATATGCAATACAGGAGATACTATTGTTTTAGATGCAGGAAATAACTGGACCTCATATATATGGTCTGATAGCTCTATTAATCAAACACTTATTNTTTACTCAAGTGGTTTATATTCAGTTGTAGTAACAGATAGCCTAGGATGTCAAGGAAGTGATTATGTAAATATCACTTCTGATTCATTGCCAACATCATCTTTTACATATTCTATTAATGGATCAACAGTTAATTTTGTTAATCTTTCCATTAACGCTAAAACATATTTATGGGATTTTTATTCAGATGGAAGTTTTATNGATACTTCATCTGGTAATGTTGAATTTAATTATCAAAACAACGGATTATTTAATGTTTCTTTGATTGNTTCTAATTCTTGTGGATCAGATACTNTGATGGCTAGTATTGAAATTATAAGTGCCAATATNGTTGAACATGAAATTGAATATCAGATTTATCCAAATCCATGTACTGAATTGTTTTACATTTCATTTAATAAAAAATCTAATAATAAGCTTATTATTACTGACTTATTAGGNAAAATTTATTTTGAAGATAATTTAGAAGAAAGNGANAATANGATAGATGTNTCTTCNTTTCCTAAAGGAATCTATTTGATAAATGTNTTAGATGAGACACTAAAAAAATATAAATTAATTATAAACTAGATAGACTATGAGACTATTTTTTAACATGTTATTTTTATTATTTATTTTAAGTTCTGAAATTTTGTTTTCTCAAGCTACATTTATNAGAATGGAATTAGACGTAAAGAAAATGCTCAATCCTTCATGTAATTTAAACATGGGGGTTGTTGATTCTAATAGAATATATGTTCATTTAGGATTATGTACATGTCACGAGCAAGCTCCTTTTGGTCCGGAAACAAGAAATTGTACAGACGCTACTCAAAATGAATTGTTTTGTACTACCCAAATCACTCCATTTCAGTCAAGGGTTTGGCAACATGTTGTTGGTAATTGGGGTACAACACCACAAGATGACGGTGTAGGTTTGATGACATATGAAGGGGATAGTATCTGGTCTTTAGAATTTATAGTTGAAGACTACTTTTCAGATTTAAGTCTAGTTCAAGACACGGCCTTTGGAAACGATTCTTCAATTGCTTTTCAATCAGGTCTTATCCCATATACTATTGGAGTAGTTTTTAGAAGTAAAGATGGTTTTTACTCTGGAAGAGATAATGGGTGTAATGATATATTTATAACAGGATTACAAAGCGGAAATCCACAAGTTATACAAAGCACTGATCTAAGTGTTTATGAGGCAATTACTTTAAATATGAATNTTTTGAGTGTTGATGAAATAAATGATATTCGTTNNGTTAAGATTTACCCTAACCCAATCACCAATCATGCAAGNATTAGATTCTCATTACAAAATCATGAAAAGAATGTTGAGGTGAATATTTATAATATAATTGGAAAAAGAGTTTTTCAGCTATTTAACGGTGAAATGTATTCTGGAAATCATGAATTAAGGTGGGATGGAATGTTAAATAAAAAAGAACTTGCAAGTGGTAGCTATTTCCTTGAAATTAAAACAAAGACATCCTCAGTAAATAAGAAGATAATTATTAATTAATTATGAGGTTTTTTTTAATTTTTACTTTAGCGTTATTTAATTTAAATACCTTTNGTCAAGTATTTTCTTGGCTTCCTGAATATCCTTCAATAAATGATACAGTAATCATAACATATAACCCCTCNNTTGGAAATGGAGCGCTTATGAACACGAGTAATATTTATGCNCATACAGGAGTAATTAATAAATATTCGTCTAGNCATAAAGATTGGAAAAATGTTCCGATTGAATGGCATGAAGGAGGTGATTCTAGTATACAATTAACACAAATAGGCTCTAGCTTGTTTCAAATTAAATTTAAAATAAAATCATTTTATAATGTCACAAATCCTGACAAAGTAAGTCGGTTAAATTTCATATTTAGAAACGATAATGGATCTATTTCTGGAACTAATTTAGACGGAACAGAATTTTCTATTCCAATTTTTGAGGATCANGATATAATTCGCTTNACATCACCATTAGATTTTCCAATAATTAGAAGTTTTGGAGAGGATATTAATGTTAAAATATTTTCAAAACAAAATGGGATGATTAATCTATTTCACAATGGTCAGTTAGTTGCTCAAAATTATGGAGATTCTTTATCATTTAACTTTGTTACTCAAACATATGGNAAGAATTTTTTCCACTACGAAATGCAATCATTAGGAAACACTTATATTGATTCATTTTTTTACATTGTGGAACAACCACAAGTCATTGCTGATCCTCCTCAAAATACTTTAAATGGAATTAATTATATAAATGATAGTACAATAGTTCTAGTGTTAGAAGCCCCATTTAAGGATTTTGTTTACGTAATTGGAGATTGGAATAGTTGGGAGCTAGATCCAAGTTTTAAAATGAATAAGTCAATAAATGGAGAAAAGTATTGGTTAGAAATAAATAATTTAACACCAAATATAGAATATAGATTTCAATATTTTGTAGATGCTGAAATTAAAATTGCTGATCCATACTCTAGAAAGATTATTTCTGAATACGATCAGTTTATACCTAATTCTATATATCCTGGACTAATNTCCTACCCAAATAAAACAACGCATGCGGTTTCAGTAGTTGAAACAAATAAACAAGAATATGTTTGGAAGAACAACAATTTTGTGAAACCAGACAATAGAGATTTAGTTATTTATGAATTATTAATTCGTGATTTTTCTTTTAGATCTGACTATCAAACAGTAATTGACTCATTACCTCATTTAAAATCNCTAGGNATNAACGCTATAGAATTGATGCCAATAATAGANTTTGACGGATTACTTTCTTGGGGGTATGCTCCAACATATTTTTTTGCGGCTGAGAAATTTTATGGTCCAGAAGAATCACTCAAAGCTTTAATAGACTCCTGTCATTCAAACGGGATTGCTGTGATAATGGATATTGTATTTAATCATGCTTTTCAACCAAATCCATGGTTACGCTTATATTACGACAAGGCTAGAGACATGGCTACNAATCAAAGCCCTTGGTTTAATCCGGAAGCTAAACACCCATTTAATGTTGGNTATGATTTTAATCATTCATCTCCNTTAGTACATAATATGATCGATAGTGTATTAGACTACTGGACTTCAGAATTTAAGTTCGACGGTTATAGATTTGATTTATCAAAAGGATTTACTCAATTTAATTCTCTTGGAAATGTAGCCTTATGGAGTAATTATGATTTGGATAGGATTAATAATATTAAAAGAATAACAACAAATTTATGGAACAAACATCCAGGTACGTATGTTATTTTAGAACATTTTGCAGATAACTCTGAGGAACTTGAGTTGTCTTCNCACGGTTGTATGCTTTGGGGTAAAGCACATAGCCAATATAATGAGTCTACAATGGGATATGTAGGAAATGGAGGCGATGATTTTGAATGGCATGTATCCAAAAATGAACGTGGATGGACATTTCATAATTTAGTTGGATTTATGGAAAGTCATGATGAAGAAAGATTAATGTATAACAATCTTTTATACGCTAATGCTACCCCAACATATGATATTAAAACAAAAATCAATTCATTAAAAAGAATGGGTCAGGCTGCTGCTTTCTTTTTTACNGTTCCAGGGCCTAAAATGATGTGGCAATTTGGAGAGTTTGGCTATGATTATTCGATTAATTTCCCATCAAACACAGAAGAGTCTAGAACATCTCCTAAACCTGTTAAATGGGATTATAAAGAAGAGTATTACAGATATAATTTATTTTTAGAGTATGCAGCTTTGATTAGATTAAAAACAAATTATNCAGCATTTAGAACTTCCAACTANAGAATGGAAACNTGGGGTACNCAAAAACAAATATATATCGACGATTCTCAGATGAATGCCACAATAATTGGTAATTTTAATGTTGTTGGTGAAGACACTTACACAGGATTTCAGCATACAGGAATGTGGTATGATTATATAACAGGTGATAGTATAGATGTTTCCAATGTAAATATGACAATTTATTTAAATCCTGGAGAATGGAGGATATTTACAGACCAATTACTTGAGAAACCTGATATGACTAATCCTATTGATACATCATCGGTATTATCGACAAAAACAGATGTTAGTCAACAATATTCAGTATTTCCAAATCCATTTAAGCAAAAAGTTACAATTTCATTTGAATGTGATGGTTTCGCAGAATTAGAGATATTTGATGGCTTAGGTAAAAAAATATATACAGATACAAAATACTGTATCAGTTCTAAAAATAATTTTATTTGGAATGGAAAATCTAGCAATGGTCAAGATATTAATAGCCAATATTACTTTTTTTCTATTAAAACCAACAAAGATGTTATTAAGGGAAAAATATGTTCATTTTAAATGATTAAAGGATTAATTTTTGATTTAGACGGAGTTATCGTANATACAGCTCATTATCATTACTTATCTTGGAGGGAAATATCAAGAGATTTAAATATTGATTTTACTGTAAAAGACAATGAAAATTTAAAAGGAGTCAGTAGGATTGACTCTTTAAATTATATTTTAAAATTAGGAAGTCTCTCTTTTAATACAGAAGAAAAAAACAATTTGTTAGATAAAAAAAATAATATATATAAACACTCAATTAGTNCTTTGGGNAAAAAAAATATTTTAAAAGGAGTAGAAAAAATATTGTCAAAAGCTANGGAAAAAAAAATGCTTTTAGCTGTAGGNTCTTCCTCAAAAAATGCTAAAATGATTGTAGAAAAACTTAATTTAACACATTTATTTCAAGCTGTTGTAGATGGAACAATGGTAAAAAAAACAAAGCCCGATCCCGAAGTCTTTTTAAAAGCAGCAAAGAAAATGAATTTAAAATCTAGTGAATGTATAGTTTTTGAAGATGCTGAAAGTGGAGTGATAGCGGCAAAAAAAGGAGGTTTTCATGTAGTTTCTGTTGGAAATATAAATATCCGTAATATTGGCGATGTATATGTAGAAAGTTTGGAAGATTTTAATTTAGATTATTATGCAAAATATTTTTGATATTGATGAGTGGAAAATAATTGAAACTAACTTTGACCCCAAAAAACAATTAGCAGCCGAAAGCATATTTAGTATTGGCAATGGGGCTTTTGGTCAAAGAGCAAATTTTGAAGAAAGCTATACTGGTGAAAGTTTACAAGGGTCATATGTTGGAGGTATTTATTACCCAGACAAAACAAGAGTTGGTTGGTGGAAGAATGGTTATCCAGAGTATTTTGCAAAAGTTTTAAATTCATGTAATTGGATAGGTATAGATATTGAAGTTGACAGTGAAAAGCTTGATTTAGCCACTATTCAAGTTAAACACTTCTATAGAGAATTAGATATGCGTAATGGCACATTGACTAGAAAATTCACATGTGAATTAAAAAATGGAAAAATTATTCAAATAAAATCTACTAGATTTTGTTCTATGAACGATGACGAAATAGGAGCTATCTCTTATTCTATTAAACCAATTAATTTTAGTGGTAATGTTACTGTTATCCCATATTTAGACTTCAATGTAAGAAATTCGGATTCAAATTACAATGAGTTTTTTTGGAAAGAGATTAACAAAAAATCAAGCACAAGTGAAAGTTTTATTTCGGCAGTTACAAAGAAGTCAGATTTTAATGTTGTCGTAGCATTTAATTATACGATTTCTAAAGATGGGAAACACTTAAATGTCAATTCTACTAAGTTAGAAAATAAACTTTATGTGGCTAATAAATTTGAAGTTTTGATTGAGCAAGGATCTGAATATATTCTTGAAAAATATGTAACGGTTATCTCTAGCTTAAATCACGAAAAAGATTTAGAGTCTATAGCAGTTAACAAAGCTATTCAATCAAAAAAAAATACTTTTCATAAATTATTAAATAATCATATTAAATCATGGCATTCAATTTGGGACAATGCTGATGTAAAGATTGAAGGAGATTTAAAATCTCAACAAGCAATAAGATTTAATATATTTCAATTATACCAAACTTATACAGGAAATAACGCAAAATTAAACATTGGTCCCAAAGGATTTACAGGTGAAAAATACGGAGGAGCTACTTATTGGGATACTGAAGCATTTTGTTTGCCATTTTTTTTAAAAACATCACCAAAAAAAGTTGCGAAACAATTATTGATTTACAGATATAATCATTTAAAAAAAGCAATTTTAAATGCTGAAAAGCTAGGCTTTCATAGTGGAGCAGCTTTATATCCTATGGTGACAATGAATGGGGACGAATGTCATAATGAATGGGAAATTACATTTGAAGAGATACATAGAAATGGTGCTATTGCATTTGCAATATTTAATTATATAAGACATACAAATGATAAAGATTATTTACTAAAGTACGGAAGAAAAGTGCTAATAGCTATTGCTAGATTTTGGGTGCAAAGAGTAAACTGGTCTAACAAAAAAAATAAATATGTAATATTGGGCGTAACAGGTCCAAATGAATATGAAAATAATGTAAATAACAATTGGTATACTAATTATATTGCAAGATGGTGCATCTTATACGCATTAAAAACAGATAATGAATTAGGAAAAAATCACGGCTCTCTTATTTCAAAAGAGGAAGAATCAAAATGGCAAGACATTTCTGAAAATATGTACTTACCTAAAATTAATAATTCAAATATATTTTTACAAAATGATGGCTTTTTAGATAAAGAGTTTGTTAAAGCAAAACAATTATCTAACAATGATCGGCCAATAAATCAAAATTGGTCATGGGATAAAATCCTCAGATCGGTGTTCATTAAGCAAGCAGATGTTTTGCAGGGACTATATTTTTTTGAAGAACATTTTGATATTCAAACTATAAAAGAAAATATTGAGTTTTATGAACCGTACACAGTTCATGAATCATCATTGTCGGCTTGTATTCATTCAATCTTATATTCATTAGTCAAAGAAGAAGAACAAGCTTATAAAATGTTTTTACAGACTGTAAGATTAGATTTAGATGATTATAATAAAGAAGTTGATGAAGGATTACACATTACAAGTATGCCTGGTTCGTGGCTATCAATCGTGGAAGGGTTTGCTGGGTTAAGAATCAGAAATAACAAATTATTTCTTAATCCTACTTTGCCTAATAAATGGAAATCTTATAGTTTTAATATTATCTTTAATGATCAAATAGTGAATTTTGATATTAGAAAAGATAAGATTTTAATTTATAATAAAGGTGGAAATTCAATTGATCTGTCTATTAATGGCCGTGATATTCAGATACTAGAGAATAATAAAATTAAAATAGAATGTTAAGATATATATTTATAATCATTTTTTTTTCTAGTTGTTTGCAACATAGTAATAATCAAAAAAAATATGATCTTTTTCTCCCAATTAATTTAAATATTGATACAACTAAAGTTTTTTTAAATGATTTTGTAATCAACGAGAATGTCGATTCTGTCACTTCAGAAACCAATTTTTTATATTTTAAAGATAAGCAAATTGTATATATATTAACTGATGATAAAACACCATTTTTATCTGTTTTAACCTTATGGTCGGATAATAAAAAGTATGATATTTTATTACGAAAAAATCAAAAGAAAAAAGTGGATTTTGTATTTGATCCAAAAGGGAAAGTTTTTGATAAGGTTCACATTTCCGGAGACTTTAATAATTGGAGTCAAGATCAAACCCAATTATCATTAATAGAAGGAATTTGGAAAACACAAGAGTATATTAACCCAGGTAAGTATCAGTATCAATTAATCCTGGATGGACAGTGGGTTTTAGACTCAGATAATCCTTCAAAAGCATTAAATTCAAACGGACAATATAACTCTCTTTTGACTGTTGAGGAAAAGTTAGAATCTTTACCAAAATTGTCATTTAAAATAGAGAAAGAAAAAATTCAACTTTTCAATAAGAATACAGAAAAGATATTAGTTTTTTATAATAATACTCAAATTCCGTACACNGATTTNATTAAAATACCTTCAGAGTCAATTAATCAAGAAAGATCATACATTAGAGTATTTAGTTTTAATCAATATGCAGAGAGTAATTCCTTATTAATTCCTTTACAACATGGGAAGGTCGTTGAAAAGGCGTCTGATTTTAATTCAAAAGATAAATATTCTCAAGTTCTATATTTTATTTTAGTAGATCGATTTTTTAATGGCAATTTTAAAATTGACAAGCCTATTCAAGATCCTGAAGTTCATTCAAAAGCAAATTATTACGGAGGAGATTTAGAGGGAGTTTACAAAAAGTTAGAAGAAGGATATTTTACTAAATTAGGTGTTAATACAATTTGGTTATCACCAATTACTCAGAATCCAGAATATGCAGAAATTGAATATCCTTTTCCACATAGAAAATATTCTGGATATCATGGTTATTGGCCAGTTTCATGTACTGAGATAGACAAACGTTTCGGAGACAAAAAAACTTTAAAGAAACTAGTAAAATTAGCACATGATAAAAATATAAAAGTATTATTAGATTTTGTTTCTAATCATGTTCACAAAGACAATCCAGTAATAACAAAACATCCTGATTGGGCTACTGATTTGATTTTAGAAAATGGAGAAGAAAATATAAGAATTTGGGATCAACATAGACTAACCACTTGGTTTGATAGATTTTTGCCAACGATTGACTACAGTATTGAGGAGGCGGTTGAATTAATGACAGATTCGGCACTTTTTATGATTGAAGAATATAATTTAGATGGATTTAGACATGATGCTACTAAGCATATACCAACATTATTTTGGAGAACATTAACTAATAAAATTAAAACTAAATTTCCTAACAAATTAATTTATCAGATTGGTGAAACCTTTGGAAGTAGAGAATTAATAGGAAGCTATGTACAAACTGGTCAGCTTGATGGACAATTTGATTTTAATTTATATTTCGATGCTAGAAGGATTTTTGCATTGGATGAAGAATCGTTTAAAGATTTACACTATTCACTTGAACAAAGTTTTAAATATTATGGAAATCATTCCTTAATGGGCAATATTACAGGAAATCATGATATTCCAAGGTTTATTTCATTTGCGAGCAAGGCACTTTCATTTTCAGAGGATGAAAAAGAAGCAGGTTGGAATCGAAATATTAGTATTAAAGACACTCTTGGTTATAATAAGCTAAAAATGTTAACAGCATTTATCACAACAATTCCAGGTGTGCCAGTTATTTACTATGGAGATGAAATAGGGATGGTAGGTGCTGGAGATCCTGATAATAGAAGGCCAATGGTTTTTGACATGCTTAATGATTATGAAATCAGTGTCAAAAATAATCTGATTTCATTATTAAACTTAAGGAATAAAAATATATCTCTTATTTATGGAGAATTTAATTTAATAAAAGTTTCTAATAATATTTTTATTTATGAAAGAACATTTCTTGATGATAATGTTGTTGTATGTTTTAATAAAGATCAAAAGCCAATAACTATTTATTTAGATAGGGATCTTAGTGCATATAAAACTCATTTTACATCAACAATTATAAATGATAGCATTACATTACCACCATATTCATTTGAAATTTTAACAAAAAATAATTATTAATATGAAAAACAGTTTAGTCTTATTTATGTTGCTTACGATATTCTCTTGTACTTCGAAAAAAGAGTATAAAAAAACAACTCCCGAATGGTCAAAAAATTCAATCATGTACGAAGTCAATATTCGTCAGTATACACCTGAAGGGACATTTAATAGTTTTTCTAAACACTTAGCAAGAATTAAAGATTTAGGGGTAGATATTATATGGTTCATGCCTATTCATCCAATCGGAGAAAAAAATAGAAAAGGAAGTTTAGGAAGTTATTATTCAGTGAAAGATTATAAGTCTGTTAATCCAGAATTTGGAACTATTGAAGACTTTAATAGATTAGTAGAAAAAATTCATCAAATGGGTATGAAAGTAATTATTGATTGGGTTGCTAATCATTCTTCATTTGATAATACATGGGTTGAAAACGGAAATCTTGATTGGTATTCTTTAGATTCTTTAGGACAACTACAACCTCCAATTGGTACTGACTGGTGGGATGTTGCAGATTTAAATTTTGATAATTATGATATGAGAAAAGAAATGATTGAGTGTATGAAGTATTGGCTNGTTGAATCAAATATTGATGGATTTAGATGTGATGTAGCTGACTGGGTACCATTAGATTTTTGGGAAGATTGTAGAAAAGAACTAGATGAGGTAAAAGATGTATTTATGNTAGCAGAAGCAGAAAATCCAAAACTACATAATAATGCATTTGANATGACTTATGCATGGCATTTTCATTTTGTAATGAATGAAATTGCTAGTCAAAAAAAATCTGTTNATGATATTATAGACTATTTAAATAACANGGCTACTGATTTTCCAAATGATGCATATCGATTGCATTTCACTTCTAATCATGATGAAAACTCGTGGAAAGGTTATGCTGAAGAAAGATTAGGAGATGCTGTAAAAACATTTGCGGCACTTAGCGTAACAATTGAAGGGATGCCATTAATTTATAGTGGTCAAGAGGCATCACTTGATAAAAGACTTGAGTTTTTTGAAAAAGATACAATTTCTTGGGCTGATCTTAGCTTAAGTAGTTTTTATAAAACNTTATTTGANTTAAAAAAGAATAATCCAGCACTTTGGAATGGTAATTATGGAGGAAAAGCTGAGGTGATTTCAAGTGTGAATGATAGTTTGTCTTTTGCATTTNTAAGAGAAAAAAATAATAATAAAGTTCTTTCTATTTTTAATTTTTCTGATAAACCTGCTACTGTTGAATTGTCTTCAGATAATTTAAGAGGTTCATATAATTGTGTTTTTACTCAAAATAAAAAAGAATTTTCTGAAAAAGAAAATATAAGTTTATCCCCTTGGGAGTTTTTGATTTATACAAAATAATATAGAGATGAATAAAAAGAAATTATTAGGCTTTTGGGAGATATGGAATATGAGTTTTGGATTNCTTGGAATACAATTTGGTTTCGCATTGCAAGGAGGATTCATGACAAGAATATTTCAAACACTGGGCGCAGATAAAAGTGAGATACCTCTTTTATGGATTGCGGCTCCATTAACAGGTTTAGTTGTTCAACCAATTATTGGATACATGAGTGATAGAACATGGAGTAAGAGATGGGGTAGAAGAAGACCTTATTTTTTAATTGGAGCAATTTTAAGTTCANTAGCATTNTTTTTTGTTCCACATTCACCTGCATTATGGATTGCTGCTGGTTTTCTGTGGGTTTTGGATGCATCTATTAATATTTCAATGGAGCCATTTAGGGCGCTGGTAGCTGACAAGTTAGATGAGTCACAAAGATCATATGGCTATGTAGTACAAACCTTAATAATTGGAATTGGTACTTGGATTGCATCTAATTTGCCATGGTTAATTTCACTTTTAGGTGTTAGTGATGCAGCTCCTTTAGGCGTCGTTCCTATGTCCGTCAAAATAGCTTTTGCGATTGGAGCAGGAGTTTTTTTTATAAGTATTTTATATACGGTTTTAACTACAGAAGAATATCCGCCAGATAATATTTCAGAATTCGAACTTGAGAAGCAAAAGAAAAATCAGTTGTTTAAAGAGATCTTTAATTACATTAAAAATATGCCAAAAACAATGAAGAAACTAGGTGTAATACAGTTTTTTAGTTGGTTTGCTTTTTTTACAATGTGGAGTATGGCTAATCCAGCTTTAACAGATTATATTTTTAACTCCCCTGCTCCTCAAATGTCAGATTATGATTTTAATATTATTNGTGAAGAAGAATTATACAATTCAGCAAATGAGTCATTCCAAAAAGCGTCTAATGCTGTAGGTTCATATATGGGAATATATGGCTTNTCTTCAATGATGTTTGCACTTATATTGGTTTTTTATACTTCAAAAAGAAATATAAANAGAAAATTAATTCATATGTTCTCTTTGATTTTAGGTGGATTAGGTTTTTTAATAATGTATTTTTTACCTGATCCTAAGATGTTAATATTATCCTTTATTTTAATAGGTTTTGCATGGGGAAGCATTTTATCTATGCCATATGCGATGTTGTCAAGTTCAGTAGAGCCAGAAAAAATGGGAGTTGTTATGGGAATATTTAATATATTTATTGTACTACCTCAAATAATTGCCGCTTTAGGAGGTGTAAATTTTTGTTCAAACTTATTAGGAGATGAACCTATTAATTCAATGATTGTAGCTGGAGTTTCTTTAGTTATCGCAGGTTTTTGTAATTTATTGATTACTAACAAGAATGCAATAAAATATACACCAAATTAGTAGCCCTCATTTTGTATCATATTATTATTCATATCCATTTCTTGTTGAGGAATTGGGTAAACTAGCTTAGGATCATCCCATTCAAAATTTCCAATTGAGGTATAAAATTTTGCTTTTCTTCTTTTTAAATCATGAAATCTATCTCCCTCAAAGCCAAGCTCAATCCATCTTTCAGTATGTATTGCATTTAAAAGGTTTAACTGTCCAGTTGTACTATTGTCTGAAGAGTTGTTAGCTCTAGATTTTATAATATTATAATCTTCTCTTACCTCGATATCAGCATAATTAAGCATAGCTTTACATTCGGCTCTTGTTAGATAAATTTCAGCTAATCTAATAATAGTAATATTCATTGCAGTATTACTATANTTTTTTAAATANGGCACTCCTAAAAACGTATATAATTTNACTTTCCTTTCGTCATTCATTAATGAAACTAAACTATCAAAAGGATTATTATATGCAACAGAAGTAGATTTTAATCTTCCAGTGAGCACTCCATTATTCATNTCTTCAGGCAGATTAATTAATTGAAAAATAGTTTCTGCAGAAAAATTCCANCCTGAAACACTATATATTTCGTCAACATTAGTGTTAAGAGAAAAATTACCACTATTAATTATTTCATCACAATATAGCAACGTGTTAGCATAGTCTTGTTTTTGAAAGTAAACTTTTGTTAAGTATGCAATGGCAGCCCATTTTGAAACTCTTGNNTCTTTGGTTTCTGGTAGAAATNCAATTGCCTCTTTAAGATCTTGAATTACTTGATTATAAACATCATCTACACTAGATCTTATAGTGTTTTGACCTTCAGTAGCGCTTGATTTTGTTAGCTTTATTGGAATTCCCAAATGATTGTTGTTTGCAGAATATCCAGCAGGTTGAGCAAACATTCGTACTAACTCAAAGTGACAAATAGCTCGGACAAATAAGCACTCTCCTCTAATTAATNTTGCTTTTGTAATATCCTGATTCTCATAATCAGGTAAGTANTGAAGAACAATATTGGTCATATTAATCGCTCTGTATGCATCATTCCAAAGGCCATTTACTTCACCATTATAGGCGTTTAAATCTCTTGTTCTTAACTGGTTTAATGAAAAGCTAGAAATTGGAGGGGCATCCCAATTATCTGAAAGCAATTCACTATTGGCAATTAGCCCTCCTCCAAATAGGTTTCCACTTTGTAGTTGGTTAAATATACCGTTAGTAATACTTTCTAAGCTATCAAGATTTGAAGTTGCAAGTTCAGAAGGAAATTTATAATCAGGAATTTTTTCTAAATATTTTTCACAGCCAAACAACATAACAATTAAAATAATGTAAAGATTTTTTTTCATCATAATGTAATATTTATTCCGGTTGTAAAAACTTTTGATTGTGGAGGTGTCAAGTAACTNACCCCTTGTGTAATAGCTCCGGACCCTTCTCGGTTAACTTCTGGATCCCAGCCTTTATATTTAGTCCATACCGCCAAATTTTGAGAAGCAATAAAGATTTTAATTTTTTCTACTTTTAACTTATCACAAAATTTCTCAGAAAAGCTATAACTTACACTTAAGTTTCTTAATCTTATGTANGAGGCATCATGTAAATGTCTTGATGAATTTAGATCTCGATTTTCAGTTAATGATAAATTAGGAACATTAGTTTCATCTCCATTTGTTTGCCAATAGTCTAATGTTCTAATATCTTGATTCCATCCAAAACCCATATTACCCAATTGACGTTTACCGTGATCATCATAAATTTTTTGTCCTTGACTAAAGACAAAGAAAAATTCTAATCCAAAATTTTTATATTCGAAAGTGTTATTAATTCCACCATAGAAATCTGGATATGGTTTTCCCATTACTTTTCTCTCACTAATTGAATTAGTAGCATTTAGTACAACTTTATTTCCTTGAAGNTCATAAATTAACTCATCTCCAGTAGTTGGATCAATTCCTGCAAATTCTGCTAGAAAAAANACTCCTACAGGTTGACCAACTATAGCTCTGTTTTCTCCAAAGTTAGTTCCAGAAATTTCTTTTGCATCTCCTAGATCTAGTACTTCATTTTTATATTTTGATATATTAAAATCGGTTTTCCATTTTAATTTATTTTTTTTGGATAGGTTATGTGTTGTTATTTGAATATCAAACCCACTACTTTTNACTTTNCCTAGGTTTCGCGTTACATTTGTATATCCACTAGANGGTGATAAAGGAGAATTTGCTACTAATACATCTGATGATTTNGTATAATAATATTCAAAAGTTCCTTCAATTTTATTTTCTAAAATACCAAAATCTAAACCAACATCAGAAGTTATAACAGTTTCCCATTTTAAGTTTGACACAGAAGGGTTATCTGGTCCAATGCCATAACTGCCTGCATAATTTTGATTTCCACTGAAGAAACTATATTGATTAAAATTACCAATATTATCATTCCCTCTAGAACCAGCACTAGATCTGAGTTTTAAAAAAGAGAGCCATTTATTATCATTTAAAAATTTTTCATCTGAAACAATCCATCCAAACGAAACCGCTCCAAAATGACCATATTTATTATCATTACCAAAACGTGAAGAGCCATCAGTTCTATATGAAAGTTGAAATAGATACTTTTTTTTGATGTTGTAATTTAGTCTACTAAAGAAACTTAAAATGGCATATTCTTGCCCTCTTCCCTGAACGGAATACTCTTGATATTGTGCATCACTTGTATTTGAGTCAAATGTTAGATTAGGGCCTGAAACTCGTTCGTATTTATAATCTTCTTTTGAATTCTGAGTACTAAATCCTGCTAGAACTGACAGTTCATTATTTGTTTTAATCTTTCTTATATAGTTTAATGTGGAATTTAAATTTAGTGTAGTATATTTAATTTCTCTATTTTCTAAAGTAGATAGAGACACTCCATTAGAATCTTCTTTAATTGTAATTTCTTTAGGAGTAAAAAATCTCTCGTATTGATTTATAATATCAACTCCAAATTCATTTTTAAAAGTAAGATTATTAGTAATGTCATATTTAACTTTAGTNTTATTTAAATATCTATAAGATTTATTTCGATTATCTAAAAGTTCTGCTTCTGCAACTGGATTTAAATTTTGCAAACCACCATTATNCCACCAATAATAAGACCCATCAGGATTATAAACTGGATAAATAGGTAATGCCTCAGATTGTGCTCTACCTAAACCTCCAGCAGAACCTGTTTTAGCATATTTATTATCAGTTCTACCAAAGCTAATATTCGTACTAATATCGGTTTTTTTATTTGGNANATAATTTATAACTCCTTTTAAAGTTCCGCGTTGAAATTCATTGCCCTTCATAAAGGTAGATTCTTTTTTAAAAGAGCCACTTAGGTAATAATTGATTTTTTTATTTCCTCTACTGTATGATAAATTAACATCGTGAAAACTCCCNGTTTGTAAAACTTCATCTAACCAATCTGTATTTGCTATTGAGTCCAGATGAATATTGTTTATATGAGTTAAATCATTTANATTNTTNCCATCATTTACCCAGGCTTGTTTATATAAATCTACATACTGATTAGCATTTAATAGTTCTAACCTATTTGTTTCGGTTGAGATGCCAGTGTTGTAGCTAAAATTNATTTTAGGCTTCCCTTCAACTCCACTTTTTGTTGTTATTAGAATTACCCCATTTGCACCTCTTGCACCATATATTGCAGTAGCAGAAGCATCTTTTAAAATAGTGATGTCTTCTATGTCATTTGGGTTAATAAGTGTAAGTGGGCTTGTATTATATCCAAATCTTGAAGCCGACTCACTAATATCATCGTTTAAAATAGGTACACCATCTATAACATATAAAGGTTCTGCACCTCCAGAAAGGGTGTTTACACCTCTTATTCTAATAGAAGCTGATCCTCCAGCCATTCCATTGTCAGTAGTAATTTGTACACCTGCAGCTTTACCTTGTAGTGATGATGCGATATTATTATTAGGTTTATTTTCTAACTCTTCAGTTTTAACACTAACGATAGAGCTTGATATTTCTCTTTTTATTTGAGTTCCATATCCAACTACAACTACTTGGTCAAGTAATAAGTTATCAGACTTCATAGTCATATTCAAATTAATATAACTATTACTTTCAATCTTAATATTTTGTTCTTGAGTAATATATCCAATAAATGAAAATTTAATTGTTTGATCTCCATTTGGAAGATTAGTCAGTTTATAATAGCCATTAAGATCAGTAGTTGTTCCGAAAGTTGTTTTATTAATAAAGACAGTGACACCGATTAATGGCTCACCATTTTCATCAATTACAGTCCCATCTATATTGCTTTGAGCAAAAGATAATATAGAATTTATAAATAGAAGATTTATTAATAATAATTTCCGCATTAATATCTTATATAAACAATAATAATTTATAACAAATATATAAAATTGAACTTTACAAAAGAAGACTTCTTAAACTATAAATTTGTAAAAAAAATAGTAATAGAAATCAGATATATTTTGATTTAAAAATATTACTTTGGTATTAACTAAAAGTGTCTACTGAGAAATGAAAAAACCATTACCTTTTAAGATTTGTCTTGTTTGTAAAAGAGAATTTACTTGGAGAAAAAAATGGGAAAGAGATTGGCAAAATGTTAAATATTGTAGTAAAAAATGCAGATCATTTAAAAAGTAGATTTATAAAATATTTTGGCTGTTAAGATACTTTGAAATGTTTGAATATATGTTAATTTTATTCACATAAGTGAATTAATGATTTAATTAAAAAAAATATTTTTGAGCATATTTTAAAACAATAGATTAACAATGAAAAAACTACTACTTATATTACTTTGCTTTCCCTTTATTGGGTTTGGGCAAGTTCTTGCTCCATCTTTGGTTTCAAGTTCAGGTAATACTTTTAGTAGTGGAAACGTGATAATGGACTTTTCATTAGGAGAAGTAGTAATTACTACTCATTTAAACTCTTCCAATATATTAACTCAAGGTTTTCATCAAGAAATATTGAAAGTAACTACCCAAGTGGTTAACATAGATATCAAAACTAAAGTTTTTCCTAATCCAACAACAAGTTCATTGACTATTGAATTAGATAAGAAAATAAGTGCTGAGTTATTAGTTTATGATATCAAAGGAAGAGTAGTAATCAAAGACAAATTAAAGAACGAGAATACAAAGACATTAAATTTTGGAATATTAAAACAAGGTAATTACTTACTTTATATTAATACTTCAGATC
>PBQB01000024.1 GCA_002724895.1 Flavobacteriales bacterium
GCTGATTTCGATTGCTCAAAATGTAGAGATAGGTAGCTGGAAAAATTATCGTTCTTATAATACAGCAGAAAAGGTTTGCGCGACAAATGAAAAGGTTTTTTGCGTTAATTCAAACTCATTATTTTATATCAATAAAATAGACAAAAGAATTGTGCGTTTATCAAAAGTCAATGGTCTTTTTGATGTAGACGTTGCAGAAATTAAACATTCACCTGATTTAAACCTAACTATTATTGCATATGAAAACTGTAATATTGATTTGATTAAAAATGAACTGATAACAAATATTTCTGACATAAAAAGAAAAGAAATTATTGGTNAAAAAGAAATAAATAATATTACAATTTACGAAAACAAAGCATATCTTTCTTGCTCGTTTGGTNTGGTTGTTATTGATTTATTAAAAGAAGAAATAAAGGATACTTATTCGCTTTGGGACAACGATAATATTTTAAATATTACTGGTACNGCTATTATACTAGACTCTATTGTTATCACTACAGATAATGGTATATACGCATCAAATACTTCAAGAAACCTATCTGATTTCAACAGTTGGTCCAAAATTGATTCTATGAATCAAGAGTATGGGGGTGTTGTTGCTTTTAATGATATTTTTTATGTTGATACAGTTAAAGATGTTGTAGAGTTAAGTGCATCTAATGATTTTCTTTTAGTNGTAAACAAAAATGAAATTGAACTTATTTCTAAAAACAATACGCCCATCTATTTTACTCATGATTTGTTCGTTTCATTAAAAGACGCTAGTTTTGATGTTGATGGTAATTTGTGGGTTGCNGATTCCTTGAACGGNATTTTACAGTTTAGAGATTTTACATATGAAGCCACTTTCATGCCCAGTGGTCCTGTTCGTAATGAAATTTATACCATAAGATTCCTTGAAGGAAGACTATACATGGCGCATGGAGGCCACAATAATTATTTCGAAAACGCCTTAATAAATGACGGAGTTTCAATTAAAAAGGAGTATGATGTCTGGGACAATAATGATTATTTTGATCTAGGAAATGCTCGTGATATTGTTGGAGTTGCTGTAAAAAATGGAGTAGAATATTATGCCTCTTGGTATAATGGAATTCCATGCAGGAGCAACGTCTCTGGTTATATAGATCGCTATGGCTATTTAAATACGAATGGCGCTTTAGACACCGTTTATTATTCAAACAATAGAATTCGTATTTCTGATATAAAGTTTGATGATTATGGAAACTTATGGGGTTTAAGCTCTGANGTTAACCANCCTCTATTTGTTAAGACTNNTGAAAANACATGGCATTCTTACAGCATGANCCAAGACGTCGTAGATCTTTTTTTTGATGAACTTTTAATAGATAGTCAAAACCAAAAATGGGGGGTTATTGCTAGAAATGGAGGATTATTTGTTTATAATGATAACAATACAATTTCTAATAATGACGACCAATACATCTTTCTGAATACAAATATAGGAAGCGGAAATCTTCCTTCAAATACTGTTTACTGTATAGTAGAAGATAATGATAATTCTATTTGGATTGGCACTGATAAAGGTGTGGCTGTAATATATAATCCTGGAGCCGTATTCTCAGGATATAACTTTGATGCACAACAGATTCTTATTCAAGAAGGGGAGTATGGACAATATTTATTAAGCGAAGAAAAAATAACTGTAATCTCGGTTGATGGAGCAAACAGAAAGTGGGTTGGAACTGAAGATGCAGGGCTATTTGTACTGTCTGCGGACGGGAGTGAAGAAATACTTCATTTTACAAAAGAAAATAGCCCCCTTTTTTCTAATAACATCATTGACATTAGCATTGATGGGGTTACAGGAGAAGTTTATATAGGAACTAGTAAAGGATTGATGTCNTACAGATCTGATGCAACTANAGGTTCAGACAAACAGGGGTCAACTAGTGTTTTTCCAAACCCAGTTACTGCNGACTTTGAAGGTTTGATTGCCATCAAAGGACTAACAACTAATGCAAATTTTAAAGTGACTTCAATCAGTGGAGATATTGTTTNTGAAGGTTTTGCAAATGGAGGACAAGCTATATGGAATGGCAAAACAAAAAATAATGTGCGCGTTGCCACTGGTATATATCTTGTTCTTAGTGCTGACGAAAATGGGATAGAAAAAATAGTTAGTAAGATTGTGTTTATAAAATAATGGATTTCAAAACTAAAGCTATCGCTTTAACATACATAAAGCATGGGGAAACATCTATAATATCTAAAATATTAACTGAAAAAAAGGGTATTCAAAGCTTTATTATAAAAAATATTAGAAGTAAAAAATCCAAAAAAAAACTTAATTGTTTTGAGCCTTTACAGCAATTGGAAATTACATGTAATTACAAAAAAAACAAAGCCTTACAATACATTAAAGAGGTTTCTGTGATTAATTTTCAAAACGTTGCATTTCTAGACATAAACAAAAAGTTAATATGTCTATTTATCGCAGAACTTATTTCTAAAAATATACANGAAAACCAGCTTGACAATGAATTGTTTAATTATGTTTGGAAACAGCGAGAGTTAATTGTTTCNTGTTCTAAGACTTCTCAAAACTTTATTGTTAAATTTCTTTATAACTTAAGTGCTTATTTAGGCATTCAACCAAACCTTGAAAATATAAANANGCCNTTTTTTGATNTAGAACAAGGATGCTTTGTTAATATAAAAAATTTAAACACCTTAGAAGAAGATGAATCCTTAATTTTAAAAAATTTTATTTTAAAACAGGACTCTTTTATTTGTCCTAAGGAAAAGAAAAGCCTTATAAATACCTTATTTTTATATTATGAGTCTCATGGATATAAAATGAAAAGCTTAAACTCTCCCATAATAATTGATTTACTTAAAAAATGAGAAGTTTTTTATTTTTNTTATTTATTTNTTTTTCAAATTCAATAATTGGACAAAACATCTTATTTCTTGACTCAGAAACTAAATCGCCAATTGAAAACGTTAATATAAANGGGGNAGTAAACGGAGTTATTAGCGACAAAAATGGTATTGCAAACATTAATCTCTTTGAAAAAAACTTAATTTTAAAAATAACTCATATAGGTTATACTGAACAAAACATNTTATGTTCAAAAATCAAAGANACAGTATATTTAAATCTAAATTCTCTTGTTTTGCCAACNGTTAACTTTGTAAAAGAGCTNCGAGTTCTAAGTCAATTCAAGCCNTCGGTAGATAAACTTAAACTNAAGTNTAATGANCATGAGCTAACTCATGTAACTTCTGTTTTGAAGACNAAGACCTCTGTAACAGTNCAAAAAAGTCAAGTTGGTAGCGGAAGTCCTAACTTTAGGGGATTTGAAGCTAACAGACTACTTTTAATTGTTGACGATATTTCATTAAATAATACAATATTTCGTAGTGGCCATGTTCAAGCCTCAGCAATGATTAACCCCTTTTTTGTTGAATCTATTAACATTGTGACTGGCCCTGCATCTGTAGTTTATGGAAATGGGGCTATGGGTAGCGCCATAGTATTTAAAACCCTTTCTAATAATAAAAACGTAGTCTCTTTGGTTCAAAAATTTGAAAGCTCATCAAATACAATTATTACAAACTATAAAAATAGATTTTCTATAAAAGGCGTTGGTTTTTTAAGTGCTTTTTCAATTAAAAAAGCTGAAAACTTAAAAATGGGTAAAAATAGAAATCATGGGTATAATGACTGGGGCATTGGATATTACACAAAAAATGAAGAGCAGTTGTTTACAAGTTTTAGTCAAGTTGACCTTCTTCAAAAAATTAAATTTAAGCTTTCTGATTTTACTGTAATTTCTTTAAACTCTCAATACGGTAGAACATCTAAAATTGACCGGTTTGACAAATTAAATGATATTGTTAACGGTGTTCCAAAATACAGTGACTGGTACTATGGTCCAAGTGAAAGAGTTTCACAAATTATAACTGTTAACAATTTAAAAAACAAACATTTTTATGACTCATTTAAGATAAAGTCAAGTGTTCAAAAAATTACTGAATCAAGGCATCATAAAAAAAATAATGAGAATTTAACATCTAATAGATATGAAAAACTAATGATTTATGACCTAGATATTAACTTTAATAAAAAAATTAAAATTGGGGCCCTTAACTATGGTGCAGGAGCAAGGCATGAATATTTAAAATCTAACGCCGATCTAACAAGTTTTCAAGCATCTTTGCCCAACACTACTAGATACCCAAACGGAGGCACTAGAAGTAACAATCTATATCTATATTCACAAATTGGCCTAATCTTTAGTGANNATTNTTCTGCATATTTAGGAGGTCGGTTTAATTCAAGCATGTTGTCTGCATTATTTGCAGACTCTCCCCTAAATAGCTTGGCAAACTTTGAAATAACTAATAAAACAAATTCTTTTGTTGGCTCAGTTTCAATAAAACATGAGCCAAACAAAACCTCACAATTAATTTATTCATTTTATACAGGTTTTAGAAACCCTAATACTGATGAAATTGGCAAGCTTTTTTCCAAAAATGATATGTTTGTGATTGTTCCTAATGCAAATCTTAAACCAGAAAAATCAAAAAATATAGAAATATCATTTAACAAAAAGTTATTTAGCAACATTACTCTTGGAATAAACACATATATCACTAAAATAGATGATGCTATTGAAAGAGGCTTAGGCGATTTAAATGGCGACACCATGATAACATACGATGGTGAAGAGATGAGGATACAAATGAACAAAAANATTTCTAATGCAATAATTAAAGGTGTTTCGTTTAATATTGAATATAAGTATCAAAAACATTTAACAATACATACAAACTTTTCTGTTTTAAAAGGTGAAAATGATTTCAAAGAACCACTAGCGCACATACCACCACTAAAGTCTTCACTAAATATTGACTATTTCTACAATAAACATAGCTTTAATTTTTGCATATTATACAACAGNAAGAAATTNGCTGANGAATATGATTTAGCTGGNGTTGATAATTTGGAAGAAGCAACTATTGACGGAAGTCCTAGTTGGTATANACTAAANATCTTATATCGAAATCAGTTCGCNAAAGACTTTTCTTTAAGTTTTGGTGTTGAAAATATTTTAGACATACATTACAAACCCTTTGCATCCGGTATTGCGGCCTCTGGTAGAAATTTTACATTATCTTTGTCATATAATTTACATACGTTATGATAAAAAAGATTCTTTCATGTATACTGATAATTAATCTTAATGCTTATTCACAAGCTTGGGAAAAAGAGTTGTTGNAATCTAATCCAAGTGCAAGCATTCATGAAAAACAAGAGTCATTTAAAGCATATAGGAAAGACAATTTAGATACTAAAGGAAACGGTTTTAAACCCTATGCAAGGAATTTAGATTTTATTTTAAGAAGATCATCAGAAAACATAAGCTTTACNCCTCATGCACTGTACGAAGANTGGTTGTTGCAAAAAAGAAAGTCTTCCTTAACAAATAANACTAACTCGGCCAACTGGATAGCTAAAGGTCCAATAAACACTCCTATTATACTNTCAAACGGTAAGAAAAGNGGTAATGGTAGAGTNAATTGTATAGCTTTCGACCCTTTTAATCAAAACATAATCTGGGTCGGATCTCCTTCGGGTGGTTTATGGAAAAGTGAAGACGGTGGAAGCAATTGGACTACAAATACTGATAATCTTCCTGTTATTGGTGTGTCTTCAATTGTTATTCACCCTATTAATCCACAAATAATGTATATAGTTACTGGCGATGCATTTGGATCAGATACATATAGCATTGGTGTATTAAAATCAATAGATGGGGGGCAAAATTGGCAAACAACAGGATTAAGCTATAATATNTCTCAAGAAAATAGAATTAACAAAATCATATTAAATCCTAATTTTCCCGATAGTATTTTTGCGGCTACTAATTCTAACATAAAAATAAGTGTTGATGGTGGTGCTAATTGGACTAATGTTACAAGTCAAAATGGACTAAGCATGATGGGTAGATGGAGAGATCTTGAGTTTAAACCAAATGATCCTTCCACTATATACGCTGCAAAACAAATTAGCTCNGGTGGCTCTTCCATATTTAGATCTGAAGATGGTGGAGTAACGTGGGCTGTTACAAACAACGGTATGAATAGTCCAGCAAAAGACAGGCCTCTTCTTGCTGTTACAAATGATAATCCAAATGTTGTTTACGCTTTGTTTTCATCGACAGATGATAGTTTTCATGGNCTTTATAAATCAAATGACAGTGGAGACAATTGGGCATTGCAATCCAACAGTCCAAATATACTTGGGAGAAATGTTGANGGAACTAGCTCTGGTGGGCAATCGTGGTANGATTTAAGTTTAGGGGTTTCTCCGATTGACGAAAATCTANTTTATGTTGGAGGNATAAACTTATGGAAATCTTCAGATGGAGGTGTAAATTGGAATGTTGATGGAAGTAGCGGAAATAATCAACAATTATACTCATATATGCATGTTGATCAACATGCCNTGGAGTTTAACCCCTTAAATAACATTGCATATGCGGGTAATGATGGGGGTATTTATAAATACGTAGAAAACTTAAACAATTGGGTAGATATAAGCGACGGGCTAGAAATTTCTCAATTCTATAAACTTGGTCTTTCTAAATCAAATCAAAATAAGCTNGTTGCTGGAGCTCAAGACAATGGGACTGAAATGTTAACAAATAATGTCTGGGATGCTATTAGAGGTTCAGATGGAATGGAGTGTGCGTTTGATCAGTTTGATGAAGATGTTATATATTCAAGCTCACAATATGGTGGTTTAAAAAAATCCTTTAATGGTGGTTTAAATTGGACAAACATCAAGCCAGTTACTTACGATGGCGCCTGGGTAACACCATACAAAATACATCCTGAAAATAATAATTTAATTGTCATTGGCTATGATGAAATTTACCGTTCAATTACAGCTGGGACTACTTGGGACTCTGTTTCGTATAATGTTAGTAACGGTCAATCTGTAAGAACTATTGCGCTAGCTCCATCTGATCAAAACTACATTTATGCAGCAACATACACTAGACTCAAAGTAACTACTGATGGGGGAGCAACATGGACCGCGATAAATTTTGGGTTGCCAGTTCAACAAGCTAATATCACAGATGTTGTTGTTGCCAACAATAATCCTGACCGTTTATGGGTAACCTTTTCTGGTTATAATAGTAATGAAAAAGTATATGAAAGTAATGATAGAGGGGCTAATTGGATAAATATCACATCAAGTGGATTGCCTAACCTTCCTGTAAATTGTATTGTGTATCAAAAATTAACAAATGATGATTTGTATGTTGGCACAGATATTGGCGTATATTATAGAGACAAAACTATGAACGAATGGGTTCCATATATGAACGGAATGCCAAATGTTATTATAAGTGAACTAGAAATTCATTATGATAAAGAAACTATTTCGGCAGCAACATTTGGTCGAGGAGTTTGGGAAAGTCCAATAAATACATCTCCGTACATTTCACATTCCTTAGATAGAACTTATAATGATAAATTTGATCTTTACCCTAATCCATGTGGGGATAATTTTAATGTTTATTCAGATTCAAATACAGAACCTAGATCAATAACAATTTACTCGTTAACAGGAAAAAAAGTTCTTTTTAATAAGCTAAAACCTAATTCTAATAAAATAGATGTTTCTAATTTATCTTCAGGTAAGTATATTGTAGAGATCTCTACATCTAACGATTATTGTATTAGAAAAAAACTGATTATAAAATAGCCTCAAATTTTTTCACATAGTCTCTTTTTTTAGAGGATGGATCAAAAATCAAACCAACAGCAATAATTGTATTTGATTTAATGTGATAAGATTTTAACAAAAAAGGTCCTCCCATGAAGCCGTTCTGTAAACGCCATATTCCCTTGCAAATATCATCGCTACAAAAAGGGGTGTAAAGAGGTTCTATTTTAACATACGTCCCTTCTTTTGCCCCTAATAAGTATTTTGAAAAAACACTATCTGTTTTTTCAAGTAACAATTGTTTGTCTCTTAAAATTTTATTGCTTTTAAAAATTAGAACATGTTCTATTTGTTCCTTGTCTTGAGGGTTAAAGGTTGCCCAAAAAAGAGAGCTGTCTTTTTTTAAAATTTGATATTTTTTTGAAATCACGATTTGTGTTTGAAAAGTGTTAAGTAAATATTCTTCAATTTCATGATTAGAACTCTTAGACTCTTGTGTTCTCAATCTAGTAAGAACATTAAAGTCAAGTATCTTTTTTATTTTATGTAAGTTTCTATTTTCTTTTTCATCATACTGTATTTGAAAACATAATTGTGGCTTTGCCCACATATTCTTATTTCCTACTCTGTCATTATCTTCGTTTGTTATCAAAACTATATTATTGTGTCTTTTTAAAAAATCGTTGAACTCTGAATAATTAACTTGAATTATATCGTATTGTTGTTCAGCTTTATTTATTCCATCTAAGTTTGCAGCAAAAATATTATATACTCTTTCTCTCAAATTTATTTCCCAAATATTGTCGTCAACAACAAACAACACCTCAAACAAACTTCCAGTTGAAGAGGGAAGTGTTTTATTGCTGTTGCAACTAATCAATAGAACTAGCCAAAAGATAATTGCTTTGTTCATTATGTTTTGGGTAAAATAATTTTTGTTCCAGGAGATAAATTGTCATTTGATAAATTGTTAAGTGAT
>PBQB01000025.1 GCA_002724895.1 Flavobacteriales bacterium
ATTATTAAAGTCCATTTTTGAAAAAGTATTAGATACATTAGACATATTTACTAAAATATTTTTTATTTCTCCATTATTATCTTCAATATTATTAATGATTGATTGAAGATTAGTAATAATATTTGTGATTCTTACATTATTATCAGTAATTACTTGATCAACATTTTCCATTGTTTGTGACATTAATAAAAAAGTTTTATCTAAACTTTTAAAGCTATTTGTTAAGTTTTGTCTTGTTTCCTTATTTAAAACAGCTGTTATAATTACCATAAGAGAGTCCATTGAACCTATTAATTGTTCAGCTTTATTCTTTAGTGGTAGTATTTGTGAATTTACTTCCTCTTGTAAACTACTTTCAATACTACTATTTAATGTATCATAATTATTAGCAATTAATTTACTATTGCCTAGTAAAAGAACTATACCCTTAGTACCCATTAAATCTCTATTTATTATTCTTGACACTGAATTAGAGGGAATTTCAATATCTTTAGTAATATTTAATTTAACTAACAATTTCTGGTTATCATTAACTAATAAATCAATATCACCAACAACACCAATTTGAAAACCATTTATAGTAATTGGAGCCCCTTTTAACAGACCATCTATGTTTTCATATTTGGCATAAAAGACTTTTGACTTATTAAAAAAATTTAGTCCTTTTAAATAGTTAATTCCTAATATAAGGATGGTTAAAATAATAATAAATATTACTCCTATTTTTAACTCTTTATTCTTCATTATTTAAAATTTTATTTTGCAAAATTAATGCTTCTGATGTTGATATTTTATTTCCTTTATAAAAAGCGACAACAAATGCATCTTTAAATCCTCTTTTTTTCATGTCAATTTTTACTTGATCTATTTCGTTTCTTCTGTGCGAACTTCCAACATAATATTTGTATGTTGATTTAATCACTACTTCTTCAGCATTAATTTCCTTAAAAATAGGTAATGAAAGCATAGATTTCAAGTAAGTTCCTATTTGAACTTTAAAAACTATTTCTTTAAGTTTTTTGTTTATTTCTTTATCATTATTAGCCTTAAAGCTAGTTTCTACATTTTTTTGATTATTTACTGAAGTATCTGAAACAATTAACGCATCTTTTTTTACTTCAAAATTGCCTAAGCTCTCCTTATAATTACAAAATGCATTAAAAATAGCTAATGACAAGCTATCTTGACCAGATTTAGAATGTAAATAATCTTCTTCATTTGGATTAGTTAAAAATCCGCATTCAATTAATACTGATGGCATATTAGTTCTACTAATCACATAAAACGGTGCCTGCTTAACTCCTCTACTTTTATTTTTTCTAGATAATTTTTTTTCTACTTCTTCAGCAAATTGTAAACTCTGATCTAAATAAGTATTTTGCATTAAACTAAATACAATATAACTTTCAGGAGAACTGGGATCAAAACCTTCATAGTTCTGTTTATAATTATCTTCTAAATAAATTGCAGAATTTTCTCGCATAGCTACATCTAAATTTGCTTTTAATTTACTCATACCCATAACAAAAACACTAGATCCAGAAACAGAAGAATTTGTAAAACCATCACAATGAATTGATATAAATAAATCTGCATTAGCATTATTAGCTATTTCAGTTCTTTTTTTTAAAGATAAAAAAACATCCTCTTTTCTAGTATATATTATTTTAATATTTGGAAAATTATTAGAAATAAGTTTTCCTAACTTTAATGAAACAGAAAGAGCAACATGCTTTTCATATATATTATATCTTTTAGTTCCTAATGTTCCTGGATCTTTTCCACCATGACCTGGATCAATTACAATTGTTTTAATTTGATTATCTGTATTTTTCAAATCAAAAGAAAAAGAACTATTAATTAAACAAATGTTCAATAAAAATATTGACAATACGTTTTTAGAACATAAATAATATAAATTAGCTAATTTTGACACAGAATTTTGTATTGTTCGAACTTGATACAAATATAATATTAAGATTGATTTCTAAAAATAAAAATTTAATTCTATTATTATTCTTATTAACAGGATATATGAATAATTTATCTGCATATAATTCTAATTTATCTCAAGCAAATGATTCTTCCAATGCTACTAATAATTTTAATTTTAATTCTGAAATTAATAAATATGCAAGTGATTCAATAAATATAGACTTAAAAAACAATAACATTTATTTATATGGTAACGCTAGTATTACTTATGAAAATGCAAAAATTCAAGCAGATCAAATTATTATAAATTGGGAAACAAATATTATCGAAGCACGTTGTGGAAAAGATTCACTAAAAAATTTAATAGGATGTCCAATATTTACTGAAAATAATGAAACTTTTAATGCTAAACTTATCAAATATAATTTAAAAACAAAAAAGTCATTTATTAAAAATATTTCTACAAAGGAAGGTGAAGGTTACATTTTGGGAAAAACTGTTAAAAAAACTAATAAAGATGTTTTCTTTTTAAGAAAAGGAGATTATACAACTTGTAATTTGGATAAACCACATTATTCAATTAGGTCAAATAAAATTAAAGTAATTCCTGGAGAGAAAATAATTACTGGTCCTGCTTATTTAACATTTTTTAATATTCCTACCCCATTAATATTACCTTTTGGATATTTTCCAAGTAGCAATAAACAAAGTTCAGGTGTTTTGATTCCATCATATGGTGAATCTGAAAATTTAGGTTTTTTTCTTAAAAATGGAGGTTATTATTTTACAATTAGTGAAAAATTAGATCTACAATTACGAGGAGATGTATATTCTAAAGGTAGTTGGTCTTTAAAATCATTATTTAGATATAAAAACAGATATAAATATAGTGGAAATGTTAATCTTAATTATTCTAAAATGGTCAATAGTATTAATGGTTTTCCAGATTATTCTAAAAAAAATGATTTTTTTATTCGTTGGTCTCATAAACAAGATCCCAAATTAAATCCTTTAGTAAATTTTTCAGCAAATGTTAATGCAGGATCAAGTACATTTCATAGAAATAATTCAATCAATAGCGATGATTATTTAAGCAATACATTTCAGTCAAGTATTAGCATAACAAAAAGATGGAATAACTTACCATTTAATTTATCTACCAATTTAAATCATAGTCAAAACACACAGACCAATATAGTTAATTTATCACTTCCTGACATATCTTTTTCAGTAAACAGAATATTTCCTTTTAAGAACGCAAATAAAAATTGGATAAAAAATATTGGTCTAAGCTATAACATGCAGACAAAAAATAGTATTTCAATATTAGACACTTTACTATTTAAAAAACAGTCATTGTCAAAGTTTAGAAATGGTATGAAGCATAATATTCCAATTAGTACTTCTATTAAATTATTTAACTATTTCACATTAAATCCAAGAATAAATTTTACTGAGAGATGGTATTTAAATCAAATTGAAAAGAAATGGAATGGGACTGATATAGTTACAGATACAATCAAAAAATTAACTAGAGGTTATGAATATTCATTTTCTACAAATTTAAATACAAAAATTTATGGATTAATTCAGTTTCCAAAATCTAAGATTACTGCAATTAGACATGTTATGTCACCTAATATTTCTTTTAATTACAAACCTGATTTTTCATCTAGTAAATATGATTATTATAAAAATGTACAAAGTAATATTAATGGTGATTTTATTAGCTATTCCATTATGGAAAATGGAATATATGGTAGTCCATCAAAGGGCAGANACGGTAATATTGGCTTTAACTTAAATAATATTTTAGAAGTTAAAATAAGAAGTTCGAAGGACACATTAAATAATACGAAAAAAATTAAGATTCTAGAAAGTTTAAATATTTCCAGTTCATATAATATTTTTAAGGACTCTCTAAAATTTTCTAATATAAATTTAAATGCCAGAACACGTATATTTAATATCTTTGATATTAACTTTTCTAGTATATATGATCCTTATGTTACTAACAAATCCAAAACAAATAATTTAAATCAGTTTGAAATAATTAATAATAGATTAGCTAGACTAAAGTCATTAAATACAAGTATTGGATTGAGTATTAATGATAAAAGTTTTACAAACGATAAAAGAGAAGATAATGAAGGTGAAAAAAGAGATTTTTATGATATACCTTGGCAATTTTCATCCAATTATTCTTTAACGTATAACAAAGGGTTAAAATCGTCCGAATTTTCAGACACTATACAAACTCTAAATTTTTCTGGAAATCTTAAAATTACTCCAAAATGGAAAATTGGATTTAGATCAGGTTTTGATTTTAAAAAGAAGGAATTATCTTATACCACGGTAGATATTTACAGAGATTTACATTGCTGGGAAATGCTTTTTAACTGGATTCCTTTAGGTTTTCATAGAAGTTATACAATAACTATAAGAGTTAAAGCTAATATTTTAAAAGATTTAAAATATGAGAAGAGAAAAGATTGGTTTAAGCCTGATTATGATTAGTCCAATTCTTAATCAATTTTAATCCATATTCAGTTAAAATAGACTCTGGATGAAATTGAACTCCTTTTATGTTGAAGTTAAGATGCTTAAATGAAGTAATTATATTTTCATTATTAATTGATGTAACTTCTAAGCATTCAGGAAATTTTTTTTCATAAACAAACCATGAATGATAGTGTCCTACATTAAATACTTTTGGAATATTTTTAAATAAATAACAATTATTATAATGAGTAACTTTAGATTTAACACCGTGTTTAACAGATTTTAGATTTTTTATTTTGGCATTAAAAAATTCTGCAATTATTTGATGACCTAAGCATACTCCCAATATTGGTTTTTTATCTTTAAATTTTTCTATTATCTTAAAAAGTTTTGGGTATTCAGATGGGATGCCTGGCCCAGGAGAAAATATTATTTTATCATAATCATTAATCATATCTATTTTAATCTTATCATATCTTACTACTTTTAAATTTTGATTATATGTAGATACGTAATGGGCTAGATTGTAAGTAAAAGAATCATAATTATCAATAATTAATATTTTCATTATTATTTTGGCTTTGTGAAAAATTGGTGAATTTTTTGAAGTGGTTTCTTAACTCTTACAAACATTGGTTTATTAAGTTGATTTTTCGTCCATGCAATACCATCTTCCTTATTAGCTCTTATTCTTTTTAAAATACTTGAGTTACTGGCCCCTCCCATTCTCATTTTTACTAAAATCATAGGAATATATATTACAGAAATATTATGTTTATATAATAATTTTATTATCATTTCATAATCTGCAGCGCTTTTCAGATCTATATCATATAGACCAAATCTTTTATAAATTGATGATTTAACAAAGAAAGTAGGATGTGGTAACATCCAACCATTTTTTATTTTTTTAATATTATATTCACCAGCTTCCCAATATCTAATTACCTTTTTTGTGTTATTGTGCTTTACATAAAGAAGATCACCGTAAACTGCATCACAATTTTCTTTGATAAATGTTTTTACTACATTACTTAAAATATACTTATTTGGGTAAAAATCATCAGAATTTAATATACCAATAATTTCTCCTGTTGCTTTACTAATTCCTTTATTCATTGCATCATAAATTCCATTGTCATTTTCTGAAATAAAGTAATCAATNTNATCATTATATTTTTNAANAATTTCAACAGTGCTATCCGNAGATTTACCATCTATTATAATATATTCAATGTTTTTATAATCTTGTTTNATAATACTTAAAATTGTATCTTCAATAGTTNACTCACTATTNAAACAAACTGTTATTATAGAAACTTTTATCTTATCTAACATTTTTTTTAATTAAAAANACATGACAATTTCCGTTAGTTCTATCATAATCAACAATTTTAGAATTTGAATTATTAACCCACTTTTTAACTTCATTCTTAGAATGAAATGTAGCAATTGGAGTTAAAAAATAATCAAAGAATATATTTCTTGTTTCATCAAGACTTAATTTATTATTTTTAAAACATTTGTAAATTAAATAATAAAACTTAATAATAAAATTTTCAATTATTTTTTTTCCTGTAGAATATTTCATCATCATTCTTAGAATAAAACCAAGTGAAAAATATATTAGAGGGTAGTATCTATATTTCTTATAAATAGCTAAATACAACAAACCATTAGGTTTTAATAATCTTACACATTCATAAAATGCTTTCTGTGTATTTCCTGTATGATGACAAACTCCATCGCTTATAACTAAATCAGCAATATTATTCTCTAAAGGTATATTTAAATTATTAGCATGAATTAATTTAACTTTTTCTCCAAGAATATTTCTTGCTATAGCTAGAGATTTTTGACTAAAATCTAATCCTAATAATTTAGATGAATAATCAATTGCAAACATTAAATTTCTTCCACATCCACATCCAATATCAAATATTTTTTTGTTCTTATTTTCAATTATAACTTTCTTTAATAATGGGTTCATCATTTTGATAACATCTTTCTTTTTCAGAGAAAAGTTAAATGGAGTTATATCATAAAAATTTTTTTGCATATTATCTTTTAATAATAATATTCTCCATTACTAATAAATCCATTTTTGTTCTTAAAAAGCAATCTAAGGCTTCTTTTGGAGTATTAACGATTGGTTCATTTTCATTAAATGATGTATTAAGTAAAATAGGAATACTAGTTTTTTCAAAAAAATTAGTAATTAGTGCGTGATATTTTGGTGATATTCTTTTATCTACTGTCTGTAACCTTCCTGTACCATCAATATGAGTTACTGCTGGAATCTTTTTTCTTTTTTCTTTTTTAATTAAATATACTTTTTCCATAAATGGAACACTTTCGTTTATATTAAAATATTCAGAAATAAATTCTCTTAAAATTGATGGAGCAAATGGCCTAAATCTCTCTCTTCTCTTAATTTTAATATTTAAAATTTCTTTAGCATCTTCTCTTCTAGGATCAACTAAAATCGATCTATGTCCTAGTGCTCTAGGGCCAAACTCTGCTCTTCCTTGAAACCAACCTACAACTCCACCACTAATTAAATTGTTTGACACTTCATTATAAAGATCATTATCGTTTAATTTTCTATATTGAATATTATTATGCCTTAATAAATCAATAATTTCTGTTTCTTTAAATTTAGATCCTAAATACGAAGTAAATGATGCTGGAAGGCGTTTATTTCGTAGAATTTGATTATATAAATATAATCCACTCCCAATAGATGTACCTGCATCATGTGCAGCAGCTGGAATATATATATTTTCAAATTTTGTTTTTTCAATAATTTTTCCATTAAGAACAGAATTCTGTATTACTCCACCAGATAAACATAAGTTTTTTAATTTTACCTTATCATATAATTTGTTAAGCATATTGCAGATAATAATTTCAGTATATTTTTGAACAGAGGATGCAATATTCATATGATGTTGATTTATATCTTCATTTTTATTTCTTGCGTTACCAAAGATACGATTCCATAATGGTGAATATAAAATATTTATGTTTGGAGAACCATTACTCCACTTCATGCTTACACCTTCTTTAAAATGTAAAAAATAGTTATTATTTAATTTAAACAATCCATCATCTGTTATACGTATAATTTTTTTAAGTTCATTAATATAAATAGGTTTACCATAAGATGAAAGCCCCATAACCTTATATTCATCTCCATAATTTTTAAATCCTAAAAATTGAGTTGCTGCCGTATAAAATATTCCTATTGAATGGGGATAATTTACTGTTTTTATTACTTTTAATTTATTATCAATTCCAATTGCAGTCATTGTTGAAGTAAAATCTCCAAATCCATCTATTGAAACTACAGCTGATTTATCAAATTTTGAAGCAAAGAAACTTGAAGCAAGATGAGATCTATGATGTTCAATATTAAAAATTTTTGCTTTTATATTATGTTTTGGTATTCTTAGTCCTTCTGAAATTTTATTTTTAATAGAACTAATTTGCAATGCATTATTAAATCTTTTTCTTAGATTATTTAAATTTGTATGATTCTTAATTGTATAAATAATTTTTTTAAAAATATTTGCTTTCGGATCTCTAGAAATTGTAATATAATCAATATCTTTTATGCTTATTTTTTGATCATCTAAGCAAAATTTTATTGATTCTATAGGAAATCCAGCCCAATGCTTAACTCTAGTAATACGCTCTTCTTCACAAGCACAAACAACATTACCATCTTTAATCAAGCAGGCTGAAGAGTCTCCATGATAAGCATTAATCCCTAGTATATACATTTTTAAGCCAATCTAAAAATTTAAATGATATTACATTTAAATCATAATTCTCTTTAACATATTTTTTTATTGATGATTTATCAAATTTTTGTTTAGTAATTTCTTTAAATCCCAAATAAAAATCTTCATCATTGTTATCAGCTAATATACCATATTTTGGAACTATATCTTTCCATGGCATTTTATTTGATAACATAACAGGTAATCCACACGACATTGCTTCTGCAACAACTATACCAAAACTTTCAAATTCAGATGCTAAAGTAAAAATATCTACATTGTTATATAATATTTTTTTTTGTTCAAAATTTACTTCACCAATCAAAAATACAGAATTTGATAATTTATATTTATTTATCATTTTGTTAAGACTTAATGCCTCTCCTTCATCAGGTCCAGCAATAATTAACTTTGCATTATTATAATCTTTTAAATAATACCTAAAAGATTTAATTAAAGTACCAAAACACTTGATTTTATGTAATCTTCCTATTGATAAAAAAATATTAGTAATTTTTTTAAATTTTTTGCTAGTAAAAGAATAAATCAAATCTTGTTTAGAAATGTTTATTGAATTTTGAAATTTTTTATAATCAATTCCATCATTAACTACTTTAATGATAGCATTTTTAAAATTTTTTTTGATATCATCTTTTTCTAAATATGAACATGCATGCCAATTAATTTTTTTTATTTTTTTATTAATAATTCTTAACCATAATTTTTTAATAAATACATTATTATTTAATAATGTAAATTTAGATAAACTTCCCCTTGGGCAAATTATTATTTTCTTATTGTACAAAAAACTAAAAAATAGTGAGACAATTACGGTATAATGAAAAAGATATTGAATATAAACTATATCAGAATTTTTGACATCATTACAAATCCCAAAAATAAAACTAAATGAAAATTTATTTATAATTTCTTCATTGTAATATTTTACATATAAGTTATCTTTTAATTCAAGAAATTTATTTGTCTCAACATTTAGTTTTTTATTCCCATTTGCATTGGTAGTTGAAACATAAATCTTCTCTCCTTCTTTAGCAATACTATTTAATAGATCCCATGTTGAAAAAATTGGACCTCCATACGAAAAGGATGGATAAAAAGAATGTGATATTACTGCTAATCTCAAAATATTAAATAATAACAAAGATACATTATGATTTCTTATTTTAAAATTTTGAATAATGCTTAAATTTATACCAATCTCTTAAAATATGATCACCTCCATTAATTATAGCTTTAAATTCATTTCCATTTGCAAATTGAACTAAGCTTCTATTAATAATATCTTTAAAAGTTGGATAGTAATAATAGCCTGGAATAGATGCATATATCTTATTGTAACCAATATTTTTAGCAATCTCAATAATATTATTATTAAATCTTCCGTAAGGGAAACATAATGATTTAACTTCTTTATTTGTAATGTTCTCTAATATATCTTTTGATTTCTTTAATTCGAATTCAACGTTAGATTTTGAGATCATTGTTAAGTCAATATGAGTATTTGAATGAGATGAGATTAATATTTTATCATTTAAATTTAAATCGATTAATTGATCTTTAGATAAATAATTTTTTTTATTCAAATGTGAAGTCGTAAAAAAAATCTGTATTGGAATATTACTAATTTTTTCAATATTATCATATATACCTTGGAATCCATCATCAAATGATATTTCAATTTGATTAGTTTCATTATTGATATTTGAAACAACTTTNAAGTTNTTNTTTACAATAATNTCTANATGCNTAAGAAATAAATTTATTGATGTTGACATATTTGTATATTTATNNTTTTTATGAACATCATGATAAAAAATAGCTTTACTTTTATTACTTTTATTAATAAAATANGAAGAGAAAANGAATAAATATCTCTTNAATAAATTAGTTTGATTCATTTCTAATTNTTNTAATTACATCTCTTAAACACTNTTCATAAAANTGATAATTCCATTTATTACGCATTAAATTATCTGCNTTTTTNGATAGTTTCATTANTTGATCTTGATTTTCATATAAATATTTCATTTTGAAGCCAAATTCCCTCATATTATTACAAATAAAACCAGTATTTTTATTCATTATTAGATCATAACTAGCTCCCACTTCTTTTGTGGTAATTACAGGTAATGATGATGATAGTGCTTCATTCACTACTAAACCCCAAGGCTCAAAAATAGATGGTAATACAAAACAGGATGCATTATGATATTCATTAATCAACTTTCTGTCAGTAAGTTTTCCTAGATAAATAATTTGATTAAAATTATATTGTTTTTTAAGAAGTTCAAGTTTACTACCAGATCCTACTATTTTAAGAATGGCGTTAGTATTTTTAAAGTGTTTTATAAATATTTTAATTAATGATTCAATACCTTTTTCTAATTCAATTCTTCCAACAAAAAGAAAAGTAAAATTTACAGGCTTTTTTTTATGTTTGAAGAAAAAATTAGAATTATTTACCATCATTGGCATTAAAAATATTCTTTTTTTGTTCATTCCATAACTATAAAATAATTTTTTATGATTATTAGAACCTCCTGGAAAACCGAGAATATATTTATTTCTAAATATTATATTTAAGTATATCCATTTAATAAGTCTTAATAATATATTTCTTTTAATTGTATACTGTGAATCTGACTCTATAGCAATAATTTTTTTTTTAATTGAAAGGATATTTAGAAAAAAATTTAATAAAAAGACGTAATTATTATATCCATTTACAATAATAAAATCATTTTGATTAAAAATTTTAAATATTAAATTTATACGAGCTAAAAATGATAATTTGTCTAGAAATATTTTATTATTAATATATTTATTTTCAACATAAGTAGTTGATTTTATAAAGCAATAATCTATGTTGTTTCGTTTATGTACATTTTGAGCTAAATTAATTGTATATCTAGCAGGCTCAACAAAATAAGTAAAGACTTTCAAAATAATTTTTTATAAATTAACTTAATTTTTTCAAGTAGTATATTAACTATAATAGATTTAATATTATTGAAATAGTTAAAATGTATATCCACATGAAACAAATCCTTAAATATCGGTGCAAAATTAGATGTTTTATAAAAATAACGACCTCTACCAAAATTTATTTCTAAATTATTCTTTTCTGAATAACTTTTAATAAAATTGGAATAATTTGCAATATTTAACATCTTTTGATTAGAATATAAATCTATCCAAAAAAGAAATTTATTTTCTAAAAGTTTTAATATTATATTAACAGCCACAATTTTATCATTTTCCTTTAAAATACTTAAAACAATTGCATCTTTTTTATATAATTCATTAATTAGTTTAATCATATTAGAACTTAAAAAATTCTTATTTCTTATTGATAAATCTATCATTATTCTCTTAAGTTCATTAATTTCATTAATTGGAAAGGAATCTTTAGAACTATAATAAATATCAAATTCTTTATTTTTATGATATTTAAGAGCTTTTCTTATCCTGTGTTTTTCATGAGATTTGTAATGCTTAATATTATAAGGAAATTCTCCTATTGCAGTATTTAAATATGAATATTCAGAAATTTTTCTTTTAGTTTTATATTTTAAATCTAGATTCTTTAAAGATTTAAATAAACATGAACTTTCACATAAATTTGTAAAACTAATTTTTGATATCTTTAAATTATTTCTAATAAATTTATAAATCTCTAAAAAATTAATTGAATAATTTGCTATAGAATCACAAAAATCAATATGTTCATAATTTATAAATTTTAATTCCTTCTTTCTATTTATGTAAAGAGGGAAAATACACTTTTTGTTATTATCAGTAACTAATATAATACATAACTTATTTTTACAATCTTTAGAAAGAATATTTTCCCATGAATAATAATTGAACTCAAAAGATTGAAAAATAGAATAGTTATTATTTCTAAATAATATTTCCCAATCTTCTTTTAGTTTTATAAAACCATTAATATCTTTAATACATTCAATTTTCATTATTAGATTTTAATTGATATTTATAAAAAGATAATTTAGATAATGAAAACCAAAATAATATTGTTATAAATTCATTTATTCCAACTATTAAGGATTCATAAATACTAGCAATCAAAGTATACAATAATATAAAAACATAAATATGCACTTGATTATTTGAAATATGCTTGATTATTAAAATAAATGCTTTTCTTAGAATAATAATTAATGACATAGAACCAAAAAATATCCCAAGTTGTGTTAAAATTGCTAAGTAACCATTGTGCGCACCAATAATTTGTGATTTTAAATATACAGGTACTAAGGATTTATCTAAATATGCATATTTATCTAATCCGTATCCAGTATATAACTTATTTGATATTGATTTAATAGCATATTCATATTGTATAATTCGATCATTTAATAAAGTTTGTGTAGCCAATCGATTAATACTAGTTTCAAATTGAAAATTACTGACAATAAAAAATAATATTACACCCATTAAAGAAAAACCCACATTTTTAAAAGAAATACCATAACGAATCAGAAATGCCAATACCAAAGCTACTATAACTCCTCTAGACCCTGTAGATAATGATAAGATCATAAAAAAAATCATCATAAATACTTGAAATTTATTCTTATTTAATTTAAAAAATAAGATAGCAAAAGAAATAACTGAAAATGATGCATATGCATTAGGGTTCCACATTATTCCACTATATCTACCTTGAAATAAATTTGGATTAAATACTAATCCTGCTAGACAAATCAAAAAAATTATATTAACTAAATAATTTAAAAAGTTTGTTTTATAAAAAGAAAAATTAATGAATATTGAAGATGAAATTATTGTAAACTGTAAAAAACGAGCAATTAGATATTTTATGGATTCAATTTCAGAAAGGTTATGAAAAATTAAAAAATAAATAAAATTAATTAGATTAAGAAATAATAAAAATGAAAATGCTTTATGAAATATTATTTTCTTTATTTGATTTGGATTAGATACTATCACAATAGACATTAAACCCATAAGTAGTAAAAAAAATTGATTTCCAATTTGATAAAAGGGTTTTATAGATAATAAAATAGTATTTAAAATAAAAAGAAGTGCACTATATTTAAATAAAAATCTAAACATTTTTTAAATTTTCTATTAGCTTTTTTGGTACTAAATCATTATAATCTAATTCACCTTCATAAATAGACTTGTTTAACATGATTGATTGTCTCATTTGTCCAGGAAACCAAATAGTAGGATTTTGACCTATAAAAGAAGCCCACATACTAAATGTACTTCCAGAAGATATGATTAGTTTACATTCACTTAAAGCAATCATGTCTGAAATTGATTCACCTAGATTTATTCTTGTACAATTATAAATTTTTAATATTTCAATTAACTCTTCATCTTGTCCATCAGAGAATATATAAATAGGTAATTTTGAAATTTGTTGAATTTTATTAATTATATTTATATACCATTTAATTGGAATTTTAAGGTTCCAATTACCTTTTCTTAAACCTGCTTCGTTTTCTTCTTTGGTAAAATCTCCCAATCTAATATGAACTCCAATACGATTTTTATGTAAACTTTTTAATTTTATTAAATTTTCTTTTTGGATAATACTAATTAATCTCTTTTTAATAATTGATTGGTGTTGTAATATTGGTTCAAATAAATTACGCATTCCTTTAAAAATTAAAACATTGTTAGAAAAATTCAATAGATAAAATTTTTTAAATCCAGATATTGTATTTTTTTCATAAAATAAATTAGAATAAAATCTTTTATCTTTTTCTCTCCTTAAAATAGTACCTATTTTAAATGTATTCCAAGTTGTAGAAATTCTATTACATTTGTTTCTATGTTCATATACAACAGATCTTGCCCAAGGAAATAATAAATTACCAAGACCAGGACCTCCTATTCTAAAGCCTAAGCTTTCCATTTTACTTAATGAGACAAAAATATATTTCATCAGAAAACTTCTTTTATAATTTTTAAAACTGATTTATACATTAAACCAAAAAATAATAAATATATTAAAATAGGAAGTAGTATGTAATGATATAAATTAAATGAAAAATCTTGATTTATGGAAAAAAACATTATTAAAATAGTTAAAAAAATAAGAATAATGAGCCCCTTACTAAAAGGACTAATCTTTAGTTTTTTATTTATTAAAAATAGTTGACTTGCATTAACAAATAACATAAATAAAACATACAAAATAACTACACTTTTCATACCAAAAATAGGAATTAATAAAAGTGAAAATATGGTAAGTAAAACACCTCTAAAAAATTGTATTTGTAAATTTTCTTTTTCTAAACCTGCCATTATCATTAAAGTTCCTGAACTTCCTGAAACTAATGAAAGTAATCCACCTGCGAGCATAAAAAATAAATAATTTTTATATTGTAACATATCATGTGCATATAAACTTAATATTTCATCTGAAAAAATTGTTAGAATTATTACCAAAGGTATTGTGAATAAATTAATTAAAAATGTGGTTTTCTTATATAAACTATTTAGTTCGTTAATTTTATTTTCACCATATAGTTTAGAAATAGCTGGTGCAAATATTTTATTTAAGTTGATTAGAAGAAATGTTGTTAAAGCAGTTAACGATAATAAAATATTATATCCACCAACATGATGCATTGGTAGTTTAATACTAATAATAAACAATAATATTTGAGATGAAAAGAATGAAATTATCGAATTATAGAACATTTTTCTTCCATAATTTATCATTTTTTTATCTGATCTTACTTCACTTGAAGTAGATTTCACAAAGATTGAAAATTCATTTTTAGTAAATAAATATAATAAAATTGCCAATACTAAAATTTGTGTTATTAGTTCAATCAAAATAAAATAAATAATATTATTTGTATAATAAAAAATTATGAAAGTTAAAGTAGCTCTTAATGAAATTGAAATAAAATTTCCATATAATACAATTTCTTTAATCTTAAGTTTTGCACGATAAAGAGAGATAACTACTCCAAACACCATACTAATTGGAACATGGATACACATTAAAATTAGAATTAAACTTAGACCATCAATATCATTGTATAGAAAGTTATTTATATGATCTGATAGAAAAAAGATTACTATAACAAATAAAGATCCAACAATTAAAGAAAATTTGAGAAAAATATTAGATATTCTCTTTGCTTTCTCTAGATCCTTATCTATAAAATCAGGTAAAAATTTAATTATTATAAATGGAATTCCTAAAGATAATATTGTTTCAGAGATTGATGAGAATGTTTGTGCAGTAACATATTTTCCCCAGCTAACTAGTCCAACAATATCTATTAAATAAATTTTTAAAAAAAAACCAACTAAAAAACCAAACAATGCTCCTAATATTCCCCAATTTGTTTCTCTAAGTATTAATCGAAGCATTTCATTTTGTTTAGAAAAGAAAAAAGTTTATTTGGATCAGACCTGAAAGGAATGAAGATCAATTTAATTTTTTTATTATAAAAAGCCTTTTTATAAATGGATTCTGTTTTTTTGTATAATTCATTGGAAGTTATAAAATTAGAATTTGGTAATGAAGCTAAATTATTAAGGTTTTTATTAAATAAAAAAAACTCGCTAGTTAGAATTGGAAGGGATAATCTAACTAATTCCTCAGAACTTATATCCTTAATTTCAAAAGTGT
>PBQB01000026.1 GCA_002724895.1 Flavobacteriales bacterium
ATTTGTATCTAAACAGTTATTTGCATCTAATAAAGTCACAAAATAGTTGTCCGCAGGTAAGTTTGTAAGGTTTTGAATACTATCTAAATTAGACCAAATCCATGTGTATGGAGATGTTCCTCCAGATACAAATGTATTTATTGATCCTGTTGAATCTCCATAGCAATCAATATCAGTTCCAAAAATAGATATGTTAGGGTTATCCCAGACTTCGAGCAAGTATGAAACACTATCTTTGCAGTTATTTCCACTTAATTTTAGTGTTACTAAGTAAGNTCCTGAGCTGGAATATGTATGAGAAGGGTTTNCATCTTGAGATGTTGATCCATCTCCAAAATCCCAATCAAAAGACATTCCAAATTGAGGTGAAGATAAGTTATTAAATGTTGTTTGTCCATTATTAGGAAGTCCAATACAGATTCCTGAACTGTCAAAGTCTGCTTTTGGTTCACAATAAACTATTGCTGTATCTCTTTCAATAGGGCTACTTTCACAACCGTTGGCATCAGTAACTACAAGTTCTACCGGAAAAGTTTTTGCAGTGTCATTACTATTACAGTTTAAAGAATAAAGATGTGTAAAGCTTGGTATAAATGATGTATATGTAGAGTCTGGAGATCCATCACCAAATTTCCATTGCCAGTTTACAATTGGACTTCCACTACACGTATTGCTATAGCTTGATGTATCAGTAAATTCTGTTGAAACTCCTTCACATACTTGTGATAGTTCAAATCCAGCTTTTGGAAGAGAATTAACTATAATACTATCGGTATAGTATTCAATACAACTATTTCCATCTGTAACTTTTAATGTTACAATATGAGTGCCACATGTATCAAAAATAAATTTAGGATCAACAAATGAAGAATCACCAACTGTGAAAACACCATCATCATTTGTTTGACTTGTTTGATTATTCTGATCCATTCCTGTCCATAGATAGGTGAATGAAGAACTGCCAGAAGGAACTTCAACTATTTGTGTNTCAATAATTAAACTATTGTTATCTAAACAAAAAATAGTGTCATATCTTAATGGTTGGTTTGTTACTATCCCATTTAGTTCTGTAGGTAATCCATAGCAAACAGGGTCAGCAGTAAAAGAAACAATGGGTTTTGGATATACATTNATGTTTGCAATTGTAGTATCAGTACTACAAGAATTCTTTGATGTAATTAATAATATTTCATACTNACCTGCTTTATATGTATGGGAAATATTNGAAAAATTACTCATTGTTGTCACAGTGTCATATATAGTTTTAGAACATGAATCTCCAAAATTATATGCAAAGAAAACAGTGTCGCTAGCTGAAAAAGGACTGTTGCTAGATGGTGTACATCCAAAATATGTATCATTACTTATTGAAATAGTAGAGTTTTCACAAATTTGACTTGGAATATTAAATGAAGGGTTAGGATCAGGNTCAATTTTAATCGATTGATCTCCGTTTGGTGTGGTATCACAAGCAGTTATTATATGTGTTCTAATTAAGTAATATCCCTGATTTAGATTGTCGCAATCACATGATGATTTTGGGAATGTGTATCTAAAAATGGCTCTCCATTTTATTTCAGGAGGATCTGGACAAGTAGAGATATCAATACTATCTTGACTATTTAGGAAATCTTGATATGTCCAAAAAATTGTATCTGCTTCATAATCGGTACACCTAATTATAAAACGCATTTTTGCATTTTGTGGAAAGTTAACTTGACTTGGAGCCATAGTAAAAGGAATTGAAGTCCCAATACATTGTGACCCACATATTTTAGCAAAATCTCCAGAAACGCCTGTCGGAACTGATGTATTATATAAAATATTATAACTTAATTGATTAGAACATTGTGTATTATTTAATGTTGAGAAAGTTATAAGTTGAACACTNGATGTATTTTCATTAATACTATTGGTTATTGATAAATATGGTGGATTGTTATAAATTATAGTATCGTAAGAGGTTGTATTTGTATTAGGGTCAAAAGATTTCCAAATAGTCACTAGACTATCAATATTAGTTGCTGAGTTTGTGTTTGTATTTAATGTTAAGAGATAAGGGCTAGTTGGTGCACATCCAGTAAAAGCATTGGCTTCAGAATTCCAATTACTAACTAAGGTGTCTAAATTNATGAATGGGGTTGGAGGAACAGTTATTGTTTGAATATTATATGTTGGGCAGGAAGTATTGTCATCTATGTAAAGAATTATATCAAAATTTTGAGCTGTATTTGTAGTGTTTGTTAGATTTGTAGTAATTGATTGACCTTGAATTAATTCATTATTAATAAACCAAGAATAAGTATAATTTGAATTTGGATTATTAGCACTAAGTGTAAATGATTCTCCCGCGCAATTTAAATTGGGTAAATTAAACAAATTTGTAGTACTTGGATTTTGTGTATAATTAATATTAATAGTTTCTTCAGCAATACAACCTGTTACATCATTTATTTTAAAAGTTACTGAAGTTTCAGTTGTTAGAAATATAGAGTCAGAAAAACTGTTGTAAACATCTCCGTTTGAGGTTATCATTGAATAACTTGCAGGACCCTCAACATGTAAAATTGAGTTGATTTCTTGGCCAAGATTTATCCAACTTCCTGAACATACTGTGATTGAACTTTGATTAAGATTAATAATTGGTTGATTTTCACCTACCGTAATTATTTTTTCACAATTGATGGGGTTACTAGNAGTTCCAATTATTATTTGGTAAAATGTAAACCCCAGAACAAATCCNGGTTCAATTATATATTTTCCGCTAGAGTTAAATGTAAAANTTGGACTAGCTTGATGTGGAAAAACAATATTTCCTGAAATATCTTTTACTCTCCAGTGAGTAACTTGCGGATTTGTAGTGTTAAATGAAATNGGTTGATTAATCAACAAACATTGCGGGTTTGAGGTAATATTACATTGTCCATTTAACTTTGTAGTAAACAAAAAAAATAAACACCCAATAAATATGAGTATATTTTTAGACATCCTAATTGCTTGTTTTGAGCCCGCTAATATAATTTAAAAAAATAATAAATTGTAATATGAACTAATCAATTGTACTAAGTTGTAATTTGTTTTTTTNAAAAAAATGTATTTACTGGTTTNTCAATAATTTAAAGGGATAATCCTTGTTATTAACAACCTAAATTATTAGTTTTGTGTACATTAGAATTTTATAAACAAGTATTCTATTATTTATTAAGTTAAAGCTGTAACTTTATTTTTTTGAACTATTATTTTGTANATTTGATAGNGATAAAATGTTTATGTAATTATTATATATAGTAATGAGAAGTGTTGTTTTTTTTATTTGTTTTATTTTAATTTCTTTTCTAGTAAAAGGACAGCATCCTACTAATTTATCTGTTTCAAATATTACAAGTAATTCCGTTACACTAAGTTGGGATTCATCTCCTTGTAATGGCAATGTTAATTTAAAATTTAGATCAGTTCCAGGCTCATGGTTACCCAATATAACAAATGTTACTTCTCCTTATACCTTAACTGGATTAAATCCATCAACTGATTANAGATGGACTGTCAAGTGTGTTGGAAATAGTGGTTGGCAAACAAATAATAATTTTACTACTTCCTCTCCTTCACAAACACCAACAATAAATAGTATTGATATAACTGATTCGATTGACTGTTTCGGTGGATTAGCAAGTGTAAAGGTTAACGTTAACCAAACCATTCCTCTTTCTTCATACAAACTAATTATTGGATATATGACAGGAAATAGTTTTGTAAGTTTTGCATCAGCTAATCAGGGATATTTTAATTATGTAAATATTAATAATAGTTTGCATGCAAGAAGTTGGACTGTAAGACTAGTAGATTCTATNCCATATTTTTCTGCTAATCAACTTGGGTCAGGCACGTCTATGAACGGAGTTATTGATGAAGTATCATCATTTGTAATTACGCATCCCCAACAGTTGGTTGCAACAAATAATCAGATTAGTTCTTCAATGAATATTTGTTTTGGTGATTGTATTGCACAAGAACAATTTTTAATTTCTGGCGGTACACCGCCATATAATTGTCAATGGAGTGGAACACCTTCATCATTTAATATATCTTCAATTGATACACTAAGTAATTTGTGTGCAGGAAGCTATAATGTTATCATTAGCGATGCAAATAATTGTCAAACTGGTTCTTATGCTAATTTTAATATTTTTTCGGAACAATATTCAAATTTCTCAGTATCCAATAATGATTTTATTATTACTGAACCNNCTTTAATTACATCAACAGATTTTCAAACTGCTAGTGGTTCCTTTACTTGGATTGATGGTAATACCTATACATCATCNAATAATACAGCAACTTATACTTATACATTGCCAAATGGATGTGATAGTGTAGTTACATTAAATCTAACTGTAATACCTACTATTTCTAATATTACAATAAATGATTCAATTGATTGTTATGGTGGGTTTGCAAATGTNACAGTTAATTTAAACCAAACGATACCATCGACATTATGTAAATTAGTTTTAGGATACTATATTGGAAATATATTTATTCCTTTTTCTTCAGTAAATCAAGCAAATTTAAATTATGTTAATTTAACAAATTTATTAGCAGGAAATTATGTTGTAAGATTGGTAGATTCAGTTAGTTATTATACTGCAAATTCAATGGGAAGTGGAATTAGTAATGTTGGAGTTTACGATGAAGTAATAAATTTTGTTATAACCCAACCAGATCTTTTACAAGCTAGTTCTAGTTCATTAAATAATTATAATAATTATGATATAAGTTGTAATGGTTTTAATGATGGTGCTATTTCAGTTACTATTTCAGGTGGAACAGGGCCATTTACATATTTGTGGTCAAACGGTTTAACTGCTTCTTCAATATCAGCTTTGTCAGCAGGAGGATATTTATGTACTGTAACAGATGCAAATGGCTGTTCTACATCTACAAATATTTTATTGACAGAACCTACTTCTATTTCATTAGGAACAACAGTTACTCCTCCTACATGCTTTGGAGGTAGTGATGGCTCAATAATCCTTCAGGCAAGCGGAGGTATTTCTCCATATTCTAATTTTCAATGGTCTCATGGTCCATTAACAAGTCAAGTAACTAATTTAAGTGCAGGATCCTACCAAGTAAGTTTTGAAGATGATAATGGTTGTTTGTTTAACTCAGGAAATATATCTGTTTCAGAACCATCTTATATAACAGCTTTTGATTCACAAACTCATTGTGAATCATATGTTTGGATAGATGGTATTAATTACACTTCTTCTAATAATACAGCTACATACTTATTACAATCTACAAATGGATGTGATAGTTTAGTTACATTAGATTTAACTATCAATAATTCAAATACTGGTATTGATGCACAGGTTCATTGTGATAGCTATACTTGGATAGATGGATTAAACTATACATCCTCAAATAATTCTGCTACTTATGTACTTCAAAATAGTTTTGGTTGTGATAGCGTTGTTACTTTAGATCTTACTATTAATCCAAGTGCAAATATTGTAACTAACATTAATACTTGTAATAGTTATACATGGCCAGTAAATGGTATCACTTACACATCATCTGGAATATATGATACTACATTTGTTTTTAATACAAGTGCTTTAATAGATACCTTTTCAAGTTTAACATATTGCGCTTCATATCCTAGCCAAGCTCTTTCTTCAACCGCCTCTTCAATTATTTCTGAAGTTATATTAAACGGAGAAAATTTTAATATAAATAACAATACTGCTGGATTAAATGATTGGTATGAAGATTATAGTGGTCAAATGTTTGCAGATCTATTGCCAGGCCAATCATATACAGTATTTGTTTCATTAGATGACCTAAGTTCATTTAGTAGTTATCCATCTGAAGGTAAAGTTTTTATAGATTTTAATATTGATGGTGATTTTTTAGATCAAGGTGAAGAAATAGGAGTTATTCCTTTTGGAAATACAACCTCTGCATCTATTTCATTTACGGTTCCTTCTAATGTTCCACTTGGCGCAACAAGAATGAGAGTTGTTTCTCAATATCAAAGTAGTTCAAACATTGCTTCAATAGGCCCTTGTGATATTTCAACAAATTTCAGCGCTCCATGGTTTGGAGCTACAGAAGATTATAGCCTTTCATTTATTAATGTAAGTGCTACTAATATTAATTCTACAGGTTGTGATAGTACTATTTTATTAAACTTAACTATAAATCAACCAGATACTTCTTACACCAATATTAGTGCTTGTGATAGTTTATTATGGAATGATAGTGTTTATTATCAAAGTGGAACGTATTATGTTAACTCTACTAATAGTAATAACTATTCTATGTATTTTGATGGAGTTAATGATTATCTTGAAGGTGGCGGTGCAAATGAATTAGATGTATCAACTCCAAATGGATTATATAATTGGAGTAATTTAATAACAATTTCAGCATGGAT
>PBQB01000027.1 GCA_002724895.1 Flavobacteriales bacterium
TCCTCGTTTACTTTTATGATTTGATGAGAAAATTACTTTTTTACCTGAAGGATGAAAAAATGGTGCCCAGTTTGCTTTTCCTAAATTAGTAATTTGTTTGAGTTCACTTCCATCAACATTACATGTATATAATTCCATTTCAGTTGGTTTTACTAATCCTTCATTTAGTAATTTTTTATATTCCTTAACTTCATTTTTTGTTTTTGGTCTAGATGATCGAAAAATTAATTTTTTTCCATCAGGTGAAAAAAATGCACCTCCATCATATCCTAGTTGAAAAGTAACTTGTTTAATATTTTTTCCATCTATATCCATAGTAAATAATTCAAGATCTCCTGTTCTCATAGATGTGAAAACAATTTTATCACCTAATGGAGATACAGTAGCTTCAGCATCGTATCCAATTTCATTGGTAAGTTGTTTTACTATATTACCTTCAAGGTCAGAAACAAATATATCATATGAATCATAAATTGGCCAAACATATTTTCCATCTGTTTTTTCTGGAACATGAGGGCATTGTGCATTTTCTAAATGTGTTGAAGCATAAATTATTGTAGTGTCTCCAGGCATAAAGTATGCACATGTTGTTCTTCCCAGACCTGTACTAATTATTTTTGGCATTTCATTTTTCATATTTGAATTTTTAATTTCAGTGTAAAAAATTTGATCACAGTCTAAGCCCCATTTTTTATAATTTGATTGAAAAACTAGCTTTGTATCATCAAATGAAAAATAAGCTTCAGCATTATCACCTCCAAATGTTAACTGAGTTATATTTTTTAGATGTTTTTCTTTATCGTATTTTAAATTTTCAGTTTGTTTATTATTGTCTTGATTAGTAGAATTTTTACATGAAAATAAAATAATTGTCAAAGTTAAAATTATATTAAAAGTGTTTTTTTTCATGATTAATAAATATTTTTGACAAAATTATATTAATTATGANTAAAAAAGCCACACTAACAACTATTCTTATAGTTTTATTTTTATCAATCTTATTTATTAATTTTTTTCTAAATAATAAAACACAAAAAACCATTATAAGTAATATGATAAAAGATGTTTCATATCTATCATCTGATGATTTAGAGGGAAGAAAAATTGGAACTAAAGGAGAGAAACTAGCCGCAGAATATATAGTTGAAAAATTTAAACAGTATGATTTAATTGAAAAAGGAATTGATGGATATTATCAATATTTTAATGCTAGTATAAGAGAAAATCCTCATTCTAGAGTTATTAAAAATAAAGTTCAAGGAATAAATGTAATTGGATTTATTGATAACAAAATGAANGAGACAATTATTATAGGTGCACATTACGATCATCTTGGATTTGGTGNTCCAGGTTCTTTATTCTTGGATAGTATGCAAATTCATAATGGTGCTGATGATAATGCAAGTGGTGTTAGTGTTTTATTAAGCTTAATTCCAGAACTTTCTAGACATAAAATTTATAATTATTTATTTATTGCTTTTTCTGGTGAAGAGCAAGGTTTATTTGGCTCTTCATTTTATGCTAAAAATCCAACTATTGATTTGGAAAATGTACGTTTTATGTTAAATTTTGATATGGTTGGCAGACTAAGTCAAGATAATATTTTAGCAATTAATGGAACAGGAACAAGTAGTAAATGGAAAAAGTTATTACAAGATGTTAATATTGATAATTTTAATCTTAGAACCTCTGAATCTGGAACTGGNCCNTCTGATCATACATCTTTTTATTTACAAAATATACCAGTTTTACATTTTTTTACTGGTCAACATCAAGATTANCATAAACCAACAGATGATGTAGANAAGATTAATTTTAANGGCATGTATAAAATAACNAAATATGTNAAANATATTATTTTAAAATCATCNAAAATTACTGATTTTGATTTTAAAGAAACTGTTAGTTCAGCAACTACCACACCAAAATTTAAAGTTACTCTGGGCATAATGCCTGANTATTTGTTTGATGGTGTTGGACTTAGAATTGATGGTGTTTCAAAAGACAGAACAGCTTTTAAGGCTGGGATTTTAAAAGGAGATATTGTGTTATCAATGGGTGGAGATGAAGTTAATGATATCATGCANTATATGAAAGCTTTGAGTAAATATAAAATTGGTGATTCAACTAGCGTTAANTTATTNAGAAAAAGCGATACTNTANNAGTACCTNTATTTTTTNTCAAATAATCNTTTANTTTTTTTNNTNTNAATNTTATGATTTTTTTTNTATATTTAACANAAAAAGATATTNTGAAAAAAATATTAATATTATTATTTGCTTTGAACATTGCGTATTCTTCTAAAGGAACTCATCTAATGGGTGGACAGATTATTGCGACATATCTTTCATCTGATTCATCTGGAGTTCATTATGCTTTAGATTTTACAGCTTATAGGGATACAATAGGAATACCTATCTCGGCTAATGCAACTTTTCAAATAGAAGAGTTGGACACATCAGGAAATTGGAACTTTTTATTTTCATCTACCGTAAATTTTGATACTACTTCTGGAAATTTATTGCCAAATGTGACGGTTTATGGAGTAGAGGTTTATTCTTATTTAGATACCATTACATTACCAGGAAATGGTTATTATGCAATTTCATGGGATGATTGTTGTAGAAATGTTTCTATTATTAATATGTCAAATCCAGGTGGAGAAAGTTTGGCATTATCCACATATTTAAAGGTAGATAGCTTAAATATTAATTCTTCTCCGATTTATCTTACTCCTCCAGTTGCTTACTTGCCTGTTGATACAGTATGGCAATATAATCCATTACCGTTTGATCCTGATGGAGATTCTTTAGTTTGGTCAATGGTTACTCCATTAGATGATAATGGTGTAGTTTCTGGTTATCAATTTTTATCTGATTCAATGTACTCAGATACATTAGGAGTATTTTCCTTAGATTCAATTACAGGTTCTTTATCTTGGGATCCTGCAATGATTGGGAATTTTGTAGCTTCATTTATTATTGAAGAGTATAGAAATGGGATAAAAATGGGTGAAGTTAGAAGAGATATGCAGTTTATTGTTATTGCTGATACTGTTAATACTATGCCTCAAATTTCAAATATGCAATCAATACCAACTAACACAGGGGGGTATCCATTTGTTAAAATTAATGCAGGTATTAATTATAACCTTCAATTATTAGGAAATGATGCAGATTCTAATGATGTATTAAAAATGGAAGCTTATGGTGAAGTATTTAGTTTGTCAGGTTCACCAGCAAACTTTAATTTTTTATCTACTGGTAATGGAAATGAAATTGAAGGTAATTTTTCTTGGACACCAAGTCTAAATCACGTTAGATCTCTACCATATATTACTGTTTTTAGAACTACAGATGGTATATTCTACTATGATAATACTATACAATTTGAAGTAACTCAAAATATAAATACAAATACTGTTAATTTTGAATCAATACAGGTTGATAATATATATCCAAATCCTGCAAGTAATCAATTTATAATATCATTAAATTCTGATAAATCGGAAACTATTTTTGTTCAGATATATAATGTTCTAGGAGAGAAAGTATATAACAAAGAAGTTGGAATTTTTTCTGGAAAAAATATATTGTTTAATAATTTGAATCTTAAATCTGGTCAGTATTTTTTAAATATATTGCAACATAATAGAGAACAAATTTTTTCTAAAAAACTTATTGTTATCAAATAGAATAAGTTATTAAATCATGTTTAAGTGAGGTTTAAAAAGTAGTTTAAAATGAAGAATTTATTATTGTTAGTATTATTATTCCCAATTTTATTAAAAAGTCAAATTAATGTAGGAAATGATCAAACAATTTGTCTTGGAGACTCTGCAATGATTATTGCAACTTTGCAACAAGGCATGACTGGAGCTCCTATTGGATCTCCAATTTTAATTACAGAATGTGATCCTGGTGGACCTGATATGCTTGAAATTCAAAATGTTTCTCCTAGTGATATTGATGTAACTGGATGGAGAGTAATTGTGAGTAGTAGTTACACTGATATAAATATGGCTAGTACAACAGAGCAAGTACTTTCTGGTACAATGGTACCTGGAGAAATTAAATCATTCAGTGATGCATCAACAGCTACACCACCTACAGTTTANTGGGGNANTAATATTNTNTGGAATCCTGGTTCATANCCAAGTTTTGCAAGTTGGATTATTTTACTAGANAATAATAATGATGTNAAAGATGTTTTTATTGGTAATTGGTTNGNTAATGATATTNNAAATTCAGCAATTAATACTTCNGTAGGGGTTATTTCATTAGCGGGTCATTGGAACGGAGATGGTGTTAATCAAACTGGGATACCTACTTTAAACAGTTCATCAAGAATTGGAAATGAAGATAATGATGATGCATCTGATTTTACTACTTTTTCTTCTTCGGCTAACTCAACCAATGTAAATCTTGACTTACCATTTCCATCTGGTGCTACATGGTATGATTTAAATACTAATCAAGTTATTGGATCTGGTGATACTATATACTATTCTCCAATACAATCAACATATCTTATTGGGGAGGTAATTGATTCCTTAGGAAATATATGGACAGATACTATGTATCTTGAAGTACTTAATCCAAATATTACTTCTTCTGGTATATCATTATGTAATGGGCCATTAACATTAAATGCACCAACTTCTTTTACAAATTATAGTTGGAGCAATGGTTCATCAAACCCTTCAATAAACGCAAATAATGCTGGAGATTATTTTGTGATTTCTACAACTTCAAATGGATTTACATGTCAATCTGATATTATTACCTTATATCAATCATCTTTTCCTTTAAGTTTATCTACTGATGATTCAGTTTTTATATGTCAAGGTGATGTAGTTATAATTGATGTTCCCATTGGATATAGCACTTATCAATGGAATAACTCGAATATTACTAATTCTATTTCTGTAAATGTTACTGGTGATTATTTTGTTACTGTTACAGATGTTAATGGTTGTACAGGATACTCAGATACTACATCGATTGCTGTTTGGCCTGCAACAATAACTTTATCTTCTACTTCGACTTCGTTATGTGCTGGACCAGTTACTATAGATGCAGGAGTAGGTCCAGCAACTTTTGAATGGTATAATAATAGTGCTGTTATTCCAAATGAAACAGGTCAAACTATAGTTGTAAGTGGAGCAAGTGCATATTATGCTTTAGTTACTTATCCAGGAGGATGCTCAGCAACTTCTAATATTTTAACAATAACCCCTTCTACTGGACAATTTTTCTTCAATATCAACAATGTTGGTAGTGATTCTATTTGCTTGCCTAACGATCCTGTAATTTTAGATGCAGGAGTTTATTCTTCATACCAATGGAATGTTAATTTAGGTGGAGTTCCATCTTTGATTACTAATGGAGTATCTCAAACTTTAACAGTTACTGAACCAGGAACTTATTTTGTCACTGTAGTTGATGCAAATGGTTGTCAAGGAGTATCAAATCCTGCTTTTGAAGCAGTTAATGCTGTTACAACTTCTTCCATTAATGAGTTAACTCCACCAATTAATCAATTTTCTACAGATAATTTTTCAGTAACAGGCTCAAATGGATCTATCTATGATTGGAATATTACTCCTATTTCATCAGGAAATATTGTCAATGGTCAAGGTACCAATCAAATTGAAGTTTATTGGAATTCAAGTGGTCCATTTACTATAACTGTTTTAGAAACTACATCTAACGGTTGTGAAGGTGAAATTATTGAGTTTAGTGGTTCTATTATTATCAGTTCAATAGATGAAATTAATTCTTCTGAAGATTACAAAAAGATTGTAAATATTTTAGGTAAAGAGGTTTCAAATCAAGGAAATTCAATATTGTTTTATTTGTATGAAAATGGGAGAGTAGAAAAGAAAATTATTTTAGAATAATTACTTTGATAATTTTTTAAGTTGTAAGATTTTTTGTTGTAAAATTTTTATTTTATTTTTTGCATCAATCATTTTTTTATCTTCTCTTTCAACTAATTCTTTTGGAGCATTTTGAACAAATTTTTTATTAGATAATTTATTACTAACAATTTTTAAAAATCCTTTTGTATAAACTAAATCTTTTTCAAGTTTTTTTATTTCTTCTTTAAAATTTATTTTTTCATTAAAAGGTATGAAATATTCATTTGAACCAATCATAAAATTAAAGCCAATTTGAGATATTTCTGATGAGTAGTTGATATTTTCTACATTAGCTAACTTCTTAATTATTGAGTCTAAATTTTTATTAATTTTTTTATTTTCTTTTATATGGATATTAACACTTTCTTTATCCAATATACTTTTTTGTTTTCTAAAATTTCTAATAGCTGTAACTGTCTCTTTAGTTATTTCAAAATCTTTTATATTGTTTATATTGAAAATACAATTTTTTGGCCATTCTGAAATAGTAATATCAGCATTGTCGTCACACTTTATTTTACTATAAATTTCTTCTGTTATAAAAGGCATAAATGGGTGAAGTAATTTCAAAATATCTTTCAGAAAATCAATTGTTTTTTTATATGTTAACGAATTAATTGGTGTACCATATATAGGTTTAATTCCTTCCAAATACCATGAACAAAAATCGTCCCATATTAATTTGTATATTATCATTAATGCTTCTGAAATTCTGTATGATTTGAAAGATTCATCAATATTATTGATAGATTGATTTATTTTTTGTTTAAACCAATTGGTTAACTCTTTTGAACTATTTGATTCTTCAATACTATCATCTATTTTCCAACTACTAATCAACCTATGAGCATTCCATAACTTATTTGCAAAATTTCTTCCTTGTTCACATAATTGTTCATTAAAAGGAAGATCATTTCCTGCAGGTGAACATAATAACATCCCAACTCTTACTCCATCAGCTCCATATTTTTCTATTAGTTTTATTGGGTCTGGAGAATTACCAAGAGATTTACTCATTTTTCTTCCTTCCTTATCTCTAACAATTCCAGTTAGATATACATTTTTAAATGGGAATTCATTTTTATATTCATATCCTGCAATAATCATCCTAGCAACCCAAAAAAATAAAATTTCTGGTGCGGTAACAAGATCATTTGTTGGATAATAGTAATTTATTTCTTTGTTATTTGGATTGTTTATTCCGTCAAATACAGAAATTGGCCATAACCAGGAAGAAAACCATGTATCTAATACATCTTCATCTTGCTTTATATCATCAATTTTAATATTATTTTTTATGTCTTTTATTTTTGAAAAGGCTTCTTCTTTATTTTTTGCTATAACATAATTATTCCCGTCATAATAGTATGCAGGTATTCTTTGTCCCCACCATAATTGTCTTGAGATACACCATTCTTTAATATTTTCTAGCCAGTGTTTATATGTGTTTTTGAATTTTTTTGGGTGAAGTTGGATATCATTATTCAAAACATGTCTTAGAGCGGGCTTTGATATTTTATCCATTTTAAGGAACCATTGCATTGATAATTTTGGTTCAATTATAGAGTTTGTTCTCTCTGAAAAACCAATTTTATTAATATAATTTTCAGTTTTTACTAAGCAATTATTTTTTTCTAAGTCTATCGCTATTTGTTTTCTAACTTTAAAGCGGTCAATTCCTGCATATTCTTTTATTTTTTTTGAAATTGATCCATCATCATTGAGTATATCAATTGAATCTAGATTATGTTTTATTGCTATTTTGTAGTCATTTTCATCATGAGCAGGAGTAATTTTTAATACACCTGTTCCAAATTCCATATCAACATATTCATCAAAAATTATTGGTATTCTTCTATTAATCAATGGGATTTTTACAGATTTATTTTTTAAATGACGATATCTTTTATCTTTTGGATTTATACATATTGCAGTATCCCCAAGTATTGTCTCAGGTCTAGTAGTAGCAATAATAATTTTTTCTTTAGAAC
>PBQB01000028.1 GCA_002724895.1 Flavobacteriales bacterium
CGTTTCATTTCATATTCTTTATCAGCAGGCTTCATTTTACCATGTACAACACTAACTTGATATTCAGGTAATGGAAACTCTCTTACTAAATCATTATACCCTTCAATAAGATCTTTATAATCTAATTTTTCACTTTCTTCAATTAAAGGAAAAACAACATAAATTTGTCTTCCTAGATTAATTTGTTCTTTCATGAAATCAATTATCTGTAAACGAGAACTATCTGATTTCCATAAAGTTTTAACTGACTTTCTCCCAGGAGGTAGTTCATCAATTATTGAAACATCTAAATCTCCATAAAGAGTCATAGATAATGTCCTTGGTATTGGTGTTGCAGTCATAACGAGCATATGAGGTGGATATTTATTTTTCTTCCATAATTTAGCTCTTTGTGCTACTCCAAATCTATGTTGTTCATCAATTATTACTAAAGCTAGATTTTTAAACCTAACACTATCTTCAATTAGTGCATGTGTTCCAATAAGTATATTAATATCTCCATTTATAAGTTTTTCATGTAAAACTTTTCTTTCCTTAGAAGATGTAGAGCCTGTCAATAGAGCAATATTTACTTCTTGATTAGATAAATTTTCTGAAATTGTATTAAAATGTTGAATGGCTAAAATTTCAGTCGGAGCCATTAAACATGATTGATAATTATTATCAAAAGCAATTAACATTGTTAACAATGCAACTAAAGTTTTTCCACTACCAACATCTCCTTGAAGAAGACGATTCATTTGATGATTATTTTTAAGATCAATCCTAATTTCTTTTAAAACTCTTTTTTGTGCATTAGTTAACTCAAAAGATAAGTCATTTTTATAAAAATTATTAAAAGTATCTCCTAAAACAGGAAAGCCATACCCTTTAAATTGCTTCTTATTATTTAACTTAATATTTAATAAATGAAGCTGTAGGAAAAAGAATTCATCAAACTTTAATCTTTTTTGTGCTCTTATTAGATTTTTTAAACTATCTGGCAGATGTATGTGTAATAAAGCTTCTTTTCTTGATGGAAGATTTAATTTAGTAATAATTTCGGGAGATAATATTTCTTCAACTTGCTCTATTATTACTGACAATAACACTTTTATAATCTTACTCATAGACCTACTAGAAAAACCTTTAGAATTTAACAATTCTGTTGAATGATATACTGGTTGTAAAGTTGGAATCATGACATTCCCATCTTCAATAATATCCATTTCAGGGTGAACAATATTAAATTTCCCATTGTGAAAAGAAGGTTTACCAAAAATCAAATACTCATTATTTAATTTTATAGCTGATTTTATCCACCGAGTCCCTTTAAACCATACCAAATCAATTATACCTGTAGTATCTTGAAAACGAGCAATTAGTCTTTTAGAGCGTCTTACTCCTTTTTCTTCCAAAGAAATAATATGACCTCTAAGTTGTATATATGGCATATCTTTAACTAATGTAGCAATACTGTATATTTGACTTTTATCAATATATCTAAAAGGATAATGAAACAACAAATCGCCATATGTTGAAATATTCAATTCCTTTCTTAACAATTCTGCTCTAGTAGGCCCAACTCCTTTAAGAAAATTGACTGGAGTACTTAAAATATCCACTAAATTTTTTTTAAGTTAGGATTAGTAAATAGTAAAGGAAGTAAATCATCAACACTTGAAAAAATTAAAACTTCATCATTATTTAGATGCAACAATATCTTAATCTTCTTATTTTGCTTTTCCTGATATTCAGCCATTACTTGCCTACATGCACCACAAGGAGATATTATATCAGTAATCTCATATAAATTAGATTTTGCAGAAACAGCAATAATATCTATTTCCAAATTTGGATAATTTGCTCCAGCATTAAAAAGAACTACTCTTTCAGCACATAATCCAGATGGGAAGGCAACATTTTCTTGATTGTTTGCAGAAATTATTTTCCCATCACTTAACAAAACACTTGATCCAACTAAAAAACCAGAATATGGAGCATAAGCATCTTTCAATGCATCTTTTGATCTTTGAATTAATTCTTTTTCAATNNCTGTAAGATCATTAAATTTTGCTCTCAAATATGAAATAGTAATNTTTTCTTTAAGCATAATAATTATAAATCATAAGACAACTTTCCTTCAAAGATATAAAAGGTCTCTGGATTTACAACATTAAGTTGTTGTTGTAATCTATATGCAATATCTAAATCAAGATCTTTATTAATTGGATAAGATAAAGAAAATGTATATCTTATTTTGTTAATATTTGATAATGAAAAATTTAAATCTTTATAAAAAAANTCTGTAGTAAAAGAAGGGTCAATTTTATTTTTCCTTATGTTATAAGACAATGAAATTGACTGTCTTAAAATATTATTATAATTTGATAATTTGCCTTGTTTTTGGAAACGATTTCTAAAATTTATTAAAAAACGTTTATGTTTTTTTCTAAAATGAACATCTGCAAAATATCTATTTTTTTGTTCTCTGATAATTTCTCTATTCCACTCATTAATATCTCTAAAACCTAATGAAAAAGCTAAGCGTTTATTATACTTATACTTAAACTTTATTTCTGTATAAACCTTAGATAATAGTGAAGCATTTTCTCTAAATCTAACACCATACTTTAAATAAAAATCTGTTTTGTAGGTAAATTTATCATTTGCAGAAATAGCAGACCAAACTTGAAAGTCATTCTCCTGTGAAAAAGAATCTAGAGTAAATAATAATAATATTAATATACTATTCTGAATTACCCTCATAATAGAAAATACGTATATTAGCAGTATCTCTAAGAAAATCAATACGTCTTACTTCTACTCTAATGATATCTATTCCTGTTCTTTTTCTTAAGTCTTCTAATAACTCCTTTCTTTTTTCAGGAACAATTAACTCTATCTTTTCATAAGTTATGTTTTTTCGNGTTTCATGTTTTAAAAGCCATAATCTCTCTAATCCATATGCAACAAAAATAATAATAGAGTTAGCAAATAAAAGTTCAGCATGTGTAATTTTTTTATTTGAAAGTGCATTAACAACAGAAATCCCAATAACTAAAAATAAATAAGTCATTTCTTTAATAGGAATTGGGTCAGTTCTATATCTAATTATACCAAAAATTGCAAATAAACCTAGTGCAAACCCTAACTGTAATTTGACATTATCTAAAAGGATACATAATAAAAAGACTGTTAAACTAATTAAAAAATATGTAAACAAATAATCCTTGTTTTTTGTTATAGGATAATATATATATCTAACTATTATAGTTATAACAATAAGGTTAAAAACTGATTTAAATATAAGTTTCCAAAAGTCTTTTGCGTCAAACAAGGGTGCTCCTAAAAATTCTAAAGTACTATCAAGCAAAATCAATAATAATTCCATTATGCATATTTTAATCTATTAATAAATAATTCCTTTTTTTTAAATCTATTTTTTTTAATATCAGGATTTAACTGAAGTGTTGAGATACAGTATTTACTCAATCTAAATGGTAAAATACCCATTTCTTTAGCTTTGGTAATAAAAATAGAAGATCTACTCATTCTTTCTTGTTTAACTTCTGCAATAGCTAAATAATTTAAGTTTCCTGTTTTTATTTGATTAGAAAAATTGAGATCTATGTCAATTGTTAGTCTTTCTTTATCTTTCTTGCTAACCAAAGTAATCCTTCTAAAGGAAATCCATTGTTGAGCACTAACATCAATATTTTTACCAATAATTTTTTTAATAAAAGTAGATTGTTCTTTTGAAATTTTATTTGGAATTCCATCCAACACCTTAATTCTTTTTTTAATTGTCCTGCCTTTATTATTTTTAAGTTTTATCTCTAAAAATGTTAAATCGCTTCCAACATACTGTCTAAATCTAATTTTATTTCTATTAACTCTCCTATTGTGATGATCGATATAAAACTTTCTATCTTCAGTGTCATAATAAAGAGATTTATAATCTTGTATCAATTGGCCTTTAATGTCAAGTATATTATAAAATGGTTTTATATTTTTTAATAATTCATTTAATTTCAAACAAGAAAACGTAAATTTTGTATCAGTTCTATTCATTAACTTAACACCATCCATTTGAGATAATGAAATAGTATCAAATCCAGAAATTATTTGAGTTAAATTTTCCATTAATTATTTTTGTATTATAAAATCAGGAACGCTAAATCTACTATTATCTTTGTTTATTTCTACATGCTTAAAAATAGGATAATCATAAGTAATATCATTTACAACAATACTATCAACATGTGTAAATACTGTATACTTACCCTTTCTTAAAAATTCAAAATGATACCTACCGTCCCAATCTGTTTCAAAATTATCATCATAAATTTGTGACTCATCATCAGAGTATATTATATAAATATCTTTCCCAGATTTTGGATAATAGTGTGTATCATTCATTTGGGTTTGAGTATTATATGTAGTAGTAAAATATATTACTCTTCCCTCAATAACTGATGTTCCTCCCTCACCAGCTTGTTTTTCACAAGAAATGAATAGTAGTATAACTAGAAAATAAGATATGTATCTTTTCATAAGTTATTGCTTTAAAAATTTAACAGTTTTATTTCCAGATCTAACAAAATAAATACCTTTTTCAAATTTACCAACATCTAAAGCTTTTAACATTTTAGATGAATAAAATACAATTTGACCTAAATTGTTAAAAATAGTAACTGACTCTTCTAAACCACTAAAGTACAATATATCTGTAGTGGGGTTAGGATATATATTAAAACTACCTTTAGTTTTGATATTATTATTTGATAAAATAGAGGAGTTAGCCATATCATATGTAGGTTCTTGATAAACAAATGGTCCAGAACCATTTGGAACTCTAGAGTATGATAAATCAACTGGCATATTCACAAAATGTACTGCATCTAAAACTGTTCCACTTGGATCTATTAAATAAACCTCTTCTTGATCTGCAGAAAGTCTGTATGTTGTATGCAAACCACTTTGAGTAGTTCCAGCAGTATCACACCAAATAATTAAATAATCATTTGATGCAATAGTAATGTTTGGAAACATCCATTTATTTAAAATATTTTCATTATCAGACAAATAAAAGCCCGTTAAGTTAATATCATTAGCGCCTCCATTATATAATTCTACCCAATCATCATATTCTCCATCTTGGTCTGCAACCTTAGAAAAATTTGCAGCCATTACTTCATTAATAACCAATCCACTTATGACAGGAATTTGATGAAAATCATGTTCTGCTCTTTGTGGAGAAAAGATTCCAGCATCACTATTTTCAGCATAAATATAATACTGTATATCTCTAGCATCTACATTAATTGTCGCGCCATAAATTCCATCTCCCGCAATTCCATCACCATTATTTCCATCATCAAACATTTGTACTTTTTCAAACTTATCAGCAAACTTAAACCTATATCCAAGATAAGCATAATCCGCATTACTAATATTTGATGTGATACTAACTGAACTATGTGGTAAAACAGATATTGGATTTGAAGATAAATTATCTATTATTGGAGGGTTTGCAGAAAACTCAGGTAAAGATTGAAGGTGATTAATTCGTGAATCCATTAATTCAGTTATACCTATATTGCTACCAATAGAAGAATTTACATTTGCACTAAATGCAGAATATGGAAAAAATAAATTTGGATCTGTAGAAACATAGCTATCAATTAATTGTTGTAAATCAGAAATTATAGAAATATATTCACCATTTACAAAATAATCATTTATAATTGTTTTCATATGAGCAACATACATTCTTTTATACTGGTCAACAGAAAACATCTTCATATTCATGATATTTAGATTATTAGAAGCTCCATGAAAAATATCTAGTTGCTGTAAATCTTGATTATTAACAGGTGTTGGTAATCCATTAGTAAAAGTTCCAAAAGATTGATTCATATCCCACATAATCGGAGAAAATCTTCCATTATTATCTTGAAATAAATAAAAATTATGTGGTATGGAATTAATTGGTCCATCTAGACAAACAAGTAGATTTTCAAATGCCATCATCCATAAAGTTCTATCAATATCTAAAACATTTTCAATATGAGTAAAATGATTATTAACTGTATCAAGAAAATGTGACAATTTAGTCCAATCATTAGACGATTGCATTTCATATGCTCTTTGGTAGCATAAAGTATCTAAATAATGATCCCAAACTCTTAATGGACCTGAGCAATTTGGTATGTTTATTCCAGTATTTTCTGCTTTAAAAAATGGACCCTTTCTTTCATAAAAATTTTCATTTGTAAAATCATCATCTACAGATTGAACACAGACATATAAACCAACTAAAACTCCATTTACGGAAACATTAGCGTAGGTAGCTTTTGGAGCAGGCATGAATTCTTGAGCAATTTTATAGCTTAACATTTCTCTAACAAATGTTGGGTCTTTAAATCCATTAGATAACTTAAGCACATTATATCCATCTATTGATTGCCCATTATTAATGTAATCTAATCGAATATTCATTGGATTTTTTCCATTATTAATATTGTAGGAGCTATTCCCTTTGTATTTTATACCAACATTTTGGTCAACTTCACCATCAATGATAATTGAATCAGCTACTAATCTTTGCCCATTTCCGTTAGAATAATATAAATCTAATGTATCATCCCAATGTACTTCACTAAAAAATATTTCTATATTTCTAACTCCTAAATCAAAAACATTTTGAGTAAAGATCAAATTTGGAAAAAAAAGGAGATAAATTATAATTGATTTTTTCATAAATTAACTTTGTGGTAAATTTAAGATAACTTTTTATTAATAATTAATTATTCTATGATAATCTTTCTATTCTCTATGTTTTTCTTGCCTTCTATTGACAGATAATATATTCCTGAGGAAAAGCTAGATAAGTCTAATTTGTAATTTCTAGAAGAATTAACTAGTTTTTTAAAAGAAGTAATAGCACCTAAGTTATTGTAAAGTGTTAATTTTTCAATTTTTTCAGATGAAGATATATTCAATAAAGATTTAATTGGTATAGGATATAATTTCACTTTATTTACATGATTTATGTCATTAATTTTCGTTGCCGTTAATGATATTTTAGATATACCAGTACTTGTAGCTACCCAAATATAAGGAGATGAATCGTAGCTTAAATCTAAACCTCTAACATTTAGTCCTGCAAGGCCATCAGACACATCAAAATCTATCCACTGCTGATTCATATTATAACCATAACCTGCTACACCACCAACACCTAAATAACCAACATAAATTGAAGCCCAAACTCCGTATATAGACTCATCTAAATCAGAAAAGCTAGAAAGATTTACTACTGGATTTAATGTGTCTGGAGGTGGCAAAACATACATTCTAGTATAATTAGTTACAACCAAGTTTGTTGAATCTAAAATAGACAAACCTCCACCAGTTCCAATCCATTTATTATCATACTCATCAATAATTAAATCAGTAACATTTTGAGATAAAATTCCATTTGAAGTGTCGTATGTGATGAAGTTTGATGGACCATCAAAATGTGTGATTCCACCAAGAGGAGAAGAAATCCAAACATCGCCATTAGAATCAAATGCAGTGGCATTAACTCCACTCCAATGCAAATTAGGAGCTCCAACAGAAATCCAACTAGAACTAGAAAAATATGAAAGTCCACTTATAGTTCCTATAAAAACATCTCCATCTGGGTGCTCATCTATACTTCTTACTTGATTATTAATTAAACCATTGTTATTATCATAAGTTATCCAATTTGTTCCATCAAATTTACCTGCACCATAATCTGTTCCAATCCATACATCTCCGTTTTTCATTGTAGCTATCACTTTAATATTATCAGATGGCATATTAGGATAATTTGCCTGGGTATATGTTGTCCAACTTAAATTTGCTTCATCAAACTTTTGCAAACCTATTGATGTACCTATCCAAATTATAGAAGGATTTATCTTATCAACCGCAATACACTCAACAAAATCTGAGATTAAACCATTGGCTTCAGTGTAATTAGTAATTGTTTGAGAAACAATATTGAGACTATAAAAAAAGAAAATAAACACATGAATATATTTCATAAACTATATTTTTAATATCTTAACTACTTGCTTATTTTTATTATTCAAATGTATAAAATAAACTCCTTTACTCCAAGAAGATGTTTCATGGTAATTGAAGTTATTTAAATTTACCTCTCTTCCAAATATATCTCTTATACTATATTTTTCTTTAGTATTCACAAATAATTTATCTGTAAATGGATTCGGATATGCAATAAAATTAGAAAATTTTGTGTTTTCATGAACGTTAGATGCAAAATCATTACTAAAACTAAATGTTGGAGTTAAAACTGTAAAACCTCCAAACCCATTTGGACTTCTGGAATATGACATGTCATTTGGTTGAGAAATAAATGTTATAGAATCTATAACTGTACTATCCATATTAGCTAATATTAAAGTTTCACCATTATTAGAAAGACGAAAATTTGCATGCTTACCTCCTTGATGCTCATCTTCATCAGCCCAAATTATATAATATGAATCTGGATTTATAACATGATTAGGTAATTTCCACTTAGATAAATTTAACAAGGTATCTGACAAATATAATCCATTAGTTGAAATTGGATAAGTAGATTTATTATATAACTCTATCCAATCATCATACTTTCCACTTTTATCAGCCACAACACTTAGATTATTTGACATTAACTCATTAATTACTAAATCTCCTTTTTGAATTGGAATTGTCAAATTATAAAACTCAAAAGATGCTCTTTTAGGAGAAAATATTCCAGCAGAATCATTATCAGCATAAACATAATAATCAATTGAATTACTACAATTTGAAATTTTACATCCATAAACACCATCTCCTGCAATACCATCATTATGATTCCCATCATCATACATTGTTAAAGATGTAAACCTTTCATTTTCACCAAATCTAAATTGAACTTGTGCAAAGTTTGCATTGCTAATTTCTGCTTTAATCCATAAATCTCCACCAACAACAAAATTCTGATAATTTGTTGTAATATTAGAAATATATGGTTCTCCACTGTATCCTGAATAAGAAGAAAGATAGCTAGAACGTGTATCCATTAATTGACTAATTCCAGGACAAATTGATGTTGATAAAATAACTTGATTATTTAAATTACTTGTAAAGTCAGAATAAGAATAAAATTTGTTTGTGTCATTTTGCACACTTTGATCAATTAAATTTTGTAAAAATTGAGCTCTATTTATATAATCTTGATTTATAAAGTTTTCTTCAATTATTGTTCTTATATGGGCTATATACATTTTTCTATGTCTATCATTTTCAAACAACTTCTTCAAAAGAGGTCTTGGCGATGTTGAAATGTAATTATGATGAATTAATGGATCCATATTTTGGGCTTGATTAATATCAAAACCATTAAAATATAGCTGTGATGCATCTGTTAACCTAAAACTTCCAAACGACATGTTTAAATCCCAAATAATTGGATTCCATTGTTTTGCATTATCATAATACAAATAATAGTTCTGCGCATAACCAATATATGAATCAAAATTTACCATAGCATAATTTAATGCATGCATCCATAGAGTTCTATTTACATTTAAAATATTATCTATACTATCAATATAGTTATTTAAAGTATCTATTAAATTATATAAAGTTGACCATCCAAAATTGGACTTTTGATCATAATAGGGGAAATAATCTAAACTATCTGTACCATGACTTTGACTTAAATTAGAATTTTCACCACCAACTTGAATATCTATATTTTTAGGATTACATTTGAAAAATGGATTATATTTTGATTTATAATTTTTAACTAAAAAATCTTTGTTTATGGCTTCTACATTTGTATACAATCCCCATAATGTATCATTAATAAAAACATTAGCATAATTTGCTTTTGGAGAAGGCATATATTTTCTACATACTTCATAACTCAATACTTCTCGAACAAATGATGGGTCTTGAAATACATTTGCAAGTTTTAACTTATCAAATCCCTGATGATTTTGTCCATCAATAACATAATCTAATTTAATATTAAAAGGATTTTTTACTCTATCTACACTAACAGAACTAAATCCTTTATATCTAACACCAACACTATCATAAAAATTACCATCGATGGTAACTGATGCCAGTATCCTATCATTATCCCCTTTAATATAGAGACTATCTAAAAGATAATCCCAATTAGAATCATAAAATGAAATTCTAATCTCTCTTAAAGAATCAGTATCATAAAAATCATTTTGAGAAAAAATAGAATTAGTAAAAATTAAAAGAAATAAAATAATGTTTAATTTCTTAAAAAACATTACTTTAAATATGAAAAATGTTTTGTGTATAAATTAGATGAAGTTAGTATATTAATTGTGTAAATCCCTCTTTTAAGTCCATCTAAAGTAAAACTAAAATTATTATTTAAAAAATGTTCTTGAGAAAAAACTATTTTTCCAAACATATCATAAATAAATAACCCTTCAATTTGTTGATTTAATAATGCTAAATCTATATTAATATCATAACTTGATGGATTTGGATAAATAATAAATTTTTTTTCTTCATCAATAAAATTATCATTTGATGGAAAAGAGCATGTAGTAGTATCTGACAACCAATTTTTTAGTGCTATTATACCCGGGTAATCACATTCATATCTAAATCCTTTTTGTGAATCAGATGGGTATGGCCCCCATACTATTTGTTCAGTAATTCCATCAACTTCATACATTACTCCTGCTCCACTTCCAGAAGCATTCACAAAAATATTTCCATTAGACATTCTATTTGAAGCTGACTGTCCTCCAGATGAGTATTGACATTCATATCTTGTTGTATAAGAACTGGGACCAAATGGTTGCCCTGCATTTCTAGTATATGTTTTGGTTAATGGATCCCATGGTGTTTCTATTCCATCAATTGTTGAATTAGCTTGAGAATTTGGACCTCCACCAGTACATCCATTACCACAATTATTAAATATTTGTAAAAATCCTCCGTTTGGTCTTCCATCATTCTCTATCCATCTAGAATCATGAACTGCACTAGTGATGATTTGTGCTCCAGGCATTCCATAATTAGAAGGGTTCCCCCATCTATACAATATATCACCTCCCATTCCTGAATTTCCACCAGTACTTCCAGCTGCTTCCTGAGTTGTAGTACTATGATCAATGATATAAATCTCAGAAGAAAATCGAGATGAAAAAACAATTTGATCTAGCTCTTCATTATAATCAACCCCATTAACATGAAACCAATCTCCCCCTCCTCCACCAGGGCCACCTCCAGAATTTTGAATCATATTAATATCTATCAAATGAGGATGTTCAGAAATATTTGTAACATAATTTGGTTTGTTTGGATCAACATCCTGACATAAATGATCCCAAATATGCCATTCCCAAACAATATTCGCACTACCATTTCCATCAGGTTCTAGTTCTATAAAATGAGTTGGCCATTTACCAGCATTTCCTATATTTCCTGTGTATCCCGCTGCAGAAACTTCTGCGGCTGATTTAACCTCCCAAGCTGTAAGCAAAACATTATCTCCAATCAATGTCATATCATGATGACTTAAATGATTCGCATCTGAGTAAATAAAATCCCAAACTATCGACCCATCTGGGGCTAACTCTTGAACTCTACCTCCATCAGCAGCACCATTTAGTATATTACCAGAGTATTTAGTACCTCTTACCAAATTACCATTTTTTTTAAGTAAAACAGTATAATTACAATCAGTTGTTGTATTCCATTCATGAACAATATTTAAATTTTTATCAATTAGTTTTGTTGTGGAAGATCCTGAAGAATTAAATAATGCAAACCCATCAAATGATTGAGCCGATAAATAAAAATGAGATATATAAAAAAGAAAGAAAAAAAATTGTTTATTCATATTATAATTTTTTATGAGTAAAAATAACTAATTTATTTTTGATTGTATATTTTTTTTGCTTTTTCCCAAAACTCATCCATTTCTTTTAATTTCATTTCCGATAAATCAAGATTTTTTGATTTAATTAATCGTTCCATTATCTGAAATCTATTTATAAATCTTTTATTTGTCTTTTCTAAAGCGTTTTCTGGGTTAATTCCAATAAACCTAGAATAATTAATTAAAGCAAATAATACATCTCCAAATTCAGATTCTATTTTATCCAAATCTCCATTTTTTACCTCTTCTTTTAATTCAATAATTTCTTCTTTAACTTTATCCAATACTTGATCGGTATTATCCCAATCAAAACCAATACCTCTTACTTTCTCCTGTATTCTATAAGATTTTACAATAGCAGGAAGAGAATTAGGAACTCCTTCTAAAACTGAATTTTTACCTTCTTTCATTTTTAATTTTTCCCAATTTCTTTTTACTTCAAATTCATCATTCACTTTTTTATCTCCATAAATGTGTGGGTGTCGATAAATTAATTTTTCACAAATACCGTTAATGACATCTGTAATGTTAAATTTATTTTTTTCAGAAGCAATTTTAGCATAAAATACTATATGTAATAAAATATCTCCAAGTTCTTTCTTTATTTCATCCATATTTCCGTCCAAAATAGCATCAGATAATTCATATAATTCTTCTATTGTTAAATATCTTAAACTTTCCATAGTTTGCTTTTTATCCCATGGACATTTTTCTCTAAGTTCGTCCATTATATTTATCAATCTATCAAAAGCAATTAGTCTATCTTTCATGTTAATATTTTTATTTACAAACATACATACAAAATTCTGCTGATTTAACTTTTTTTTGTAAGTTAGAGACCTAAATCATAAAAATATGAGAAAAATATTATCAATTTGCTTGTCTATAATAACATTAAGCCTATTTTCACAAAATTTTGTTAGTACTACTGCTGAAAATAAAAATGTAATTCTTGAAGAGTTTACTGGAATTAGTTGTGGATTTTGTCCTGATGGTCATGCTATTGCTCAAACATTAAATAATGCAAATCCAAACGATGTTTTTTTAATTAATATACATACTGGAAGCTATGCAAATCCTCAAGGTCCAGGAACAGACTTTAATACTTCGTTTGGAGCTGCTATAAGTAATTTAAGTGGAACTTGTGGTTATCCAGCTGGAACAGTAAACAGAATAGATTTTAGTTCTCAGGGACTGAATCAAACAAGTTCAAGTGGATGTGTAGCAACTACCGCTATGAGTAGAGGAAATTGGACAACAGCTACTAATCAAACCTTATCTGAAAGTTCATATATAAATGTTGCTGCTCAAGCAACAATAGATGTAACAACAAGAGTACTTACAGTAATTGTTGAAACATATTATACTGGAACTGTGCCTCAAGGTGTGACAAATAATATAAATGTTGCTTTATTACAAAATAATATCCCAGGCCCTCAAAGTGGCGCAGCCAATTATAATCCTAGTGGAATTATTCCAGGCCCTTGGAATCCAACATATAATCATCAACATATGTTAAGACATCTTTTGACAGGTCAATGGGGAGAAGCTATTCCAGTATCTTCAGGATTTTGGACAGACACTTACACCTACACAATTCCAAGCAATCTTAATGGTGTCAGCTTTGATTTATTTAATTTAGAAGTGCTAGTATTTGCAGCCGAAGGTCAAGAAAATATTATTACTGGAAATAAAGCTAGTTTATCATACAATGTTCCACCAGGAACAAATTTAATAGATATGTCAGCTAGTACGAGCATGGTTATGCCTTCTTCATACTGTGATAACAATATTACTCCTAAAATCACAGTTTCTAATAATAGCAATATACCAATTGATACATTTGAAGTGAGCTATGTTCTTAATTCTAATAACCCTGTAACACAAAGTGTATACAATTCAATTCCTGCTGGAGGGAATAGTACTATTTCTTTTCCCGCTATTACGGTTCCATCGGGAACAAATAATATAAGTTACAGTGTTAATACAATGAATGGATCTTCATATGTTGATAGTATATCAAATAATAATTTAGTTAGTAGTGGAGAATTTAATTTATTATCCAATACACCTTTTTCTACAACATTTACAGAAAGTTTTGACAATTATACTCCTGGACAAGCAATTTTAAATAATGGCTTGATTGAAAATCCAAACAATACAAATACATATGTTGTAGATAATAGTGTAAATTCAAATGTTAATTGGGCATTAGGAGGTTATGGAAATAGTCCAAAATCATATCGATTTAGATTTTATCAAGGCTGGAACACAAATGATCAAGTCACCATGTTATGGGAAAAAGTTGATTTTAGTAATAGCTCAAATAATGAAATGTCTTTTTCATATGCTCATGCAGTGCAAAATAGTTGGGATAACTCTAAATTACAAGTATTAGTTTCTTTAGATTGTGGCAATTCATGGAATGAAGCAAGCGTACTAGTTGGGGGTAATCTAAGTACAGTAAGTGGCGCCGTTAGTGGAGGGCATTTTTATCCATCATCTACAGATTGGCAAACTCATACAGTTGACTTAAGTGACTATGATGGAGAATCAGATGTTAATATTGCCTTAAGAGCTACTTATAATGGTGGTAATAATTTATATATTGATGATGTAAATGTAAGTGCTCAACAAATATCTAACACCTCAAATTTGGAGAACAAATTTTCCATTCATCCTAACCCAACCAGAAACCAAATCATCATTGAAGATGGTAAATTTATCTCTGTCAAAGTATATAATATTTATGGAAAATTAGTTTTAAATCAAAAATCTAATAATAGAAAAATAAATATTAATCACTTTAAAAGTGGTGTATATCATTTAAATATTAATACCGGTAAAGAAATTATTATTAAAAAAATAATAAAGATTGAATAAATATATTAAGTAAAAAGAACTATTCGTACAGTACTGACAAATAGTTCTTTTTATTTATTTTTACAAAATGAATTTTTTATCTCTTTTTATTATAAGCATTATTTGCATGTCATTAGTATTTATTGGAATTGGAATAAAAATTATATTTAAAAAAAATGGCAAATTTGCTGGTACTTGCGCTAGTGCAAATCCTTTGATTAATAATGAAGGTGAAACCTGTGGTTATTGTGGTAAAAAACCATCTGACTGCGATCAAAATTAATTTCTAATCCTATTCTTTAAATTTGGACTCACATAAGTTTTCCAATTATTATTTTTATCTGTGTAAACGAGATAAACTTCAATCTCTGGTTTATTAATAATAAACTCTTTTATCTTCTTAACCCCCATCACCATAAAAGCAGTAGCATAAGCATCAGCTAAAGCACAACTACTATGAATAACAGAAACACTTAACAAACGATTTGAACAAGGAAAACCAGTAAAAGGACTAATGGTATGACTATATTTAGTTTGATTAATAGTAAAAAATTTTCTATAACTACCTGAAGTTGCTATTGCCTTATCATCTAAATTTAAAATAAACTGAAATCTATCAGCATAATTAATTGTATCTGTTGGCTTATCTACTCCAATTGACCAAATTTCTCCGTCTGCATTTCTTCCTTTAGCTAATAATTCACCTCCTACTTCTATTAAAAAATCTGTACATCCTTTTTTTTGTAAAAATCCCCCAATAATATCAACAGTATATCCTTGTGCTATAGCATTAAAATCTAATTGCATTTTATCTATTAATTTTAAACTATCTCCTTTAAAATTAACTTTACTAAATCCTATATTATCCAATAGTTTATCAATTTTCAAGGAATCAATCACTAAAGAATCATCAAATGAAAAATTATAAAATCCCCATTCTTTAACAAGTGGATAAATAGTACAATCAAAACTTCCATTAGTCTCATTATATACATCTTTTGACATATAAAAAACTTTTTTGAATAGACTATCCATTTCAATCATTTTACCATTATTTAATGAAGAAATTAATGAATAATCTTTATAAATTGAAAGGGAACTGTCTATCTTTAAAAAAATACTATCAATTTCAAAACTATAATCCCGGGCATTTTTTGATAAATATTGTATATGAAAAAAAGTACCTTGAGCTTTACCTGAATTTATAATCAATACTAAATTGTCTGAATTATTGCAAGAAGTAAATATTATTAAAAAAAATAAAATAATGTATCTCATAATTATATATCAATTACGATATATATTATCCTCCGAAATCATCAAAACGAACATTCTCATCAGGAATACCCCAATCATCAGCCATTTTTAAAACTGCCTGATTCATTAATGGAGGACCACAAAAATATAATTCTAGATCTTCTGGACTTTCATGATTAGATAAAAACTTATCTATCACAATATTATGTACAAATCCTACAAAACCATCGCCATTTTTATCGTTTAAATCTTTCTTCTCTATCCAATTATCTTCTGGTTTAGCATCAGATAAAACAAGATGAAATTTAAAATTTGGGAAATCCTTTTCTAAATCCCTAAAATAATGAATATAAAAAAGCTCTGCTCTTGATCTTCCACCATAAAAGAAGGTTACCTTTCTTCCTGTTTTAATTGTTTTAAAAAGCTCATATAAATGCGAACGCATTGGAGCCATTCCTGCTCCTCCACCTATATACAACATTTCAGCTTCGCTATCATTAATAAAAAATTCTCCATAAGGACCAGAAATTGTTACTTTATCACCTTCTTTTAATCCAAAAATATAAGATGATGCAATTCCAGGGTTGATATCTGCCCATTTATTTTTTTCTCTATCCCAAGGAGGAGCAGCAACTCTTACGTTTAACATAACTTTTCTTCCTTCTGCAGGAAATGATGCCATAGAATAAGCTCTGACAATCTCATCATCATTTTTCATTACAAGATGTCTCATTGCAAAAGAACCTTTTGACCAATCCTCTTCAAATTTGTCTGGTTCACCTGGATGATCTTGAGGATGAGCTTTAATATCCATATCTGAGTATTTAACTTCACCAGCAGGAACTTTAATCTGTATATAGCCTCCAGCTTTATAATCCATGTCTTCTGGAATTTCGACTATAAACTCTTTTATATATGTAGCTACATTGTAATTAGAAACTACTGTAGCTTCCCATTCCTTTACTCCAAATACCTCTTCTGGAATTTCTATCTCCATATCTTCCTTAACCTTTACTTGACATCCTAATCTAAAATTATCAGCTATTTGCTTTCTTGAAAAATGTGGCTTTTCTGTAGGCAGTATACTTCCTCCTCCTTTATGAACTTGACAAGTACACTGAATACAAGTTCCACCACCACCACAAGCAGATGGTAAAAAAATACCCGCATCACTTAAAGTTGTCAAAACAGTATTTCCACCTTCAACTTCTAGTTCTTTTTCTCCATTAATAATTAGTTTAAGCTTTCCAGCAGGAGTCAATTTACTTTTAGTAAATAAAAGTATACTTACTAAAGTAATAATCACTGTTAAAAAAACTACTACACTACTAATTATTGTTGTTGTACTGATTAAATCCATTTAAAAAATTATAACTTAATTCCCATAAAACTCATAAACGCAATACCCATCAATCCTGTAATAATATAGGTGATCCCCAACCCTCTTAATGGAGCAGGAACATTAGAGTATCTTATTTTTTCTCTAATAGCTGCAAGACCAACAATTGCTAAAAAAAATCCTGTTCCTGATCCTAGACCAAAAACTGTTGCTTCAGTTATATTGTTATATGCTCTTTCTTGCATAAATAATGAGGATCCCAATATTGCACAATTTACAGCAATCAAAGGAAGAAATAGTCCTAATGAACCATATAATGCAGGAGAAAACTTTTCAATAAGCATTTCTACCAGTTGAACCATTGATGCAATGACAGCAATAAACATTATAAAAGATAAAAAACTTAAATCAACTTCTTTAAAGTCATCTCCTAACCATGAAGCTAATGCTCCTTCTTGTAAAACATAATTCTCTAGTAAGTAATTGATTGGAACAGTAATTCCTAAAACAAAAACAACAGCTCCACCCATTCCAACAGATGTTTCTACAGTTTTTGAAATAGCAAGATAAGAACACATACCTAAAAAGTATGCAAAAACCATATTTTCAATAAATACTGCTCTTATAAATATATTTACTAATTCTTCCATTGTTTAATTAGTTTCTATTAATTTTTTATTTCGCATTCTTTGTAACCAAATTAAAATCCCTACAGTAATTAAAGCCATAGGAGGTAAAATCATCATTCCATTATTTTCATAAAAACCACCATTTTGAATATACCATTCTAAAGGAATAACCTGCTTTCCAAATAAAGTTCCAGAACCTAATAATTCTCTAAAAAATGCAACTATAATTAAAATCATACCATATCCAAAAGAATTACCTAAACCATCAAGAAATGCCTTACCAGGAGTATTTCCTAAAGCAAATGCCTCTAATCTACCCATAATGATACAATTTGTAATAATCAAACCAACAAATACAGAAAGTTCTTTACTAACATCGTAAACGAACGCTTTTAGAACTTGATCAACTAAGATAACTAGTGTAGCAATGACTACTAGCTGAACAATAATCCTAATTCTAGATGGAATTAAATTTCTTAATAATGAAACTACCACATTAGCAACAGAAAGAACAACTAAGACAGACAGAGACATAACTACTGCAGGCTCGAGTTGAACGGTAATTGCAAGTGCAGAGCAAATACCTAATACTTGTACTGTAATAGGATTATTATCATCTAAAGGATCAACTAATAATTTTTGATTTTTTTTGGATATCATTTTTGTAGTCTATATTATTATTGAATCTACTAAATTAGAAGTAGAATCTAAATCTAACATTATTGAATTAACTTCACTATTGATTTTCATCATTTGTAAATAAGGGAGGTACATATTTAATCGCTCTTCTAACATGTAAGTAACTCCATCGGAAGTTATAGTTCCACCAGAAATACCATCTACAGCATACAAATCGGAAGGATCTGCACCTCCTTTAACTACAACTATTGAAGCTAAAAT
>PBQB01000029.1 GCA_002724895.1 Flavobacteriales bacterium
ATGTGAGTTTTTTTCCACAACTTGTTGCAGGACCAATCGAGCGCGCATCAAATTTATTGCCGCAGATTTTATCAACTAGGATGTTTAGTTATAGACAAGGAGTAGAAGGGTTAAGGTTAATACTATGGGGTCTATTTAAGAAAATTGTCATTGCAGACAATTGCGCGCTTGTAGTGAATGATATTTTCTTAAATTTTTCACAATATTCTGGAACTACATTAATTTTAGGTGCAATTTTTTTTTCATTTCAAATATATTGTGATTTCTCAGGCTATTCAGATATCGCTATAGGAACAGCAAAATTATTTGGATTAAATCTTATGCAAAACTTTTCATTTCCTTACTTTTCAAGAGATATTGCCGAATTTTGGAGAAGATGGCATATTTCGTTGACTACTTGGTTTAAAGATTATATTTATATTCCTTTAGGTGGTAGTCGAGTAAGTAAAATAAAAATCATCAGAAATGTAATAATTATTTTTGTTCTAAGTGGATTTTGGCACGGAGCAAATTGGACATTTATTATATGGGGATTAATAAATGTAATATATTTCTTACCATTAATTTTATCCAATCACAATAGAAAACATATAAAAATTATACAAAGCACTTCTTTTTTACCAAGCTTTTCAGATTTAATAAAAATAATTTTAACCTTTTCTTTAGTTACATTTTCTTGGATTTTTTTTAGAGCTGAAAATACAAATCATGCATTTTCATACATTTATCATATGTTCACTAATCTTTACTTTGAAAGTCCCAATATTTCAGTACCAAATATTAACATACTAAAATTTTCCATTTTAATAATTTTTCTTTTAATGATTGAATGGTTAGGAAAAGAGGGTAATTATGCTCTTGAGAAATTTAGCTCAAAGTGGAATAAAATTATTAAATGGTGTTTTTATTATTTCATTTTGTTTCTTATATTTATTTATAGTAAAAACAAACAAGAATTTATTTATTTTCAGTTCTGATGAAATTATTTATAAAAAAAATATTACTTTTTATTTTACCAATTATAATATTTGTTATTTCTATAGACAGTTATTTAAGAAACATTAATTCACTTTATCAAGAAAAAAATATCACACTTAAAAAAAATGCAGATAAAATTGAAGTGCTTATATTAGGAAACTCTCATGCAAATTATGGAATTAATCCTAAATTTTTTAATTTATACGCTTTTAATACAGCAAACTTAGGACAATCAATTTATTTTGACAAAGAAATTACAATAAGAAATCTAGATTTAATGAAAAAATTAAAATATGTTCTTATCAGTTTAGATTACCATTCATTGTATTTCTCTAAACAAAGAGGAGAAAGAAATATCTGGTCTTACTATGGAAATGGAATAAAGTATCCAAATGAAAATTATTTCAAAGCAAATCTATCTCCACTAATTTTTGGATACTCTCCTTTAATTTCATATTCGCTTATAAAAAAAGATTTAAAATCAAGATGGAATAGAAAAAAATTTAATAATTATATAAATTTTGATACTGAAGCTGGAGTTGATAAAACAGACACTATAATTCAAGGATTCATTGGTTTTACTGGTACAGAAGAAAAATCGTTTAATTTAAATTGGTATAAAAACAGAATTAGTAATTTTAACAAATTAATTACTCAATCTAACGAAAAAAAAATTGTTCTTGATGAAATTAATCAACTTATATCAACTCTAAAAAATAATAATATTACACCAATTTTTTTTTCCACACCTACATATAAAGATTATAACTTAATTCTTGACAAGAGTATAATTTTTCAAAATGATTCTATCATAAAAAAAATCTGTAAAGAGAATAATATAGAATTTTGGGATTATGCTATTAATAATAATTTTAAAAAATCAGATTTTTTCAATCCGGATCACTTAAATAAAAAAGGAGCTAAAAAATTTAGCAAACTAATTAACAAGAAATTAAATGATTATATAATAAACTAACGAGTCAAAATTTTAGTATGATGTGGTTTAATTCTTGCATCAATTACTGGTGTGGAACATGAAAAGTGTTTATTAATAATTTTAGAATTTAGTCCATAAATGTCATGAGAAGGATTAGATCTTGTAAAAGTAATCCACAACCAATCCTCAAAAGAAATAGTATTTGGAAAAATATCATCAATCAAAGTAACCATAGCAAGTTCAATAATATTTTCTTTTTCCAAACATAAAATCAAATCATTGATATTACCATTTCCATGAACAATCATATTACCTGGAGTCAGTAAATATTTTTTGTTAAAACCTTTTGGTAAATCAAATTCAGGTAGTTTTTCAACTAAATTTCTTTTATCATCTCCAGCTACTGCAATCACTACTTTAGAACCCTCATTTAGAGCTTCTCCAGAATAATCTAATGTATCAATTGTAGTTTTAGTATAAAAATGTAAATCTCGATTCCAATTAACTTTTCTAAAAATATGTGTAAAATAAGATTTTTTATCTTCAATATCAGGAGCTTGATCTTGATCACAAATAAAAAGATATTTAGCCAAAGACATTTGACCAGTACCTAAGATATGATTTGCAATTGTTAAGAGCTCTTGCGGTTTTTTTGTAGGATTATATGGGGTATATCTTTCACTTCCTATGGCAAGAAGTAATGGATGAACTCCAGCTTCATCAACTGCATTTACTGCTTTTAAGCCAGGTATTTCCTTTTCAATTGCTTTATCTGTAATATCATGAATTAACTTACCAAAAAAAGAATCTTCTTGAGGTGGCCTTCCAACAACAGTAAAAGGCCAAATTGCCTCTTTCTTTGCATATACTTTAGNAACTTTTAAAACAGGAAAATCATGTATTACACTATAATAACCCAAATGATCTCCAAAAGGNCCTTCTGGNTTTACATCATTAGGNAANATCTCTCCACAAATNACAAAATCTGCNTCATTTGAAATTANAAANCCNTCTTTTATTGAATATCTAAATCTTCTTTTTGCNAAAACTCCAGCNAAAGAAACTTCAGACATACCTTCAGGTAATGGCATTACTGCAGCGAAAGTGTGAGCAGGTGGTCCTCCAATAAATATAGAAACCTTAAGGGGTAAATTTTTATCATTTGCATTTTTTTGATGCACTCCAATACCTCTATGAATTTGATAATGCATTCCAATCTCCTTGTTTAAAATATATTTATTTCCTGTTAACTGAATTCTATACATTCCTAAATTAGAATTTAGGATACCTGGATTATTAATATCTTCACTATATACCTGAGGTAAAGTAATAAATGCTCCACCATCTTCTTTCCATGATTTGATCTTTGGAAGATCGTTAATAGAAATTTCTTCAAAATTTTTAGAAAATCTAACTTTCTTTGGAAGTGCATATAATGCATGTGATGCTGCATATAATGAAGAAATAGGGTTTTTTAAAATACTTATTGGATTAGTCTTTATCCTGATTAAATCTTTAACAATTGACAGACTTTTTCTAAATAAAAATTTACTTCTTTTTAAAGAACCAAATAAGTTTGATACTGCTGGATATTTGGTGTTTTTAATATTTTTAAAAAAAATTGCTTTACCTTTACTTTGAAATTCGTTCAAGTGAATACTTGCCATCTCTAGTTCAGGATCTACCTCCTTAGAAATTACTTTTAACTCATTATTTTGTTTTAAGTCTAGAATACAATCTTTAATACTTTTATAACTCATTCAAATTATATGAAATTTTATCTCAATCTAACGTTGATTTATATCTAAATATTTTCTATAATTTTTACCAGTGTACACTTGCCTTGGTCTTCCAATTGGTTCATTATTCTCTCTCATTTCTTTCCATTGAGCGATCCATCCTGGAAGTCTACCTAAAGCAAACATAACTGTAAACATATCTGTAGGAACTCCAAGTGCCCGATAAATAATGCCAGAATAAAAATCTACATTTGGGTATAAATTTCTAGTTTTAAAATATGAATCATTTAAAGCAACTTTTTCAAGTCTCATTGCAATATCTAAAACAGGATCATTTATTCCTAATTGATCTAAAACATCATGGGCTGCTTTTTTAATTATTTTTGCTCTTGGATCAAAACTTTTATAAACTCTATGACCGAAACCCATTAATCTAAAAGGATCCGACTTGTCCTTAGCCTTAGAAATATATTTATCTACATCTCCGCCACTTTGTTTAATTTCCTCTAGCATCTCTATTACAGCTTGATTAGCACCGCCATGCAATGGACCCCAAAGAGCAGCTATTCCAGCAGATATTGAAGCGTATAAACTAGCATGAGAAGAACCAACTATTCTGACTGTTGAGGCAGAACAATTTTGTTCGTGATCTGCATGTAAAATCAATAATTTATTAAGGGCTTTAGTTATTACTGGATTTATTTTATACTCAAAAGTTGGAAGAGAAAACATCATTCTAATAAAATTTGAACAATAATCTAAACGATTATCAGGATATACTACTGGCTGTCTCATTCTATTCTTAAAACTCCAAGCAGCTAATGTAGGTAGTTTTGCTATTGCTCTAATAATTGTACCATTAATTTCATCAGATGAACGATTGGGATCAAGAGATTTTGGATAAAATGCAGTCAAAGATGATACTAGAGAACCTAAAACACCCATCGGATGTGAATTTGATGGAAATCCATCCAAAATAGATTTAACATCTTCATGAACTAAAGTATGCTCTGATATATTATTAGTAAAGTTATCAAGCTCATTTTTATTAGGAAGTTCACCATAAATTAATAGATAAGCAACTTCTAAAAAAGAGGATTTTTCAGCTAATTCTTCAATTGCATAACCTCTATATCTTAATATACCTTTTTCTCCGTCTAAAAAAGTAATAGAACTCAAAGTAGATCCAGTATTTTTATATCCTCTATCTAATGTAATAAGATTAAGGTCGCTTCTTAATTTACTAATATCTACCGCCATTTCGTCTTCAGTTCCTTTAATGACGGGTAAAGTATACATCTTTCCGTTAAATTTTATTTCAACTTCTTTTTCCATATTTTTTTTACTTTATATATTTAAAATCTTTTCCTAAATAGCATGCCTTACTTCCCAAAATCTCTTCAATTCTTAATAATTGATTATATTTTGCAACCCTATCAGATCTTGAAGCTGATCCCGTTTTTATTTGTCCAGTATTTAATCCTACAGATAAGTCAGCTATAATAGTATCTTCTGTTTCTCCTGATCTGTGACTCATTACTGTTGTAAATAAATTATCTTGCGCCATTTTGATAGCATCTACTGTCTCTGAAAATGTACCTATTTGATTAACTTTAATTAAAATAGAGTTAGCTATATTTTTATCGATACCTTTTTTTAATCTGTCAACATTAGTTACAAATAAATCATCACCTACTAATTGTACTCTATCTCCAATAGAGCTAGTAAGTTGTTCCCACCCTGACCAATCATCCTCATCCAGTCCATCTTCAATAGAAATAATTGGATACTTGTTAACCCAACCTTTCCAAAACGAAACTAATTCAGAAGATGTTAACTTCTCTCCACTTGATTGATGAAAATGATATAATCCTTCTTTTTTATTATAAAATTCTGAAGCTGCTGCGTCAATTGCAATAAAAATGTCTTTTCCTTCAACATAACCTGCAGATTTAATAGCCTTAATTACTAACTCTATAGCTAACTCATTTGATTTAATGTTGGGAGCAAAACCACCCTCATCTCCAACATTTGTAGAAAGACCTAAGTTAGACAACTCACTTTTTAAATAATGAAAAACCTCTGTTCCCATTCTAAGCGCATCAGAAAATGTGTTAGCTCCAACTGGCATAATCATAAATTCTTGAAAGTCTATGGAATTATCAGCATGAGAACCTCCATTAAGAATATTCATCATGGGAATTGGTAATTTCATTATATTATTTTTATTAACATATTGAAATATATGCATCCTTTCTTCTTTAGCAGCTACTTTAGTACAAGCCAAAGAAACAGCTAACATAGCATTAGCACCTAAACTTGATTTATTTTTTGTTCCATCCAAACCAATAATTGCACTGTCAATTTTTGACTGATCATTAACGGACATTCCTTTAAGGTTATCTTTTAAAATTGAATTAATATTTTTTACAGCATTTAAAACCCCTTTACCTAAATACTTACTATTATCATTGTCTCTTAACTCAACTGCTTCATACTTTCCTGTTGAAGCACCTGAAGGAACCGATGCTCTACCAACAAAATTTTTAGTATATACCTCTGCCTCAACAGTAGGATTACCTCTTGAATCTAATATTTGTCTTGCTTTAATATCAATTATTTTACTCATTTTTATTTTTTTAAATTACTTATAAAAGTATCAAATAAATATCTTGAATCATGAGGCCCTGGAGAAGATTCTGGGTGAAATTGAACTGAAAAACAATTTTTATCTTTTAATTTTATTCCTTCTATTGTTCCATCATTTAAATTTAAATGAGTTACTTCTATATTAGAATGCTTCTCAACATCCTCCTTAGAAATACTAAATCCATGATTCTGAGAAGTTACTTCGGCTTTTCCTGTTACAACATTAATAACTGGATGGTTTATACCTCTGTGTCCATTATGCATCTTATATGTTGATATTCCTTCAGACAATGCAATCACTTGATGTCCTAAACAAATTCCAAATACTGGAGGGCCATCGTTTGTGATTTTTTTTACTTCATTAACAATTTCCGGCATAGCAGAAGGATCTCCTGGACCATTTGATAAAAAGTATCCATCAGGATTCCATTCTTTAATTTCAGAATATTTTGTGTTCATTGGAAAAACTTTTAGATAACAATCTCTTTCAACTAAACATTTTAAAATATTTTTTTTGATTCCTAAATCTAAAACGGCTATTTTATATTTTGCATTAGAATTTCCTACAAAATAAGTTTCTTTTGTAGAAACATATGATGATAATTCCAATCCTTCCATTGATGGGACTTTATGTAATTCTTTTTTTAATATATTTATATCTGTAATAGATGTTGATATAATTGCATTCATAGCCCCTTTATCTCTAATATGTCTAACAACAGCTCTAGTATCAACATCTGAAATTATAATTTTATCATATTTTATAAAATATTCTTCTAAATTGCCATCAGCTAATTTTCTCGAATAACCGTTATTAAAATTTTTACAAATCAAACCTGAAATCTTTATATTTTCAGATTCAACTTCTTCTTTATTAACTCCATAATTTCCAATATGCGCGTTAGTAGTAATCATTAGTTGACCAAAATAAGAAGGATCAGTAAATACTTCTTGATATCCCGTCATTCCTGTATTAAAACATAATTCTCCAGTAGAAAATCCAGGAATACCAACTCCTTTACCATAAAAAATTGTACCATCTTCTAATAATAAAACTGCTGATTTTTTCTTTTTATATTTCATTTAAAAACTTCTTCATTTAAAATTTATACTCAAAAAAAAGGATAAAACAAAATATGCTTTATCCTTTCTAAAAATAAAAGTTATAGCTTATTTTAATTATTTTCTTTTTTATTTTTTTCGTCCATAGATTCCTGTTTATTTTCTAAAACTTTATCATCTACTGGTTGATCTTTAACAGCTTTATCATCTACTGGTTGATCTTTAACAGCTTTATCATCTACTGGTTGA